>CAZUVE010000027.1:0-24818 GCA_964623735.1 uncultured Halobacteriales archaeon | reverse complement strand
GGATCTGCGGGAAGTTCCGCCGCAGGAAGTTCGTGATCCGCTCGCGCAGTTCGTCTTCCGTGTCCTCTGTCTCGGTGCTCATTGTACCGGTATGTACTCAGCGGGCGGGCTTAGGCCTTTGGTCTACCGTCCGTCTCGGGTCCGCTGTCTCCAGCCCGAGCTTCGGGACCACCGCGTCGTGCGCGCTGTCGGGAACCCGCGGCCGTCGGCGGGCGCAGTGTGGTCGTCCTCGGCGACCACTAGTCGAACCTGAACACGTCGCGGAGTTCCGCCTCGATCTCCTCGACGTACCGGTCGAGTACCGCCTCGGCCTTCCCGTCGCCGACAACCACCCCGGAGAGCTTCCCGACCGGATCCTCGGGCAGTTCGACCCTGAACTGGCCGTCGCCCTCGTAGAAGGGCTCGCTCTCCGCGAGCACCTGCTGGTCGATTGCGTGGACCAGCTCCGAGTCGTAGGCGTCGTTCATTGTCTCGAACGCCTGCCGGTAGGCCTGCTGCAGCTCCGCGAAGTAGTGTTCGTACTTGTCCTCGAACTGCCCGGGATCGAAGTCGGTCATCGTCGGGCCCAACGGGACGGGACGGAAAATCGTTGTCGCTCCCACCGTGACCGGTTCTCTATAGCCACATACAGTTTACTCCGGCCGGTTCCTGGCGCTCGTCGAGACGGACTGCTGTAACCCGCACGTCCCGGAGTCCCTCGCCGTGAACCGGCCGGACACTGCGTCCGATGGTGTACCGGCGACTGCCGGTGCGGGGGGCCGACGACCGGTGCGCAGAGAGGGTCGCCGCCCAGCAGTGACACGACGGGCCCCGCCGATGTCGCCCTGCCGACGAACGGCACGACCCGGCAACGCGTGACTGCCCGGCGACGGGTCGGGATCAGGCGGACACTCCGCGGTAGTAAACCGTATGTCGCTACACGAAATCGTCGGGTCAGCCCAGTTGGTCGGCGACGACCGTGTCGGCTGCCGCGAGGAACGCCGGCTCCTCGCCGGCGGGGATGGTCGCGCCCGCCGCGACGTCGTGGCCGCCGCCGTCCCCGCCGACCGTGCGGGAGGCCTCGCGCATCACGGCCGACAGGTCGAGCCCCCGTCCCACGAGGCGGGCGGTCCCGCGGGCCGAGACCTTCGTCTCCTCGTCGTTCTTCCGGGCGAAGGCGACAATCGGCAGGCCCGGGTCGACGCCCTCGACACCGAGGGCCATTCCGGCGACGATGCCGACGATGGTTTCGCGGATCTCGTCGCCGGCGTCGAACCACTGGACGGTGCCCTCGCGCTCGACGCCCATCGACTCGACGAGGTCGAGTCCCTCCGAGAGGTTCCGCCGGTGGTTCTGGAGGAGTCGGCGGGCCCGCTCCAGGGCCGCCGTGCGGTCGCCCAGGCACACGGCGAGACCGACGTCCGCCCGCTCGTAGCGGGCTGTCGCGTTCAACAGCGTCGAGAACTCGCTGGCGTCGCGCAGTTCCGTCCCCGGCTGCTCGCGTTCGAGCGTGTAGGTCGTCCCGACGAGGGCGTCTACCTTCTCGGCGGGGACGCCCCGCTGGAGCGCGCGCTGGACGAGCGCGCTGACGACCGTCTGTCGCTCGTCGTCCGAGAGGTCGACCCAGCGGCGCCACTCGCCGCCTTCCCGGAGGTCCACGTCCAGCCCCGAGAGAAAGGAGACCGCGCCGGACTCGTCGTTCGAGACGCCCGGGATGTGGACCTCGCTGGCGTACTCGAGGAGTTTCGGGAGCGGCCGCGTCTGCTTGCCGTACAGCGCGAGGTCGGTCCGCTCGGCGAGTACCCCGGCCCCGACGCCCTCCTCGACGATGGCGCGGTTGGCGCCGACGAGCTTGCCCCCCACGGCCTGCATGTCGCCGACCGCCCCCACGACTGCGAGCGCCGCGAGGTCGCGATTGTCGGCCGTCTGGCCGCCGGCCGCCTCCGCGAGCGCCCGCGCCAGGAGGTACGCCGCCCCGGCGCCCGAGAGTTCCGAGGCGCCGTCGACGCCTTCCAGCAGAGGGTTGAGGTGGTACTCGGTGGTCGCGTCGGCGGGCTGGTGGTGGTCGGCGATCACCGGCTCGAAGTCGCCGGCACGTTCGTGGTCGGCGATAGCGCCCAGCTGGCCGCTGCCGAAGTCGGTAAAGAGAACGGTGTCCTGCTCGCGGGCCGCGATTGCCCCGATCCGGTCATCGTCGAGCTGTTTCTCGAAGACGACCTCGAAGGGGACGCCCGCTCGCTCCAGTGCGGTGACGGCGATGGCCGCGCTCGTGAGGCCGTCTGCGTCGATGTGGGAGGCCACCAGTACCTCTTCGGCCCCGCAGAGACGCTCGGCGCAAACGCGGGCCCGCTCGTCGAGGTCGGGGACCGGTCCCATCGGACCGGGCTACGTTCGCGTTCGGACTTAAATGTCCAGGGTCAGCGCGAAGTTGGCGAACTTCGCGGCGGTTCCGGCCGTCGTCGTCAGTTCGACAATATCGGCGTCGTCGTAGCCGTGCTCGCGCAGCCGGTCGACATCCTCGTCGGTCACCTCGTCGGGCGCCTGGACGCTCTTGCGGGCGAACTCGACGGCGACGCGCTCCCCGTCGGGCAGTTCGTCCTTGCGGGCGTCGAAGTCGGCAGCCACGGCGTAGCGCTCGGGGTCGACGTCCTCGATTGCCGCGCTCGTGGTGTGCCAGGCGATGCAGATGGCCGCGCCGCGCTCGTGGGCGATCACCGCCGCGAGCAGCTCCTTGAATCCGCGGTCGAGGCTCCCGCCGGCGAACACCTGACCCTCCTCGGCCCACCAGATCTTGAACGTCTCGGGGTGGTGTGCGAGCGTCCCGGTGAACGTGAACCCCCACTCCGCCTCTGTGTCGTACTTCTCGGGCACGTCGTCCTCGCCCAGTTCGCCGAGGATCGCCTCGGCGCGCTCCATGTTCGCCTGGGCCGCCTCGGGGGCGTCCTCGAGGATCTCCTGTACCCTCTCTGCCGGTTCCGCCTCGACGCGCGGTCCGACCGCCTTCTCTGTTTTCGAACTCATACCTGCCTGTCGGTCCGCCACTATAACAACCGTTTGGCCACCGTCAAGACTCTCCCGCGACCGGGAGACGCTCTCCGGAGACGAACAGCCGGAGCTGCCAGTCTTGGGCGCTGTGTGGCCCGTCCACTCGAACGCTGGCCGTCCTCGATTACGGCAAGTGCGGCCGGTAGGCGTCCCGACCGGGGTGTTCACCGCTCGTCGAGCGCCGCAACGGCCCGCTGGGCCAGGCGCCCGAAGGCAGCGGCCTCCGGAATCACGTCCACCTCGATCCCGGCGGCCTCGGCCGTCCCCGCGGTCGGCGTTCCGATCGCGCCGACGACGGCGGTGTCCAGCCCTGCGAGCGCAGCCCCGCGGACGCCCCGCTCCGTGGCTGCCTCGAGGAAGTGCTCGACGGTGAGCGAAGAGGTGAAGAGCGCGGCGTCGAGGCGCCCCTCGGCCGCGAGTCCGGCGGAGTCGCCGGCTCCCTCCGGGCGGACCAGTCGGTAGAGGACCGTCTCGTGGACGTACGCCCCGGCCGACTCGAGTCCCTCGAGCAACACCGCGGAGCCGTGATCGCTGCGAGCTACCTCGACGCGGACGCCCGCTACCTCGCCGGCCAGCCGGTCGACGAGTCCCTGCGAGGAGAACTCCGCCGGGACGACGTCGACGGCGTAGCCCGCGGTCCGGAGTGCGTCTGCGGTCGACTCGCCGATGGCACAGAGGGTCGCGCCGCCGGGCGCCCAGCCCACCTTCCCCGCGAGTTCGGCCCCGGTCGTGCTCGTCAGAACCACGTAGCTGGCGTCGGTCCGTGGCTCTGCGCCGGTCGGCTCGATTGCGAGCATCGGGTCGGCCACCGGCTCGACGCCCAGCTCCTCCAGCGTCTCTACGGCGGCGGCCAGGCGACCGTCGTCCGGGCGGAAGGCGGCGACCGCCGGGCGGTCGGTCCGGTCCTCACTCATCGCTGCGTTTCGGGCCGTCGGGCTGGTCCCGCCGTGCCCGCTCGATCAGTTCCGCCCCACCCCTGTCTGCGAGATCGGCCGCCAGCGCCCGGGCCGTCTCGACGTGGCGCTCGACGGGCAGGTCCCTCGTCGCGGCGACCTCCTCGGTCCCGTCCTGCGAGAGCACACGGACGGCCGTCGAGACGACCTCGCCCTTCAGGCGGGCGTGGACGCCGATCGGCGCGACGCACCCGCCGCCGAGTTCGGCCAGCACCGTCCGCTCGACGGTCGCAGCGACGCGCGTCGGGGGGTGGTCGAGGACGCCGTGGAACTGTTCGGCGAGGTCGCCGTCGACCGCCGTGACGGCGAGCGTTCCCTGGCCCGGGGCGGGGACGAACGCCGCCGGGTCGAGCCGGTGGTGGGAGACGTGACGCAGGAGGCCCGCCCGCTCCAGCCCGGCCTCCGCGAGACAGATCGCGTCGTACCCGGTGTCGACGTCGCGTTCGAGAGCACGGCGTTCGATCTCGGAGAGGCCGTCGAACCACTCGTCGACCGGCCGGTCGAACGCCGGCGCGTCGTCCGCGTCGTCCGCGTCGCTGTCACCGCTCTCGCTGGCCGACCCGTCGCTGTTGTCCCCCTCCGCCGCGAGGCGCTGCTCGTGTTCCCGCTGGAGCGACGGTGCGAGGAGCTTCTCGACGCGGGTGTCGACGTTGCCCCGGAGGGGTTCGATCCCGATGTCGGGCCGCTCCGCGAGCAACTGCGCCCCACGCCGGAGGCTCGACGTTCCCACCGTCGCGCCCTCCGGGAGATCCCCGACGCCGCCCCCGTCGGGCGTGACCAGCAGGTCCGCGGCGGGCCCGCGCTCGGGGATGCCGGCGACAACCAGATTGTCGGGCTGGTCGGTCGGGACGTCCTTCATCGAGTGGACCGCGGCGTCGAGTTCGCCGGAGAGGACCTTCTCGTCGAGGGCCCGGACGAACGCGCCGGTCGTGCCCAGGCGGTGGATGAGTTCGTCCCGGATCTGGTCGCCCCGCGTCTCCACCTCCACGAGGTCGACCGACAGCCGGCGCCCCTCCAGGGTCTCCTTGACTGCCGCGGCCTGGCGTAACGCGAGGTCCGATCCCCGTGTGCCGACGCGTACCGTCTGCCCGCGCGTGTTCATTGTGTTCCTCTCGACGGTCCGCGGTAAAAAACACACCACATCTCGCTCGCCGGACCGAAACTGTCCACGGTGTGCGGGTCAGTCCCGGTCGGTACGCCCGGTCACGCGTGACTGCGTGTGCTCGGGAAAGACCTCCCGGACGCGCCGGGGGCCGTACTCCTCGGCGAGTAGCGCGCGGAGTTCGGTCTCGTAATCGCCCGTCTGTACCTCCCCGCTGGGGCCGCGCTCGACGGTCAGGTGGACCGCGGCCAGGTCGTCGACCGCCGCCCGTCCGATTCCAGAGAGCGGCGCGAGGTGCGAGACGTCGTGGCGGTCCTCGAGACTCTGTGCGAGCGAGCGGTCGACGGTCGGGACGCGGTCGTCGCGGCGGGTTCCGTCCGCGATGGCGTCGAACGCCAGTCCCGCGGCCCGTTCGAGAGCGTGCTCGTGGACCCGCTGGACGCCGTGACGCGGGTAGCCGTCGGATGCCATCCGGTCGACTGCCTCGCGCGCGACCGCCCCGTCGAGGTCGATCCGCCGGAAGGGAAAGCCGACCGCCGCGGCCGCCTCGCGGGCGTGTCCGGTGTCGTCGGTGAGCCCGAACGATCCCCCGAGGAGGGTCACGTCCGCCAGGGGGTCGAGAAACAGGGCAGCCAGCGTCGAGTCGGTCCCGCCGCTGTACAGCAGGCCGACGTCCATCACCGGCGCCGGATGTCGAAGCTCTTCGAGTCGGGTGTCAGCTCGCGCAGCAGGTCCTTCATCTTCTCCTCGTCGATCTTGCCCTGGATGCGCCCGCTCTGGGCCAGGGCGACGAGCTGTTGTTCGACCTTCTCGCCGACGTCGGGCTTGGACATCTTGACTGTGTTGAGCCGCTTGCGCGCCCCGTCGGTGAGGTGCTGGCGGAGGATGGCCTTCTTCTGGGCCTCGGCCTGCTGGCGCTGGGCCTCCACGGCCTCCTCGTCGCCCGCCTGGTCTTTGAGCTGCTCCATTTTCTGCCGGCGGATCTCTTCGAGTTCCTCGTCGTTGGGTTCGCCACTCATACCTCCCTGTTGTCGAGTTGTCGGCAAAACCATTACGGAGACGCGTCAGGCGTACCGCGCGAGGTCGGGGTCGTCGAGTTCCTCGATGACCTGTGCGGCCACCTCGTCGAGGAAACTCCGCCCCTCGGGGGTGATCACGCGGCCTTCGCCCTCGGCGGTCTCGACGTAGCCGGCCTCCTCGAGTTGCTGGAGTGCCACGCGGATGATCTTCCCGGAACCGTCGGCCTTCTGTCGCGGCCGGACGCGGTAGCGGTTCGACCCCTGCTTGGCGGAGCCGTACTCGGTGCGGAGGCTGCCGACGCCGACGGGCCCGTCGATGGCCACCTTCCGGAGCAGGCTCGCGGCCCGGCGCGTCCAGAAGCCCTCCTGTTCCGGCGGGAGTTCCCGGTCGGCGCTGGTCTTGGCGTACTGGAGCCAGTCGGGTTCCTCGATGGCCGGGTCGTCGGCGAGGTCCGCCACGACCGCCTCTATGAGGTCGTCCGCGGGGACGTCGTAGAGTGTCGTCATTGACGCGTTCTTCCCGGCGGCGTCAGTTAAGTGCGTCGTATCGCCGCGGTCACCGCCTCGCCCGGTTCCCGAGTATCGTCGCGACGCCGCCCCCGACCAGCGTCGGCAGCCAGTAGGTCATCCCCCGGTAGATCAGGACCCCGGCGGTCGCGGCCGACGCCGGAAGCCCGGTCGTGGGAACCAGGAGCGTGATGAAGGCGGCCTCGAGACCCCCGAGCCCGCCCGGCAGCGGCGTCACGCCCGCGATAGAGCCCACCGGGACGACGAAGAGTGTGGCCGCGAAGGGCACCGAGTACCCCAGCGCGTACAGCGAGAGCCACAGCGCACCGGCCAGCGCGATCCACCCCAGCGCCGAGAATCCCATCGCGAGTGCGACTGTCCGCCGGCTGTTGGCGACACGGCCGACCGCGGCGAAGAAGCCGTCGACGCGGTCCTCGATTGCCGTCCTGTCGGGCGGCGCCCGCCCGGGGACGAGCGCGGCGAGCGCCCGGGCGACGGGTGTCGCGACCCGCACGACACCCGACCGGACGCGTTCGCGGTAGCGCCAGCCGAGCGTCGCGGCCGTGAGGATGAGTCCGATGAGGACCGCCACGCCGAGTGCCGCGACGAACAGGTCCTCGGTCAGTTCGACGGCCCCCGCGAGCAGGGAGACCAGCCCGACGATTCCGAGTCCGATAGAGGGGACGAAGTGGAGCGTGTCGACGCTCGCGATGGCCGCGAGGCCGGTCTCGTACTCGCTTTCGGCGGCCGTCGAGATCAGCAACGCGCTCACGGGCTCGCCGCCGGCCTGGCCGAACGGGGTGACGTTGTTCGAGAACACTGCCGCCACGAACACGGCCACCGAGGTCGGCACCGAGACCGGGGCACCGATGGCGCGCAGGACCGTCCACAGCGCCAGCCCCCACGCAGTGAGCCAGACGGCGACGACGGCCACCAGTGCGGGAACCACCGACCTGTCTGCACCCCCGAGCGCGCCGAGGACCTCGCCGGCGCCGATGACCCAGACGACGGCGCCCAGTACCGCCAGCGCGACGGCGAACAGCCCCAGCGTGGTCAACCTGTCGCCGTCCATGCGCGTGGAGTGTCGGCCCCGCCCGCTTGAAGCCACCGATACCCGCGAACGACGGCGTCCGGACGGCACTTCCGGGAACCGAGACACTCGGTTTTTGAGGGTAGTCCCCGAAGCAAGGGCATGGACGAACGGGCGGCACTCGCGGGCCTCGCTGACCTGCTCCCCGGGGCCGGCGACGACGCGGCGGTCGTCGACGACCTCGTCGTGACGACGGACATGCTCCACGCCGAGACGGACTTCCCCGACGGGACGACCCGCTACACGGCGGGCTGGCGGGCCGTCGGCGCGTCGCTGTCGGACGTGGCCGCGATGGGGGCCGAGGCGCTCGCGGCCGTCGCCGCCTACGGCGCCCCCGACCTCGAGTGGGACGAGGTCGCGGCGTTCGTCGACGGGGCCAGCGACGTCTGCGAGGCAGTCGACACCTCGTACGTGGGCGGTGACCTCGACCGCCACGGGGAGTTCACAGCGGCGACGGCCGCCGTCGGCCGGACCGACGCGCCGGTCGCCCGCGGGGGTGCGAGCCAGGGCGAAGCGGTCTGCGTGACGGGGACACTCGGACGGAGCGGGGCCGCACTCCGGCTGTTCGAGGCCGGCGACAGCGGGCGCGCGAACGACCTCTTCCGGTTCCAGCCCCGGGTGGCTGCCGGGCGGGCGCTCGCCCCGCACGCCACGGCGATGATGGACTCCAGCGACGGCCTCGCCCGCTCGCTCCACCAGCTCGCAGCGGCCAGCGGCTGCGGGTTCGCCGTCGAGACGCCCCTGCCCGTCGACGGGGCCGTCGACGCCGTCGCCCCCGACGACCGGCTGGAACTCGGCGCCTTCTTCGGCGAGGACTTCGAACTCGTCTGCACACTCCCCGGGGACACCCTCGGCCGGGCCCGCGAGGCGGTCCCCTGTGCGCTGACCCGGATCGGGACCGTCACCGGCTCGGGCGTGACCCTCGACGGCGACCCGCTCCCCGACCGCGGGTACACGCACGGATGACTGCCCGCCCCGCCCCGGCGGATCGTCCTCGTACTGATTGCTGTAACTGTGTACCGGTAACGCTGTCGTGCGGTCGATCCGGCAGTGACTTACAGCGATTAGTATCAGTATCACGGGAGACCGGGATTGCTCGCAGGCGCACAGCCGACAGTATCACTCCCAGAAGCTCGGCGCGTAGCCCAGCCGCCGTACGACGAAGGGGTACGCGAAGACGATGACGAGGATTACGGCGAACTCGACGAGCAGCCGGATCTCCCCGACGACCGCCCGCAGGACCCTCACGACGGCGAAGACGGCAACCAGCATCACGACGTAGTGCGGGGCGAGTTTGCGGAGTTTCTCCGTGTCCACCATACGCCCTCTTCGACGGAGACTGTAAAAAATGACCACCCCAGGAGCGCGGACACGGGCTCCGGGACGGCGGCCGTCCTCAGGGCGTGATGACCTCGACGGGAACGGGGGTGAAACACAGCGCCCCGAGGACGAACGTGAGGACGCCGACGACGACGCGCTTCCGGTCGAGTGGGTTGTCGTGGACGGGCGAGGCGGGGCCGGCGTAGGCCAGCCCGACGGCGAACAGTCCCCACATCGCCCAGATGCCGACCGAGTTGACGCTCCCCCGGATGAAAAAGAGGTAGCCGGCGAGCGCGAACAGCGCACCCGGCACCGCCGCCGCGAGCGTCTCCTGGCGCTCGCCGACAATCGCCCGGAGGATGTGTCCGCCGTCGAGCTGGCCGACCGGCAGGAGGTTCAGCAGCGTCACCAGCATCCCCACCCAGCCGCCGAAGACGACCGGGTGGACCAGCCCCCGTTCGAGTTTCTCCGCGGTCCCGGTCAGCTCGGCGAGCAGTACCAGCAGCGGCGGATCGTTGAACTCGACGCGCGCCGCGTCGCTCGCGGCGGCCGCAGCCTCCTGTGCCGGCAGCGGATCCAGTTGCAGGCCGATCACGGTGACGACGACCGTCGCAACCAGCCCCGCGAGCGGGCCGGCGACACCGATGTCGAACAGCGCCTGCCGGTCGGGGATCCGGCCGCGCATCCGGATGACGGCACCCATCGACCCGATGTACGTCGGAAGGGGAATGAAGTAGGGCAGTGACGCGTCCACGCCGTGGTACCGGCTCATGGCGTAGTGGCCGAGTTCGTGGACGCCGAGTACGCCCATGATGGCGACGACGAACGGCCACGCTTCCAGCGCCCGGAGGGGCTGTTCGGTGATCGGGATCTGGTACCAGTACACCGACCCGGCAAAGAGCGTCGACACGACGGTCAGGACGAACAGGACGGCGTTCCGCCAGGGGAACCCGCCGCTCCCGGAGGTCCGGGGCCTGGCGACGAGGACGTGTTCGCCGGCTGTGAGCGGAACGTTCTCCGCGGCGTCGTATCCCCGATCCAGGGACACCTCGTAGCCGCGCTCGCGGAACAGCGGCCGGAGTTCCCGCTCGATTGTCTCGCGGTCCGCCCGGGGCTGTCCGACGTACAGAACCCGCTGGCTGTCGCTTCTGACCTCGTAGACGTCGAAAGTCGGTGCGAGGTCCCCTGCTGCCGGCGGATCGGCCGGGTCGTCACTGCCACCCATCGCCGTCCGCTAGTCGATCCGCGTGTATAAAGCCGACGGGGCCCGGCGTACGGGGACCAGCCAACTACACCGGCTCGACGCGCCAGGTCGTCGCGCTCGTGTACGACCACTTCTCGATCTCCAGGTCCGACGCCGACTCCCGCAGCTTGACCATCAGCGCACCGATCTCCTTCGGGGACAGGTTGACATCGTCGGCGATGAACTTGCTCTTGAAGTACACCTCGCCGTCTGTGGCCTTCTGCTTGAGGTAGGCTCGGAGCCGCTCTTCTTTCGAACGCTCTTCACCGGAGGGCTGTGTCGTCGCGCTCATTGTGCTGTCTCGTTTCACTGTATCACCCGGAGGAGTATATAAAGGTAGGAACCTTTGGATCGGTTCGGTCGCTTTTACTCGAAGCGGACATTTTATGCACGGCTCTATGATCTTTAGACGTTTTACGATCGGTTCTGAGCCCGTCTCCTCGATTCCTCCAGGAGTATTTATTTCAATCTATATATTGCTTAATATACACCTCCGGGCCGAAAAAAGACGGATCTTGTTGCTGGTTCTCGGGGCGCGTCAGACGTGCGTCGTGCGGAAGTGAGACGCGGACGCGTCCGTGGTTGACAATTCTTAAGACCGCATCGGGGTTACAGCGACCCGATGACTGTGATCGTCTCTATCGGCGGGAGCGTCCTCGCGCCGGACCTGTCGGCCGACCGCGTGGACGCCTACGCGGAGGCCCTGGCGGCCGTCGACGACGCCGGGTACGCCCTCGGTGCGGTCGTGGGCGGCGGCGGGACCGCCCGCGAGTACATCGGGACGGCCCGGGAACTGGGCGCCAACGAGATCGAACTCGACCAGCTGGGCATCGCTGCCACGCGCCTGAACGCGCGGCTGCTCATCGGGGCGCTCGACGACCGGGCGGCCCCGACGCCGCCCGAAAACTACGTCGACGCCCGCGCGGCGATCCGGCGCGGGGAGATCCCGGTGATGGGCGGCACCGAGGCCGGGCACACGACCGACGCCGTCGCCACCGCGCTCGCCGAGTACGTCGAGGCCGACCTGCTCGTGTACGCGACCAGCGTCTCCGGAGTCTACGACGCCGACCCCGCCGAGGACCCGGACGCGACGGCGTACGACCGGCTCACGGCCGCGGAACTCGTGCGACTCGTCGGCGACCGGGAACTGGAGGCCGGGATCAACGTCCCCGTGGACCTGCTGGCGGCGAAACTCCTCCAGCGGGCCGGCCTCCGTGCGGTCGTCATCGACGGCACCGACCCCGAGGCCGTTGTGCGTGCGGTCCGGGGCGACCACGACGGGACGGACGTGGTCTCCGACGGATGACTCCGGATCCCTACGAGGTGGCCTCGGGCGCCGACCGCGCCTTCTGGGCCGACGCCGCCGCCGACGCCGTCGAGGCCCGCAATCCGGAGGACCCCGTCGTGATCAAGGGCGGCGTCTCGCCCTCGGGCGTCCCGCACATCGGCCACTTCAACGAGATTCTGCGGGGCTACCTCGTTGCCGAGGTGCTCCGGGACCGCGGCCACGAGGTCAGGCAGGTGTTCACCGCAGACGACAGGGACGCCCTCCGCGCGGTGCCCCGAACACTGGCTGACCTCGACGGGAACGTCGTCGGTCTGGGCGAGGTCGACGCTGCCGCGCTCGGGCGCAATCTCGGCGTCCCCTACACGGACATCCCGGATCCCTTCGGCTGCTGTGACTCGTACGGCGACCACTTCACGAACCTGCTGGCCCGCCACGCCGACGCCGTCGGCGTCCCCGTCGAGTTCGTCTCGAACACTGCCCTCTACGAGAACGGGGACTTCGAGGGTGTCACCCGCCGGATCCTCGACCGGGCCGACCCCGCCCGGGAGGTACTTGCGGAGTACCAGAACAAGATCGACGACGGATACGTGCCCTTCGTCCCACAGTGTGGGAACTGCGGCCACCTCACCGAGGGCGTCACCGGTGTCGACCTCGGGGCCGGGACGGTCTCGTACACGTGCGACGACCGCGAGGCCGGCGACGACGTCATCGAGGGCTGCGGCCACGAGGGTGTCGCGACGCTGCGCGAGGGCAAACTTCCCTGGCGCTTCGAGTGGCCCGCCCAGTGGGCCGTACTACACGTCGACTTCGAGCCGTTCGGCAAGGACCACGCCGAGGGGTCCTGGCCCAGCGGCGTCGACATCGCAGCGCAGGTTCTCGACACCGAGGCGCCGGTCGGGATGGTCTACGAGTGGTTCACGCTGGAGGGCGACGCCCTCTCCTCTTCGGCGGGGAACGTCGTCACGGTCGACGAACTGCTCGAGATCCTCGAGCCGGAGGTGTTCCGGTACTTCTTCGCCAAGGAGCCGCTGAAACAGCGGGACTTCAGCGTTGCGTCGGTCGACCAGCTCGTCGACGAGTTCGACCGCCTCGAGCGTGTCTACTTCGGCGAGGTCGAGGCCGACGAGCACGAGCGGGAGTTCGCCGAGCGCGCCTACCCGAGGCTCGTCGACGAGCCACGCGCCGACCGGGTTCGCGTCCCCTACACCTTCGCCGCGGTTCTGGGGATGACCGACGACCCCGAGTTGCGCGAGGAGATCGCCCGCCGCGAGGGACACGTCCCCGAGGACGCCCCCGACTGGGCAGTCGAGGGAGCGCTCGCCCGTGTCGGGCGCGCCCGGGAGTGGGCCCGCCGGACCGGCAACGCCTTCGACTACGAACTCAAGCGCGGAGCACTGCCGGAGGTGGACTTCGACGAGCGCACCGAACGGGCGCTGGACGAACTCGCGGACTTCGTCGCGGAGGGCCACGACGGCGAGACGATCCAGGGGGAGATCTACGAGACCGCAAAACGACACGACATTCCGATCGGCGACTTCTTCGCCGCCGGGTACCGCCTCTTTTTCGACGACGTCGAGGGGCCGAAACTCGGGCCCTTCCTCGCGGAACTCGACCGGGGGTTCGTCGTCGACCGCCTGCGGCGCGAGCGGTAGGAACCAAACCCTCTTTGGCGCCTGTCCCGACCACACAGTAATGACAAGCACGCTGACGTGGGTACTCGCCGGCGTCGTCGTGTACACGCTCGGCTCGATGGCCCTCCAGATGCGCGGAGTGCTACCCGACGCTGTCCGCGTGTCCGGTCCGATCACTACAGTACACACGAAGCGGGGGCGGGAGTTCCTCGACCGCCTCTCGAGCCGGCGCCGGTTCTGGCGCGCCTGGGCCAACGTCGGCGTCGGAATCGCGCTGGTGGTCATGGTCGGGATGTTGCTCTTCCTCCTGATGGCGGCGGTCAGCGTCGCCAACCAGCCCGGTGGAACGCCGGTCCAGAACCCCCAGAACGCCCTCGTCATCCCCGGCGTCAACGACTTCCTCCCCCTGACGGTCGCCGGCGAGATCGTCATCGGCCTCGTGCTGGGGATGGTCGTCCACGAGGGGGGCCACGGCCTCCTCTGCCGGGTCGAGGACATCGAGATCGAGTCGATGGGGGTCGCCCTGTTCACCCTCGTCCCAATCGGCGCGTTCGTCGAACCAAACGAGGAGAGCCGGGAGGGAGTGTCTCGCGGCGCCCAGACGCGGATGTTCGCCGCCGGCGTCACCAACAACTTCGCGCTGACGGCGGTGACGCTTGCGTTGCTGTTTGGCCCGGTCGTCGCCTCGGTCGGTGTCGCGCCGGGTGCCCCCATCGGGGACACGCTCTCCGGGTCGGCGGCCGCCGAGGCCGGTCTCGGGTACGGCGACCGGATCGTCGCCGTCAACGGCACGACGGTCGACGGCCCCGCGGACCTCGAGGCAGCACTCGCGGACTCCGGGCGGACCGTCGCCGTCGGACTCGCGGACGGCGAGACGGTCACGGTCCAGCGGGCGGTCACTGTCACTGGCGTCGTTCCCGGGTTCGTCGAGGGCGTGTCGTTCGCCGGCGACCAGCCACCCCGGATCCGGTCGGTCAACGGGACCGCCGTCGCAACAGAGCGCGAGTTCCGGACCGCACTCGAGGACCGCACAATCGCGCAGGTCGAGACCGACAAGGGGGCCGCGACTCTGCCCGTCGGCGCGTTCGTCGCCAGCGTCGACCCCGAGGGCGGGATGGCAGGGGCCCTGGCAGACGCGAACGCCGGTACCGAGGGCGGGTTCGTGATCACCCGCGTCGGCGACCAGCGGGTAGTCAACGCCACCGGACTCGGGACTGCCCTCGAGGGGCACGATCCGGGCGACACCGTGGCAGTCGAACTCTTCGTCGACGGCCAGCAGCGGACCGTCGACGTGGAACTGGGCGGGTCGGAGGAGTCGGCGCTTCTCGGCGTCCGCGTCCGCGACGGATACAGCGGCGTCACGGTCGACGACTTCGGCGTCGACCCGTATCCCGCGGACGTGTTCCTGGCCATGCTCGGCGGCGGCAGCGGGAACTTCGAGGGGCCGCTGTTCGGGTCGGTGTTCGCCAACGTCTTCGCCGTGCTCGTGATGCCGTTTCTCAGCGTGATGGTTCCCGACTTCGGGTACAACTTCGCCGGCTTCACGACCGACGTCGCGAACTTCTACGCCGTGAGCGGCCCGCTGGGCTTTCTGGGCGGGGCGCTGTTCCCGATTGCGAACATCCTCTTCTGGACGGGGTGGATCAACTTCAACCTCGCCATCTTCAACTGCATCCCGGCGTTCCCCCTCGACGGCGGACACATCCTCCGGACCAGCACCGAGGCAGTGGTCTCGCGCCTCCCGGTCTCGGCTCCCCGTCGCCTGACGACGGTCGTCACGACGGTGGTCACGCTCACGATGGTCGTTGCGCTCGCGCTGATGCTCTTTGGCCCGCAGTTGCTGTCCTGAAAGGCAAGGTTCCTTACCCTTCCCCTCCAATGGTCGGCCATGCCTGACCGCCGCAATCCCCCGCCGACCGAGGAAGGATGGTACGTGCTCCACGACTTCCGGCGCGTCGACTGGGACGCCTGGCGTGACGCGCCCGACCGCGAGCGCGAACACGCCCTGGAGGACGCCCGCTCGCACCTGGAATCGACACTCGCAGTCGAGGACGCCGACGAGGGCGCGTCCGCCCTCTACTCGGTGCTCGGCCACGAGGCCGACGTGCTCGTTCTCCACATGCGGCCGTCGACGGCCGACATCGGCGCCCTCGAGCGCCGCTTCGAGCGGACGGACTTCGCCCGCTTCACCGAGCGCGTGACGTCGTTCGTCTCTGTCACAGAGGCGTCGGGCTACTCCGAGCGCGCCCGCGAGTACTTCGAGGGTGCCCTCGACGAGGAGTCCGGGCTGGCGCGGTACATCGACGCGCGCCTCAGGCCCACGGTCCCGGACGCGACCCACGTCTGTTTCTACCCGATGGACAAGCGCCGCACTCCCGGGCAGAACTGGTACGACCTCCCCTTCGAGGAGCGCGCCGACCACATGGACGCCCACGGCGAAATCGGTCGCGAGTACGGCGACCGCGTGACACAGATGATCACCGGCGCTATCGCCATCGACGACTGGGAGTGGGGGGTCACGCTCTGGGGAGACGACCTCGCCGACATGAAGGACCTCCTCTACGAGATGCGCTTCGACCCTTCGACCTCGCAGTACGCGGACTTCGGCCCCTTCTACGTCGGCCGGCGCTTCCCGCCCGCGGATCTGCCGGCGCTACTTGCCGGCGAGCGTGTCCCGAGTGACGGGGAGGTACAAGCACAGAGAGACCAAGACACGAACGAACAGAGAGACGGGGACGCCGAAGGCGAACCCGCCGACACGACCGGCCGGACGGCCGACGCCAGTCGGGCAGACGGGAACGGCGTCGAGACCACCGTCGAGGACGACCTCACCCCGCGGCTGGTGACGCTCGGACTCCGCGAGGGTAGCGACTACGACGGCGGCGACTACGGCGTCGTCTGTTACTCCGAGGCCGACGCGCAGTCCCTCGCCGACGAGGTCGACGGACTGCGGGAAAACTTCGAGCACTACGACACGCACGTCACGACCGTCGTCCGCGCCGAGGGCGGCCAGTCGGCAGTCGCGAGCGTCTGGGAGACCGAGTCGGCCGCCGGGACAGCCCACGGGTTCCTGGCCGACCTCTCCGGCGTCGTCGAGAGCGTCCGCGGGCCGCTTGGCGAGGACGGAGACGGGGACGGGGCCGGGGATGAGGACGCCGTCGACGGGCCTGTCGGAACCGCCGACGCCGGACTCCGCGAGGAGCTGGCCGACCTCGACATCTACGCCGGCACCCCCCACGGCGAGGACGTCCACGCGCTGGTGCTGTACTCGGAGGCCGACCGCGCCACGCTCGTGGAGGAAGTCGACAGCCTGCGGGGGAACTTCGATCACTACGACACCCACGAGGAGACGTCGGTCTACGAGGACCCCGACAGCGGGATGCTGGCCGTGGTCAGCCTCTGGGCAACCGAGTCGGCCGCCGACACCGCCAGCAGTTTCCTCGCCGACCTGCCCGGCGTCGTCCGCTGGGCCGGCGAGGGCGCCGGGTTCGGCACGATGGGGATGTTCTACACGGTCAAACCGGAGTACAGCGATGAGTTCCGGGAGACCTTCGAGACGGTCGGCAACCTGCTCGAGGACATGGACGGCCACCGCGAGACTGCGCTGCTCGCGAACGTCGACGACGGAA
Organism: uncultured Halobacteriales archaeon; assembly: GCA_964623735.1. Lineage (GTDB taxonomy): Archaea > Halobacteriota > Halobacteria > Halobacteriales > Haloarculaceae > SW-9-67-25. The sequence goes on along the minus strand of CAZUVE010000027.1, from coordinate 8,012 downwards.
ACGACATGTTCATTGCCAGCCGGTGGGACGCGAAGGAGGACGCCATGGCCTTCTTCCGCTCTGACGAGTTCGCCGAGACCGTCGACTGGGGCCGGGACGTCCTCGCCGACCGGCCGCGGCACGTCTTCCTTGCCTGATCCGGAACTGGCGACGAGCGGGACGGGCAGCCGTTAGATTAAATACATTTTGTTATCAAGTGGTGAGCATGCACAGACGGACGCTGCTGGCAGGATGGGGCACGGTAGTCGCAGGTTTGCTGGCCGGATGTGGCGGTGGTGGCGGGGGCGACGGGGACGCCGACGGCGGGTCGACCCCGGCGGAGACGGCGACTCCGACCGATACCCCGACGCAGACGGAGACGGCGACGCCGGCTGAGACAGAGACGGCGACGCCGGCCGAAACCGCGACGCCCGAGAGTTCCGACGTGTTCACTCACGAGATCGGCGAGGAGTTCACCGTCGCCGAGGGGGACAACGCCGTCGGGTACCGGATCCTCGAACTCGCCAGGTCGGACCGGGTCGGTGGCCAGGCGAGCTACACGACCGCCGACGGGACCTTCCTGGTCGTGACACTGGAGTACACCAACCCGCAGGACGAGACCATCGAGTTCCCCAGGAGCGATTTCCGGCTCCAGGCAGAGAGTGGGTCCTGGCAGCGGTTCGACCAGGAATCAACCGGGAAAGTGGGTTCGGACGGGCGACTCGACGCCGAGAACGTCGGTGACTCGACGCTCACGCCGGGCGACTCCAAGATCGGCGCAGTGGTGTTCGACGTCGACCCCGACGAGAGCTACCGGATCTGGATCACCCCGAGGGGAGAGGCGGACACGCCCGAACACTTCGTCCCGATCCCGGACCTCTCCTCGGTCGAGGAACTCGGGCGGTACTGACTCCGCCTGCTATCAGGGTTCGACGACGAGTTTCCCGAGGAAGCTGTCCTCCATGACCGCACGCTGTGCCTCGGCTGCCTCGTCGAGGCTGTAGCTCCGGGCAACCTCGATCGAGAGCCGACCGGCGCCCATGAGGTGTGCCACGCCCCGCAACGGGACCCGCAGGTCCGGCGTGTTGAACATGCTCATGAACTGGTAGGAGACGTCCTTCGAGCGGGCCGTTGCGACTGCCGAGAAGCCGGGGTCCTGCCGGTTCTCGCCGATGCCGACGACGCGCGCGCCCTCGCTGGCCACGTCGGTGTCCAGTTGCAGGTAGTCATCGAGGCGGTGGTCGAGCACGACGTCGACACCGCCCCCGGACGTGTCGACGACCGCGTCCCCGAGGTCGTCCCGGCCGTAGTCGAGGACGGTCTCCGCCCCGAGGTCGGCGACGGCGTCGTGGTACTCCGGGGCGGCGGTCGCGATGGCCCGTGCGCTCACCGCGTCGGCAATCTGGACGGCAGCGTGACCGACGCCGCCGGAACTGCCGTGGATCAGGCAGTGTTCGGCGGGGTCGAGCGCGGCGTGGTCGACCAGCGCTCGCCAGGCCGTCCCCGCCACGACGCCCGCCGCGCCGGCCTCGACGAGGTCGGCCCCCTCTGGCAGGTGGACGAGGCGGTCCTCCGGGACGACGGCGTACTCGGCGTACGAGCCCTGGTGGGTGGCGTTGCCGACGCCGGTCCCGTAGACGCGGTCGCCGGTCTCGAACCCCTCGACGTAGTCGCCGGTTCCGGCGACCTCGCCGGCGATGTCGACGCCGGGGGTGAACGGCAGCCCGACGGGCGTGTACGATCCCTCGCGGAAGTAGGTGTCGACGGGGTTGACCCCCGCGGCGACCACCTCGACGAGCAGTTCGTGGCCGTCCGGCTCCGGGCGGTCGACCTCCGCTACCTCGAGCACGTCGCGGCCACCGTGTTCGTGGAGGCGCACGGCTTGCATAGCGTGTGGGGGGACGTCACGGGACGGCTTAATAGTTGTTCGACCCGGGACGGTCCGTCGGCGGGCGCGGCGGGCTACTCCAGCCAGCCGGGGTCCGGGCGCGGCGGGCTACTCCAGCCAGCCGGGGTCCGGGCGCGGCGGGCTACTCCAGCCAGCCGGGGTCCGGGCGCGGCGGGTTGAACACGTCGACCGCCAGTACCGTCTCATCCCCGCGGTTCTCTGCGCCGTGAAGCTCGCCGCCCGACAGCCCGTATCCCTCGTCCGGCCCGACCGCAACCCCGCCGTCAGCCAGGAGGAAGGTCAGTTCGCCGGCGTAGACGTACCCCACCTGTTCGTGGTGGTGGCTGTGCTCGGGGACGGTCGCCCCCGGCTCGATCCGCACGTGCTGGACGCTCATTCCCTCGCAGGCAACCAGTTGCGCGAGGTGGACGCCCGGTTCGACCTCGACTTCCTCGAACGCGTCACCCGTCGTTTCCATACCCCTTCCGTCGGGCGGGGACGACAAAAAGCTCCCTCACCCGCCGAACTCCTCGGTCAGCGCCGGCACCACGTCGAAGAGGTCGTCGACGATGCCGTAGTCGGCGATGTCGAAGATCGGAGCCGTGGGGTCGTTGTTGATCGCGACGATCGTGTCCGAGCCCTTCATGCCGGCGACGTGCTGGACGGCCCCGGAGATACCGATCGCGACGTAGACGTCGGGTGTGACGACTTTCCCGGACTGGCCGACCTGGCGGTCCTGCGGGAGCCAGCCGTTGTCGACGATGGGCCGGGACGCCGAGACGGTTGCGTCGAGCGCGTCCGCGAGGTCGAAGACGAGGTCGATGTTCTCCTCCTCCTCGATCCCCCGACCGACGGAAACGAGCACGTCGGCGTCGGTGATGTCGACGTCGCCGGCCCCGACCTCCTGGAAGCCGGTGACCGTCGAGCGGACCGCGCTCTCGTCGATGTCGACCTCGAGTGGTTCGATCGCCGCGTCGCCGACCCCCTCTGTTGTGGGCCACTCGCCGCCACGGACCGTGACCACGGCGCGGTCGCCGTCGACGGCCATCCGAGCCTCGGCCTTGCCGCTGTACAGTTCCCGCGTGACTACCAGCCCGTCGCCCGCGTCGAGGTCGATTGCGTCGGTCACCAGCGGCCAGCCCAGGCGCTGTGCGAGGGCGGGCACGTAGTCGAGGCCGTTGACCGAGTTGGGCGCGAGCACATACGTCGGATCGACCGCGTCGACCAGCGCCTCGGCGGCCTGGACGTAGATGTCGTGGTTGAACTCTTCGCCGTGGCCGACGGTGTGGACGGCGTCGACACCCTCGCGGTTCAGTCGCTCCCCGTAGGTGTCGGTGTCGCCGCTGACGACCGCGGCGTGCAACTCGTCCCCGGTCGCGTCCGCGAGCGCGCGGCCGGCCGAGAGGAGTTCGAAGCTGACGTTGCGCAACTCGCCGCGGCGGTGTTCTGCAATCGCGAGGACGGTCATGCGGTCACTCCCATGTCGCGCAGCAGGTTGGCGAGGTCGTCGGCGGTCTCGTCGGCACTCCCCTCGAACAGCGTCACGTCGCTCTCGGTCTCGGGTTCGTACAGCGACTCGACCGACAGCGAGAACGCGAGATCGCCCGCCGCGAGGCCGAGGTCGGCCAGCCCCACCGCGTCGAGGGGCTTGCTCTGTGCCTGCCGGATCCCCCGGAGGCTCGCGTACCGGGGCTCGTTGATGCCGGTCTGGATCGTGAACACTGCCGGGAGTTCGACGTCGGTCAACTCCTCGACGCCGCCCTCGAGTTCGCGGTGGACGCTCGCGACGCCGGCCTCGCGGTCCAGGTCGAGCGAGTTGACGACGGCGGCCCACTCGAAGCCCAGCACCGAGGCGAGGGCGACGCCGGTCCCGCCGAAGGAGTCGTCGCCGGTCTGGACACCCGAGAGGACGAGGTCGGGTTCCTCCTCGCGGGCGACGGCGGCGAGCAGGCGCGCCTTCGTCCTCGGGTCGAGCACAGCGCCGGCGAGGACGTCGTCCCAGACCCTGACCGCGCGGTCGGCTCCTTTCGCGAGGGCCTGGCGAACGGTCTCCTCGACGCGCTCGGGGCCGATTGTAGCCACGACGACTTCGACGTCATCCTCTGTCTCGCTCAGCTGGACAGCCTCCTCGAGTGCGTAGGCGTCCCACTCGTTGAGATCGTAGGTGAGATACCGGTCGTCGACGCGGTCGCCGTCGATCTCGAACTCGTCGTCGACGGCGGCTTCCTCCGCCACCGTGACCAGGATTCTCATACGCTGACCGGTTTGGCTTCGAGGACGAAAACGTTTCCCTTCCCCCCTCTCGCACCGATTGCTGTGACTGTGTACCGGTACGACCGTACGCGTCGTGCAATCGATCCGGCAACTCGCAGCAACCAGTATCAGGGACTGGTCACGTCCTCGTCGGGAAACGAGATGAGGTTCTCCCGGCCGATCCGGAGCTTGTCGACGCGACCCTCCTCCTCCATCGACGAGAGCAACTGCGACACCTTGGCGTTCGACCAGCCGGTCTCCTTGACGATGTCGGCCTGCTTCATCCGCCCGCCGTTGCGCTCGAGCAACAGTTCGACGCGCTCCTCGTCGCTCAACAGCTCTTCGTCAATCTCCGATACCTCCTCGTCGGCCTCTGCCCCGGCCGTCTCGGGCTCTGCTCCGCCCGTCTCGGCCTCCGTCTCGGGCTCTGCTCCGCCCGTCTCGGCGGTGTCGACGGCTTCGGGCGCTGTCGTCGCGTCTCCGCCCCCTCCGTCGGTGTTGCTGCCGGTACTGGCGTCTCCGCCGGCCGGCGTCGACGGCAGGTCGAACCCCTGGTGCCGGGCGATCAGGTACGCCGCTACGACGCCGCCCCCGACCCCGAATATGAACACCAGCGGCCAGGGGACAGATCCCTGCGGGCCGCCCGGCGTCTCCGTCGGCGTCTCCGCCTGGCCGGTGAACTCCGCGCTCAGGTCGTCCGCGTCGAGCGTCGCGGGACCCGTCCACCGGAGGACCGACCGGTTGTCGCGGCTCCGGGGTGCAACCGACGACGACGCCACGCCGTACCTCTCCGGCGAGCGGATCACGAGCGTGTCGCCGGCCTCGAGGCCCGGCAACCACGTCTCCCCGTCTGCCCCCGTGGCGAAGACGTCGTCGACGTGGAGGCCGTCCCCGTCGACCCGGGCGAAGTTCGTCCACGTGAACGCGACCGTCAGCCGGCCGGTACCGTTCTCGACCTCCGAGTCCGGCGACGTACGCCGCTCGACGTCGGTGATCGACATGTCGCGGCCGGTCGCCTCGCTCGCCTCCTGGCTCGCCCGGCGGAACGCCGGGAGCCCGAGCGCGGACGTCTCGCCGCTCTCGAACGACTCTGCCAGTTCCCCGAACGACTCCCGCTCGGCACCGGTTGCGAGGACGAACGACGTCGACACCTGCCACCTGGCGTCGCCGTTCGGCTGGAGGTCGACAGTCATCGTCAGCGTCGGGTCGTCCCCGGTCACCTGCGGCTGTGACGTGGGGGAACTCTGACCGGCGACTCCCGGCACGGCCAGAGCACCGCAGAGGAGGGCCACGAGCAGGGTGAGGGTCAGGGCGGCGCGGGACCCCTCGAACATACAGTCTCATGCTATCGCCGTTGGCAAAACGCTTTCCATCCGGGGATAAAACGTCAGATACCTCTATAAATCGTCTCGACGCCTCTCAGGCCATGAGAGCGTATCTCCGGAAGTGGTGTCCTTTTTGTATCAGGGAGGCGTTGACACCGTGTATGCCCCGGACGCCAGCGCTTGCCGTTCTCGCCCTCCTGGCGGTGGTTGCCGTCGCAGTCGGCACTGCGGGCGCCATCGCGACCGACCGCGTCGCCGACGGGGACGCAGACGCCCCCACCGTCGACGACGGGCTCCCGGTCGTGACCACCGTCCCGAACACGACCAACTACCTCTCGACTGGGTCGCCCGACCGTGCCTCGTACGTCCGGAGCGACGTCGACGTCGCCGCTGCTGCCGGTATGAGTGCACAGCAGTTGCACGCCCGCCACGACAGGGGCGCCTTCGACGCCCGGTTCGAGGCAGCCGGCTCCGAGTCCGACCGAGTGGACCTCGTCCGCGAGACGGCCGACAGCACGGAGTCGCGCATAGACCGCCTCGACGCCCGCCACGAGGCGCTTCTCGCCGCGTACAGCAACGGAACCCTCTCCAGGGAGACGACCATACGGCGCCTCGCGCGACTGTCCGTCGCTGCCGGGACGGCCCGCGCGAACCTCCAGCACGTCACCGACCGCGTCGAGAACACGCCCGGCTCGGTGCCGGTCACCCTCGAGACCAGGCTCTCGGACCTCCAGAACGTCCTGGTGACGCTGCCGGACCCCGTCGTGGACCGCGTCGAGGCCGGGCTGGCCGGTGAGCGCGACCCGGTGGTCGTCTACGCTGGCGGGACCGGGAACGGCCTGGTGCTCGCGACGGTCGACGAAGGGGAGTTCGTCCGGACTGCCACCGCTCGCGACGACTACGCCCCCGACCAGTCCGACCAGTTCGAAGGGGGCGAGGACCGCGACGTCATCCTCGCGCTCCAGCGCGGCGGCGAACTGTACCCCTGGGCCTACGAGAACGACATCGGTGGCCCCCAGATCCGCGGCTTCGGCAACACCGGGGTGTACCTGATCAGGGTCGACTACGCCCACGGGGACCTCCGGACGTACCTCTCGGGCGGCACGACCAACGCTTTCCACGAGATCCAGACGCAGGATCCCGAGGGCGTGCCGACGACCGACACGGCGAGCACGGTCGCCGACTCGCTCAACGTGACCGTCGAGACGACGACCGCCTCGGGTCCGATGCGGGTCCGCCTCATCCAGCCGTCCACCAACGCACCACTCGACGGGACCGTCCTGATCGACGGCCGGCCCGTCGGCGAGACCGGCGACGACGGCGAGCTCTGGACCGTCCAGCCCGCCGGCCAGTTCCGGGTGAACGCGACGACCGGCGCCAACAGTGCCGAGGTCACCGTGTCCGGGTAGCTCCCGTAGCTTCAAGTAGGAGTCCGCGGCCATCCCGCCCGTGGCACGCGCGCTCTCGTCTGCCGTCGGCGTCGTCCTGCTCGTGGCAGTGACGGCCGTCGTCGCCGCAACCGTCGGGACCGTTGTCACCCTCGACCCGGGAAGAGACGTTCCGACCGCCAGCCTCTCGCTGTCGGCCGACGCGGACGCAGACCGGGTCGAACTGACACACGAGGGCGGCGAGACGCTCGACGTCTCGGCGCTGTCGGTGGCCGTGGCCGTCGACGGCGAGGACCTCGACAGGCAGCCGCCGGTTCCGTTCTTTGCGGCGGCCGGCTTCGAGAGCGGTCCAACCGGGCCGTTCAACGTCGCCAGCGACGACGACTGGTCGGCGGGCGAGACTGCGGGCTTCCGCGTCGCGTCCACGAACCACCCGCAACTCTCCGTGGGGTCGCGCGTCGAGGTCACTGTCGCCACTGGGCGCGGTGTCGTCGCGTCCCTGGAGACGACGGCTGTCTGATACGACTGGTGTGCCTGTGTCCGGGGTGACTGCACTACCGCGTCCGGTCGGTCCCCGACTGATACGAACGGCTACAAGCCCGTGAGCGATTTCGACCCACCGCGGGGTCGAGTATGCTCACGAAGTTATAGCCGTCAGTATGATACGGATCGCTGTACGTCAGTGCCGGATCGACCGTACGCTGTCGTGCGGTCTTACTGGGACACAGTGACAACAATCCGTATAACTCATAGCACTCCGTGCGAGAATCCCGGGCTACTCGGGCACCTCGGCCAGTGTCGTGATCGCCCGCGGGCTCCCGGGACGGGCCTGCTGGATGTGGTGTTCGAAAGTCTCGAAGCCCGCCGCGGCGAACATCCGGTCGGCCTCGGCCTCGTCGTAGAAGAGCATGATCGCGTCGGCGAGCTTCTGGAAGACCGTCCGGTCGGGGTAGTCGGGGCCGACGACGAGCACCTGGCTGCCGGGGCGGGCGACCCGGCGGAGTTCCTCGAGCGCGGTCACGGGGTTGGGCCAGTACTCGATCGACCCGGAGGACCACACCACGTCGAAGGCGCCGTCGGCGAAAGGGAGTCGTTCGGCGTCCCCCAGGTAGAACCGGACGGGACCGCGCTTGCCGAACTTCTCGAACGCGCGGGACAGCTGGTGGGGGCTCTGGTCGA
>CAZUVE010000026.1:0-24969 GCA_964623735.1 uncultured Halobacteriales archaeon | reverse complement strand
GGTGGCGGCTCCCCCGGGAGTCGACCTCCTCGCCGACGACGCCGGCGAAGCTCGCGCCTGTCCGGACGGCCGTGACGGCCATCGACGCGAGACACCCCTTCGCGTCGACGCTCCCCCGGCCCCACAGCACCTCCAGTGTGTCGGCGCCCGGGTCGTCGCCCCCGCCCCAGCTGACCTCCACGGCCGGCTGCGAGTCGACCTTGACGGGGATGTCACCCGGCACTGTGTCGATGTGGGAGGTCAGCAGGACGCCGTCGTCGCCCGGCGCGCGGACGTTGCCGGCCTCGTCGATCCAGGCTTCCCGGCCCCGCTCCTCGAAGAACGTCACCAGCTGCTCGGCGCAGGCCCGCTCCTCGCCCGTGACCGAGGGGACGCCCACGAGTTTGACCAGCAGTTCGCGCGGCTGGGCGTACTGGCTCGCTTCACTCATCCCAGAACCTCCCCGAGCGCGTCGACCACGCGGTCGGCGTGTTCGCGCTCGATCGTCAGCGGCGGCAACAGCCGCACCACGGTCCGGCCCGCGGGCAGCGCCAGGATCCCGTGGTTCAGCGCCAGCTGCTTCAGAATGCGGTTGGCGCCGCGCTTGATCTCGACACCGATCATCAGCCCCTCGCCGCGGACCTCGCGGGCCGTGTCGCCCAGTTCCTCGGCCAGTTGCCCGCGGAGGTACTCCCCGACGTCGGCGGCGTGTTCGGGGACGCCCTCGGAGACGATGGTCGAGACGGTCGCCTCGGCGGCAGCCGAGACCACCGGGCCGCCGCTGAACGTCGAGGCGTGGCTGCCGTAGTTCTCCGCGATCCACTCCCGGCAGAGGGTCGCACCGACCGGCAGACCGTTTCCAAGGCCCTTCGCGGCCGTGATCATGTCGGGGATCACGTCCGCCCACTCCGAGGCCCACAGCGTCCCGGTCCGGCCCATGCCGGTCTGGACCTCGTCGAAGATCAGGGCCGCGCCGCTCGTCGCGGTTTCGACACGCGCAGTCTGGAGGAACTCCACGGTGGCCGGGTTGATGCCGCCCTCGCCCTGGATGGGTTCGACGATGACCCCCGCCGTCTCGCTGTCGATCGCTTCCGACATCGCGCCGGGGTCGTCGTAGGGGACGAACTCCACGTCGCCGATCAGGGGCTCGTAGGGTTTTTTGTACTTGTTCTTCCAGGTGGTCGCCAGCGAGCCCATCGTCCGGCCGTGGAATCCCTGCATGGTGGCGACGAGTTTCGACCGGCCGGTCGCCGAGCGAGCGAACTTCAGCGCCGCCTCGTTCGCCTCGGTCCCGGAGTTACACAGCCACACCTTGTCGACGTCGCCCGGCGCAGTCCCGGCCAGCGTCTCGTAGAGATCCGTCCGGACTGCCACCGGGTACGAGGCCTGGACGTAGGTCAGCCGCGAGAGCTGGTCCCCGACCGCGGACTCCACGGCGTCGTGACCGTGGCCCAGCGGGACGCAGGCGTAGCTGGCGCCCATGTCCAGGTACTCCGTCCCGTCCGTGTCGTAGAGGTACGGCCCCTCGCCCTCGACGATCTGTATCGGCTTCTCCGAGAAGACGAATCCGCTCACGTGCTGTCACCTCCCGAGTCGCTGTCGGGGAGTGCCGACGGGTAGATGTGTGTGCCGTCGCCCTCCAGTGCGGTCGCGACCGGCCGCTCTACGTTGGCGTCGGCCACGACCGCCTCGGGCGCACCCCCTTCCAGCGCCTCGCGGACAGCCATGACCTTCCGGCCCATGAACCCCTCCGCGGCGGCTTCCATGCGCTCCCAGTCGGCGGGCGCCTCGACGGTCCGGATCAGTGTACCGCGGTCGTCGGGTTCCTCGAGGATTCCCGGGACGTCCGTCAACAGGACGAGCGTCGCGTCCAGCGCGCCGGCGATAGCCGCGGCCGAGCGGTCGGCGTCCGTGTTGACCGGCGTCACCCCGCCGTCGTCGGCCCCGGCCATCGGCGGGCTCACGACGGGCGTGTAGCCCTCGGAGAGGAGCGTCTCCAGCAGGCCGGCGTTGACCTCCTTCAGCGACCCGGAGTGGTCGCCCCGGCGGATCTTGCGTGTGCCGTTCTCGACGACACGCACTGCGGATTTGCGGGGGCCGTGGAGGAGTTTGCCGTCGACGCCCGACAGCCCCACGGCGTCGACGCCGCGGCTCTGCAACCCGGCCACGAAATCCGTGTTCAGCAGGCCGGGCAGCACCATCTCGAAGACGTCCATCGTCTCCGCGTCTGTGAAGCGGCCGACGACCCCGGAGGGGGTCTCGACGTACTCCGGTTCCACGCCGAGGCGTTCGAGCGTCTCGTCGACGGCCGTCGACCCGCCGTGGGTGACGACCACGTCGTGTGGCCCGGCGCCCCCAACCGGGTCGGCCCGGTCGTCGGGGTCGCCTTTCACCAGCGACGCGACGTCCGCGAGCGCGCCCGCCGGGTCGACCGCGCGGGCACCGCCAACCTTGACGACGACTGTCATGGTGCCCCGACGGGGTGTAGCCCCTGGAACTCCAGTCCAGCGGTCTCTTCGAGGCCGAGCGCGATGTTGGCGGCGTGGACCGCCTGGCCGGCCGAGCCTTTCATCATGTTGTCGATGGCCGCGAAGACCACCAGCCGCCTGTTGGGCGGGTCGAGTTCGAACCCGACCTCTGCGCGGTTGGTCCCGGCGACGGCCTTCGGTTCCGGGTACCGGTACACCCCGCCGCCGCCCGCGACCAGGTCCACGAACGGTTCGTCCTCGTAGGCGCTGCGGTACGCCCCCCAGAGGTCGCCCGTCGAGACGGGCTCGCCCGGGAAGACGTGACAGGTCGCCGACGCGCCACGGACCATGTCTACCGCGTGGACGGTGAAGGCGACGTCCAGGCCGAGGAACTGCTCGATCTCGGCCTCGTGGCGGTGCTCCGTCGGCGCGTAGGGCCGGACCACGCCCGACCGCTCGGGGTGGGAGGAGGCCTCGCCGCCGCCGGCCCCGCCCTCGCTCGAGCCGACCTTCACGTCGACCACGACCTGCTCGTCGCCCTCGAGTATCCCGTCCTCGACCAGCGGCAACAGCCCCAGCGTCGTCGCCGTCGCGTTGCACCCGCCCGAGGCGATCAGGTCGGCGCCCGGCAACTCCCCGCGTGTCAGTTCCGGCAGCGCGTAGACCGCCTCCGCCAGCAGTTCGGGCCGCTCGTGGCCGTCGTACCACTCCTCGTACTGTGCCTCCGTGTCGAGCCTGAAGTCCGCCGAGAGGTCGACAACCGTCCCAGCCGCGTCCCGGAAGGCGTCGATCCGCTCCATCGAGACGCCGTGGGGGGTGGCCGCGAAGAGGACGTCGACCGACGCCAGTTCCTCCGGGTGGGAGAAGCGCAGGTCGAGGTGCCGGAGGTTCGGGTGGGCGTGTCCCACCGTCCTGTTCTCCTCCGAGCGGCTCGTCGCCTGGACGAGTTCGAACCCGGGGTGACCGTCGAGCAGGCGCAGCAACTCGCCGCCGGTGAAGCCGCTGGCGCCGACGACGCTCGCGGTGTGTGTCACGCCTGGACCTCCCCGGTCTCCCTTCTCGCGATTGTCGCCTCCAGCCAGTCGACGACCGCCGCCGGCACGTCGGTCTCGACGGTGTTGTCGAGCGCTTTGAACTCGACGGTGTGGTTGACCTCGTGGACGGTGTAGTCGTCGGCGGTCTCCATCAGGTCGACGCCGAGCAGCCCGCCGCCGACGGCGTCGCTGGCCCGCGCGACAAGTTCGCGCGCGCGGTCGTCGACCTCGAACGGCGCGGTCTCGGCGCCCTGTGCGGCGTTGGTCAGCCAGTGGTCCGACGAGCGGACCATCGCGGCGATCGGCTTCCCGTCGGCCGCGACAACACGGATGTCCCGGCCGGGCTTCTCGACGAACTCCTGGACGTAGAAGACCTTGTGCTCGTAGTGGCCCAGCACCTCCTTGTGTTCGAGGACGGCCTCGGCGGCCGACCGGGAGTCGAGTTTCGCCATCAGCCGCCCCCACGAGCCGATGACCGGCTTCAACACGCAGGGGTAGCCGAAGTTCTCGACGACCTCGAGAGCGGCGTCTTTCGTGAACGCCACCTCGGTCGCCGGCGTCGGGACGCCGGCCCGCTCCAGGGCGAGACTGTTCTGGACCTTGTCGGCACACACCTGTGCAGTCCCGGGACTGTTGACCACGGGCACGTCGTAGGCGTCCGCGAACTTCGTGGTGTAGAGGCTCCGGCTCGTGGCCAGACACCGGTCGACCACGACGTCCACGTCGGCGAACGCCTCCGGGGAGTCCGAGAGCCCGAACTGCTGCCGGCGGACGTCGATCTTCTCGACGCCGTGGCCGCGGTCGCGTAACTCCCCGAGGAGGAGCTTCTCGTCTTTCCGGATCCGCGAGTAGAGGACGCCGACGTTCATCGGTCCCCTCCGGCCGACCGGCGCGGGACCGGCGCAGGGCAGCGCCGCCCGCGTCCTGCGCCCTGTGCCTGTCCTGCGCCGACCGCCATCTCACTCACCCCAGTCCTCTTCGAGTTCGGGCGCCGTGTCCAGGTCCACGGGGTCGGTCCCGATCACTTCCAGCTCGGCGCCACACGTGGCACAGTCGACGATCTCACCGATCTCGACGCTGTCGTGCAGGGACACGCCCGCCCCGCACTCGATACAGTCTGTCATTGTACGCTCTACTCTTGCCCGTGTCTACTTAAACCTGTCGAACTTATCAGAAAAAGTTAATTACACACACTGCTCTCTGTGCGTGTTCAGAGGGTTTTGCGGCACGTTTACAATCTGATGTTCAGATTTATGGTATATTCTCCCCTCGCGGGGATGGTGGTCGCAGCGGGGTCGGTTCGGTCCGTCCCCGGGCGGGTCGCTCAGACATAGTGGTCCACCTCGGCGGCGAGTCTGTCGGCGGCCGCCGCGAGTTCGCGGCGCTCGTCGGCACCCAGCGCGCGGTCGGCCTCGAGGGTTCCCGCGGCGCGGTCGAGGTGGTCCCCGACGGCCGCGGGCGCGGGTCCGCCCCGGGAGTCCCGCGAGGCAACGCTCCCGGCGGGATCGAGCGCCGCCTCGATCTCGGCCGCGTCGGCGTACGCGGTCAGGGGCTCGCCCAGTACGGTCTCGCCGGCGGCGTTCAGGTCCTCGACGGTCGGGCTGTCCACGTCGGTCGCCGCCCGGGCGACCACCTCGTGGGCCGTCCGGAAGGGCACACCCGCGGCCGCAAGCAGGTCCGCGACGCCCGTGGCCGTCGCGAACCCCTCGCCGGCCGCCGCCGCGAGGTCGGCCTCGGGCCACGTCGCGGTGGCGACGGCGCCGACAGCCACCTCGACGGACTCGCCCGTCGAGTCGATGGCGTCCCAGGCGTGCCGGCCCGCCCGCTGGAGGTCGCGGTTGTACGCCCGGGGCAACCCCTTCAGCGTGGTCAACAGTCCGTCCAGGCCGGCGGTCGCGTCGCCGGTCCGCCCCCGGACGAGTTCCAGGGTGTCGGGGTTCTTCTTCTGGGGCATGATCGAGGACGTCGAGGCGTAGTCGTCGTCGAGTTCGACGTGGCCCCTGCCCGCGAACGCGACTACGTCCTCCGCCAGCCCCGAGAGGGTCGTCGCCAGCGCCGCCGTCGCAGCGGTCGTCTCCACGAGGAAGTCCCGCGCCGACGCGGCGTCCATCGCGTTCTCGACGAGGCCGTCGAACCCCAGTAGCTCGGCGGTGCGCTCGCGGTCGACGTCGAAGGGTGTCCCCGCGAAGGCGGCCGCTCCCAGCGGCGACCGGTTGACCCGCCCGTAGGCGTCGAGCAACCGCTCCGTGTCGCGGGCCAGCGCCTCCTCGTAGGAGCAGACCCAGTGGGCGACGGTCGTCGGCTGTGCGGGCTGGAGGTGCGTGTAGCCCGGCGTCACTGTCCCGGTCTGCTCGCGGGCTACCCCGAGTAACCGCTCGCGTCCCTCGACGACCGTCCCCAGCAGGTCCAGCAGGTCCTCGCGCAGGCGGTAGCGGATACAGGCGGCCACCTCGTCGTTGCGCGAGCGCGCCGTGTGCATCCGCCCGCCTGCGGGCCCCGCACGCTCGAGGACGGCCGTCTCGATTGCCTCGTGGACGTCCTCGCCCCCGGGCAGGGCACTGTGGCCCGCCGCCCCGATCTCCTCGAGGGCGGCCAGGATGGCACCCGCGTCCTCCCGGGCGAGGATGTCCTGCTCGGCGAGCATCACGACGTGTGCGCGGTCGACGGCCAGGTCGGCTGCGAAGAGACGCTCGTCGTCGGCCAGCGAGGAGAGAAAGTCCCGCGCCGGGCCGCCCGAGAAGCGGTCGCGGCGGACGACGCCCTCGTCGGCGCGCTCCCCGGCGTCAGTGCCGTCGTCGGCCTCGTCGGGACTGTCCTCTCCTGTCATGGCCCTACTCGTCGTGTGTGCGTGTGCCCTCGATTGCCCTGTTTGCCAGCCGCGACTGGAAGCCGTGGTACTTCGCGACTCCGGTAGCGTCCTCCTGGGCGATGCCGCCCGTGACCGTCTCCTCGTCGAACGACGCTGCCGATTCGCTGTAGACGGCGTACTCGCTCTCGCGGGCCACCGGCCGACAGCCGCCCCCCTCGAGCTTGACCGTGACGGTGCCCGTGACGCGCTCGTTGGTCGTCCCGATGAATCCCTCCAGGGCGTCGACGAAGGGGGCGTCGATCAGCCCCTGGTAGCCCTTCAGCGCCCACTGCTGGTCGACCTGCTGTTTGAACTGGCGTTCCTCCTGGGTCAGGACGAGCTGTTCGAGCGCCTCGTGGGCCGTCAGCAACACGGTCGCGGCGGGGTGTTCGTAGTTCTCGCGTACTTTCAGGCCGAGCATCCGGTCTTCCATCATGTCGGTGCGGCCGACGCCGTGGGCGCCCGCGCGCTCGTTCAGCGCCTCGACCAGCTCGACCGGCCCCACGGCCTCCCTGTCGACGGCGACTGGCTCGCCCGCCTCGAACGTGATTTCGACGAGTTCGGGCTCCCTGCCGCTGGGGTTGTCGGTCCAGTCGTAGATGTCGTCCTCGGGGACGGTCGCGGGATCTTCGAGTTCCGAGCCCTCGATCGACCGGCTCCAGAGGTTCGTGTCGACGCTGTACCGCCCCTCGTCGCCGCCCTCCAGGGGAAGGTCGCGGTTCTCGGCGTAGGCTTTCTCCCACTCGCGGGTGAGGCCGAGTTCGCGGACCGGCGCGACCACCTCCAGCGGGCAGTCCCGCCAGACGGCCTCGAAGCGCAACTGGTCGTTGCCCTTGCCCGTACAGCCGTGTGCGAGGGCGTCGCAGTCCTGTTCGAGCGCCACGTCGCGGATGGCCTTGGCGATGACCGGTCGGGCCAGCGCCGTCCCCAGCGGATACCCCTGGTACGTGGCGTTGGCCTTCACCGACCGCAGGCAGAGTTCGGCGAACTCCTCGCGGGCGTCGACGACGTACTGTTCGACCCCGAGGGCGGCGGCGGTCTCCTCGGCCTCGTCGAACTCCTTTGCTGGCTGGCCGACGTCGACCGTGACGCCGATGACCTCGTCGTAGCCGTACTCCTCTTCGAGCAGTGGTACGCAGACCGTGGTGTCGAGCCCGCCGGAGAACGCGAGCGCGACGCGGGTGTGTTCTGGCATGTGTGGTGTGTCGTGTGTCGGGTGTCGGGTGTGTCGGGTGTCGGGTGTGTCGTGTCCGCCCCAGAACCCGACGGTGGGCGGCAACTTGCGACCGGTACGAACGGTGAGAGGGTGAGTGGTGGCGGGCCTAACGGCCCGGTCGTCGGACCCGTGGGAGAAGGCGCCGGGACCCGCCGGTGGCGACGAGTGCGCCCGAAACGCGGATCCCAATCATGTATATATGTGTATCTGCGGTAGAATACAAATATCTTCCGAGAACAGACCGGGTGTGTGACCGGTTCCCGGGCTCTGGCTCGAACCCGCTGGCGAACGGCTCCGCGACGGTCAGCCGGTCGCCGTCGGTCTCGAAGGCGATGTCGACGTCGGTGACGGCTGGACGGCCCCGGCGGTCCCGATCGTGGCGACCAGCACGACCGCTGTGAGCACCAGCGGGGCCCAGGCTCCGTCCGGCATCGTGTACGTCCCCGGGATTTACCTCGCACGTTGATACTGTCGGGTATAAGCGCGCGAGCAGTGTCGGCACCCCGGGGTGGGGAATATCTTCACGTAGGTATAGCCGACAGTATCATCGTCCTCATCGTCCTCTACCTGCTCGACCGGATCTGACGGTCACCGCGCGGGCGGCGCTGCCGGCCCTACACCCGCTCCAGCAGCGTTTCGGCCCGCTGGTGGAACCGGTCCGGACGGCGCTGATCGACCCTGACTGGAGGTCGTCTCCGAGGTCGGGCGGGTTCCCGGCCCACGATCCGTCCTCGAGGATGTTGGCGGCCTCGTCGGCGAGCAGCCGGAGCCGCGGGTCGTCGGGGAGTTCCCGGCTGACGTGCAGGGAGTGGCGGGCGACGCTGTAGAACTGCCGGCACTGGCCGCCGAACCGGCAGGTGTGTGCCAGGCCCGCGGCGATGTCCGCGAGCCGGACGACGGCCGGGTCGGGGTCGAAGAGGTCGAACTGACCGCCCGTGTACGTCTCCACCACGCCGCGCTCGCTCCACGGATCGTCCATCAGATGGTTCTCTGGAGCCACGCGGCCTCAA
Source organism: uncultured Halobacteriales archaeon (assembly GCA_964623735.1). Classification (GTDB taxonomy): domain Archaea; phylum Halobacteriota; class Halobacteria; order Halobacteriales; family Haloarculaceae; genus SW-9-67-25. Next base: position 16,414 of record CAZUVE010000026.1, on the reverse strand, counting down.
CTTGCCGCCCGCCCTCGCCCCGCGAACGACGGCCTTTTGCGGCGTTCGATCCTGGGTGGGACGTGTACAGTCTGAACGTCCCGCTCTCGGGCGAGGTGTCGGCGCTCGCCGCGGACCTGGCGCGGGACCTTCCGGGAGCTCGCGCACGCGCCCGGGGAGAACGGACACTCGTCGTCAAGCGCCTGGGCCGGGGCGACCGGTCGGAGTTCCGGCGGCTGGCCGCCCGCACCCGCGAGGCGCTGGCCGGTCAGCCAGGCTTCGAGGCGCGGGTGACCGGCGTCGACCTCTTCGAGGAGGCGGTGGCCGGTCCCTCGCCGGTCGTCTACCTCGCCGTCGAGAGCCCGGGGCTGGTGGCGCTCCACCGCCGGCTCGTCGAGGTGTTCGACCCCGTCGAGGGGATCGAGGGCGAGGACTACGTCCCCCACGTCACGGTCGCTCGCGGGGGGACCGTCGCGGCGGCTCGCCGGCTGGCCGGCCGCGGTATCGAGCCCGTCGAGTGGCCCGTCTCCGAACTCGCCTTCTGGGACGCCGACCGCGGCCAGCCCGCCGGGACGGTCTCCCTGCCGGCGTAGGCTGCAACGACCGGAGCGACAACCCTTTTGGGGGCGCCGCTCGTCCCAACCGGACATGTATTGTCGGGCAGACGACCCCCCCGTCGGGGCGGGGACGCCGCGCGCATGAGACCCACAGACGAGCGCTACTTCGAGCGTGTCGAGGCAGAACTCGACCGCGCGCTCGACGTGGCGAACGCGGCACGCGAGCGCGGCGGCGACCCCGAGAGAGAGGTCGAAATCCCGGTCGCGAGGGACATGGCCGACCGGGTCGAGAACATCCTCGGCATCGACGGCGTCGCCGAGCGGGTGCGCGACCTGGAGGGGGAGATGTCCCGGGAGGAGGCCGCGCTCGCGCTCGTCGAGGACTTCGTCCAGGGGACGGTCGGCGACTACGGGACCCGCGCCGGCAAGATCGAGGGTGCGGTCCGAACGGCGGTCGCACTCCTGACAGAGGGAGTCGTCGCCGCCCCGATCGAGGGGATCGACCGCGTCGAGGTGTTAGAGAACGACGACGGCACCGGATTCGTCAACGTCTACTACGCCGGCCCGATCCGCTCGGCCGGCGGGACCGCGCAGGCGCTGTCAGTGCTGGTCGCCGACTACGCCCGGACGCTGCTCGGCATCGAGGAGTACCGGCCCCGCGCCGAGGAGGTCGGGCGCTACGCCGAGGAGGTCGCCCTCTACGACGGGGAGACCGGCCTCCAGTACTCCCCCTCCGAGGCAGAGGCGGAGTTCATCGCCGAGCACGTGCCGATCATGCTCGACGGCGAGGCGACCGGCGACGAGGAGGTCTCGGGCTACCGCGACGTCGACCGGGTCGACACCAACGCCGCCCGCGGCGGGATGTGTCTCGTCCTCGCGGAGGGAATCGCCCTGAAGGCGCCGAAGATCCAGCGCTACACCCGCGAACTGGCGGAGGTCGAGTGGCCCTGGCTCCAGGACCTCATCGACGGGTCCTACAAGCAGACCGGCGGCACCGACACGGGGGGGTCGGAGAACCCGGCGGACGCCGACGCCGACCCGCAGGATCGGACTGCGGGGGACGGGGCGGAATCCAACGAGGGGGCAGACCACGGCCCGCCCAGGCCGGCCCCCTCGGAGAAGTACCTCGAGGACCTCATCGCCGGCCGGCCGGTCTTCTCCCACCCGTCGACGGAGGGGGGTTTTCGACTGCGGTACGGCCGCGCGCGAAACCACGGTCACGCGACCGCCGGCGTCCACCCCGCGACGATGCACCTCGTCGACGACTTCCTCGCCCCGGGGACCCAGATCAAGACCGAACGCCCGGGGAAGGCCGCCGGCGTGGTGCCCGTCGACACAATCGAGGGGCCGACGGTCCGCCTCGCGACCGGCGAGGTCCGCCGGATCGACGACCCAGACGAGGCCCGGGAGGTGCGAAACGCCGTCGAGGAGATACTCGACCCCGGGGAGTATCTGGTCAACTACGGCGAGTTCGTCGAGAACAACCACCCCCTCGCCCCCGCCGCCTACGCCGTCGAGTGGTGGGTCCAGGAGTTCGAGGCCGCGGGCGGACCCGTCCGTGCGTTGCGCGACGCAGTCGAGGTCGACCTCGCGGACCCGTCGCCGGCCGAGGCCCTGGAGTGGGCGACCGGGTACGACGCGCCGCTGCACCCTGCATACACGTACCTCTGGCACGACGTGAGCGTCGCGGACGCCGCCGCGCTCGCCGACGCAGTCGGGCAGGGCGCGGTTGCGACAGGTGACGGCGCGGTGGCGGCCGACGCCGGACCCGACGCCGGGGACGGGGCCCTCGTCCTGCCGCGAACCGAGCGCGTCCGCCGGACGCTGGAGGCGCTGCTGGTCGAACACACCCAGCACGACGACCGGCTGGTCGTTCCAGAGTGGCGCCCGCTCGTCCGGACGCTCGGGTTCGAGGTCCGAGGCGCCACAGGGGCGTCCCCGGGCGAGGACGGGACGCCGCTCGTCCGTGACTGGACGGTCGAGGACCTCCCGGAGCGCGCCCGGGCCTGCGACGCCGGCGAGAACGCCATCGAGGCAGTCAACGCCGTCGCTCCGTTCGCGGTCAGGGAGCGCGCCCCCACCCGCGTCGGCAACCGGATGGGTCGCCCCGAGAAGTCCGAACAGCGGGAACTCTCTCCCGCGGTCCACACGCTCTTTCCCATCGGCGAGGCCGGCGGCAACCAGCGCGACGTCGGGGCGGCCGCCGACCACGGCGACGCTGTCGAGGGTACCCGCGGCGAGGTCGAGGTCGAGGTCGGCCGCCGGGACTGTGTCGACTGCGGGACCCGCACGTACCGGGCGCGGTGCCCCGAGTGTGGCGGCGGGACCGAGGCGGTGTACGTCTGCCCGGACTGCGACCGCGAGGTCGACCCCGACGAGTCGGGCCGGGCGGAGTGTCCCCGCTGCGAGACACCCGCCTCGCAGACCAGGACCACGACACTCGACATCGGGACCGAACTCCGCGACGCCCTCGAGAACCTGGGTGAGCGCCCCTCGGCGTTCGACACGCTGAAGGGCGTGAAGGGGCTCTCCTCGGCGGCGAAACTCCCCGAACCCGTCGAGAAGGGCGTCCTCCGGGCGAAACACGGTGTCTCCGCGTTCAAGGACGGCACCGTCCGCTACGACATGACCGACCTCCCCGTCACGTCGGTCCGGCCCGCCGAACTCGACGTCACCGCCGCCGACATGCGGGAGCTGGGCTACGAGGCGGACGTCCACGGGGACCCCCTGGAACACGACGACCAGCTGGTCGAACTGAACGTGCAGGACGTCGTCCTCTCGGGCGGGGCCGCCGAACACCTGCTCCGGACTGCCGACTTCGTCGACGACCTGCTCGAACAGTACTACGGACTCGACTCCTACTACGACGTCGAGGACCGCGACGAACTTGTCGGGGAACTGGTGTTCGGCATGGCGCCGCACACGTCGGCGGCCGTGGTCGGCAGAGTTGTCGGGTTCACGACAGCCGCTGTCGGCTACGCACACCCGTACTTCCACGCGAGCAAACGGCGGAACTGCTTTCACCCCGAGACGAAGGTGTGGTTCGAGGACGAGAACGACTCGCTTCGCTACGAACGGATCGATTCGTTCGTCGAGACGTACCTCGAACGGGCACCGACTGTCGAAAGGGACGATTTCGGAACGGTGATCGGACAGTTGGACGGCCTCGACGACGAGATACGGATCCCCGCTCTCTCGGCAACCGGACAGCAGGTCCACAGCCGGGCTCGAGCAGTGAGCAAACACCTTGCGCCGGAACACATGGTCCAGATCGAGACCCGCTCTGGTCGGTCTATCACCGTCACCCCCGACCACGACGTGCACGTATACGACGCCTCAACCGAGAGGCTCCGCGGAAAGACGGCCAGCGAAGTCACGTCGGCAGACAGCCTCGCGACCCCCCGGTCGATCGGTCGACCCGACACGGGTTGCGAAACCACACGGTTCGATCTGCTGGAGGTCTTCATCGAGTCGGAAACGGTCCCGACAGACCGTCTCATCATAAAAGGGTTCGACGAGGAACGGCTCTACGACCTCTTTACCGACTCGTTCGGTGACGAGTGGGACGGTCAGTTCCCTCCACTCACGAGTATGACCGAGATCTTCGAGACGAACAAGAAGACGCTGAGTAACTATCTCTACCGCGAGAGTTTCCCGGTTTCGTATCTCCAGCAGTGTTTTTCGACGATCGAGGACCTCCTCGCGTCCGTCCCCGAGGACGTGACACTCGGGATGAAGCGGGACGGAACCGAAATCGATAGATTCGTCCAACTGAACGAACGGGTCGCAACGCTGCTCGGATACTATGCCGCAGAAGGGTTCGCCAGAGAACAGGAAACACCCAAGGGGACGACCCACCAGACGACGCTCTGTGGAACGGAAGCACAATCACGGGAGTTCTTTCTGGCGGTGCTGAGCGACGAGTTCGGCGTCGAACCCTCCGTGGAGAATCACGCAAAAATCACTGTTTCCGGACGGCTCCTTCGGGTGTTTTTCGATACGGTCCTCGACGCCGGCGTTCGTGCGCACACGAAACGCGTCCCGGCTCCAATCTTCGACGCGCCCGACGACATCGTCGCCGCATATCTCGGTGGCTATTTCAGCGGTGACGGCGGTGTCAACGCGAACACGCTCGCGGTCGAAGCAACGACCGTTAGCCACGAACTCAAAGAGGACCTGCTCGGACTCCTCACGCGACTCGGCATCAAGGCGTCCGTCACCGCTCCCGAGCGTGTTCCTCTTCACGAAACGTTCCCCGAATTCTACGATACGGACGAGGACACGCTGACGGCACAGAGCTATGTCATCACCGTCGCGTCGGACGACGCTTTCGGCTTTTGGGAGAACGTCGACCTGCACCTCACGCGAAAACGGGAGCGCCTCCGAAGCCAGGTCGAAACAATCGCGTCACGGGGTCGCCGGATGTTCAACGACGGCTCCGGCCAGTACCTTCTGGAAGACATCACAGAGGTCGAATTCGTCCGACACGATGCGGAGCACGTGTACTGTCTCACCGTCGAGGAGACACATTCGTTGATTGCAAATGATACGTCACAAAAGCAGTGCGACGGGGACGAGGACTGTGTGATGTTGTTGATGGACGGTCTTCTGAACTTCAGCCGCACGTACCTCCCCGACCAGCGTGGCGGGAGCGTCGCTGAAGATTCGCGACTCGTTGCGGTCGACCCCGAGGGTAACGTCCGGTTCCTGACCTTCGAGGAGTTCTGGACCGAACTCGACGCTCCAGTCGAGGTCGACGGCAAATTCAGGACGCGAACGTGCGCGGGTTCGGGGTGGCAGACGTACACGTTCGACGACGAACACGAGGCGACGCTCCAACCCATCGAGCGGGCCATCCGGTACCGAGCCGGCGACGAACGTCTGGTCCGCGTCGAGACCCAGTTCGGTCGCGAACTGGAAATCACAGAAAACCACAGTCTCTTCCGGTACGACGACGGTATCGAGGAGGTCGCCGGGAGCGATCTGTCCGAGGGAGACCTCATTATCGCGCCGCGCGGACTCGACGTCGAGACTCGGCAGACGACAATCGACGTCACGGCGTGTGTCGACGAGCCGTACGTCGTCATCGATGACCACGTCGAGGACCTGCTGCGGACGGCGTGGGAAACGACGGACCACGGGAGCGAGACACACCAGCAACTCGGGAGCGGTCTCGCCTATCGGCTGAACAAGGGAAAGATCCCGTACGACCGGTTCGAGGCCATCCTCGAGAGTGCCGGGTTCGCGGTCCCGCACGACATCGACATCGGGCTCCCGGGCTCGTCCGACGGGATTGCCCGCACGATCGATGTCGACGAGGACTTTGCGTGGCTGCTCGGACTCTACGTCGCCGAAGGGTCGACCTCCTCGACCTGTCCGACGATACACAACGCCGATGAGGACCTCATCGACCGCGCGGCCGAAATTATCGAGGACGCACTGGACCACGAGCCGGGACGACGCTGGTCGAACCGCACGTACGAACTCGGGTTCCCGGCGGCCTTCGCAGAGGTTCTCTACGAACTCGGGTTCGAGCGGGCGGAGCCGTACGATTCGAGCGAGAAGGTCATCCCGTCCTGTATTCGGTACGCTCCGGAACACCTCGTCTGTGCGTTTCTGCGAGGGTTTGTTGCCGGCGATGGGAGCGACCAGAGCGACGAGAACACGACGTCGGTCAGCTTCTACTCGACGAGCGAGGCTGTCAAGGACGGCTTAGTATACCTCCTGCACCGCCTCGGGTTAGTCGCGAACGTCTCCGAGCGGGCCGACCGTGACGGCAACCGACAAGATATCTACACCGTCACGGTCTCCGGCGGTGCGAGCGACAGTCCCTTCCGCTGTGTCCTCGAGGGCGACGAACCGTCCCTCCCGAAGAGCCTGGTCGTCTCGATTCCCGACGCGCTGATGGACATCCGCGAGATGGACATCGAGGGAGTCAAACAGACGATCCCGACGTCCCTCGAGCGCCGAGAGACCGTCTCGCTCGAAAAACTCGGCGAGATTGTCGACAGGCTCGACTCACAGGAACTCCCCGACGCTGGGGAACAGAATCTCGACGCGATCCGGCCACTCGTCGACGGCGACCTCTCGTATCTCCGGGTAAAAAACGTCGAAGGCGTCGCGTACAACGGCTATCTCTACGACTTGCAGGTCGGTGGCGATCCGGTTTTCACGGCGAACTGGCTCTATGCGCATAACTCCATGGACGCGCCCCTGGTGATGTCGTCGCGCGTCGACCCGACCGAGATCGACGACGAGGCGCACAACGTCGACACCATGCGCGAGTATCCCCGCGAGTTCTACGAGGCGACCCGGGAGATGGCCGACCCCGCGGCCGTCGCCGGAGAGATGACCATCGCCGAGGAGAGCCTGGGGACGCCGGACCAGTACCACGGCTTCGCCCACACCCACGACACGACCGACATCGCGGCCGGCCCGGACCTCTCGGCGTACAAGACACTGGGGTCGATGGAGGAGAAGATGGACGCCCAGCTCCGCCTGTCCCGGAAGCTCCGGGCCGTCGAGGAGTCCGACGTCGCCGAACGGATCATCGAGTACCACTTCCTGCCGGACCTGCTGGGGAACCTGAAGGCGTTCACGGGCCAGGAGGTCCGGTGTCTGGGATGCGGCGAAAAGTACCGCCGTGCGCCGCTGTCCGGGAACTGCCGGGAGTGTGGCGGGGACGTCAACCTCACTGTCCACGAGGGGTCGGTCACCAAGTATCTCGATACGGCCATCCGGGTCGCCGAGGAGTTCGGTACCCGGCCGTACACGAAACAGCGCCTCCAGATCCTGGAAAAGCGCATCGAACGGCTGTTCGAGAACGACCAGAACAAGGCCACGACCCTCGGGGACTACATGTAGCAGTGGCGCCGCGTCGTGTAGCGTACCCTGCCCTCGATGCGCTCCCCGGAGTCGGGGTGTTTTTGTAGCCGCCGGTCCAGCAGACAGGTATGTCGAAAGGGCTCGTCGAGACCCTCCAGTTCGCCGCGAGCGTCGTGGCCGCCGTCCCGGTTGCGGCGTTCGGCCTGTTCAAGCTCGCGGAGGGTGATCCGCGGCTCGGAGTTCTCTTTCTCGCCCTCGCGGCCCTGGTAGTGGTCGTCGAGGAGACTCTCGTCTCCCCCTCGGACGTGCCGGCGGCGCTCCTCGAGCGGATCGGCGGGCGCGTCGTCGACTCTGACGACAGCGAGTGAGTCCGGCCCGGCCCGGCTCGGCTTCGAGGATCCGTTCCGGTGACGCAGGCGCGCCGGCGGCCGTCACGGCTCCCGCGGTTACCCTGCCCTGTCGGTGCCAGCGTGCCACTCTGCGAACTTCGCCAGCGCCCGCCCGCGGTGGGAGATAGCGTTCTTCTCCTCGGTGGCCATCTCTGCGAAGGTTCGGCCGTCGTACTCGAAGATGGGGTCGAAGCCGAACCCTCCCTCGCCCCGCGGTGCGACGACCGTCCCGGGGACGACCCCCTCGAAGAGTTTGACCGGCAGGGGTCCCTCCCGGACCTGCTCGTCGGTGGTGGCCCCCGCCCGTTCGGCGGCGGCAACGTCCTGGCCGCGGCGCGAGCGGTCGACCGGTTCTGGCGTCGCCTCGAAAGGGTCGCCGTCGCAGTAGGCGACCACACACCGGAACGCCGCGGTCCGGTCGTCCTCGCGGCGGGCGAGGTGCCAGACGCGCTCGATTCCGAGCGTGTCCTCGACGTACGAGGAGTAGGGGCCGGGGAACCCGTCGAAGGCCCCGACGGTCAACCCGGAGTCGTCGACGATCACCGGCTCACCGGCGTGACGGTAGGCCGCCCGCGCGCCGTGGGCGGCGACCGTCGCGAGGCCGTCGGCCTGCCGTTCGGGGTAGTCGTAATCGAGCTGTTCGACCGCTTCCTCGAGGTACTCCCGGGCTTCGCGGAGTTTCCCCTCGTTGGTGGTGACAAAAAGGACCATGACCGTCGAGCGGGGGTGTCAGTCGACGACGACCTCGACGGGTCCGTCCTCCCTGTCCTCGCGGTCTTCACCGCCGCGCCGCTGCTGGAGCAGGAGGAGCCCGGCGACCGCGAGCACCACCCAGGACCGCCAGTCGGCGAGGTTCAGCGTGTACCCGACGCCGAACGGCTTCCTGACGAGCATCCCCTCGTCCGGCTGCCAGTACGACGACACCAGCCGCCGGACGCTCGGTTTCTCGAAGTTGTACGGGACGCCGAAGATCTCGCCGGTAGGCGGTTTGTCTGCCATGCCCGGGCATACGCCCCCCGGTATAAAGACCGTTTTGCACGCCCGCGACCGGGTGGCCGTCCTGTCCCGTCGGGTTGCGTCCCGCGCGACGGCGGTCGTCCCGGCGCGGGATCGCCGGCGTGTCGAGACCACAAAACATTCGTACGGACTCACCTCACACCACCTGTATGACCGGACTCGGGGAGCGTGCCGCCGCCGTGTGGCCCCCCAGCCGGCGCGACCTCGCGGGGTGGATCCGGGCCTACGCTGTCCTCCTGCTCGCGCTCGTGCTGTTCCTGCCGGCAGTCCACGCCGCGGCCGCTCCGCTCGCGCTCGGTCTCGAACCCGGGACGGTCTCGGATCCGGCCGGGGAGACGACGTACGTGAGCGTCCAGGGGTTCAGACACGCCGGGGACGGCAACGAGAAGAAGCCGACGCGGCTGGTGGCGGTCGCCGGTGACGCGACCCTCGAGTGGCAGTTCGACGGGCGGACGCGGGGTACGTTCTGGTTCTACGACGTCGATCCCCTCCCGAACGGGACCCTCCTGGTCAGCACGACCGATTCAGACGGGACGGTGGTCATGGAGTTCGACCCCGAAGCGGTGGAACCCGTCCGCACACACGAGTTCCAGATACGCGACACGCACGACGTCGCCCGGATGCCGGACGGCCGGCTTCTCGTCGCGAACATGCGCGAGTTCGAGAACGGCGTCAGCGACGACCGGCTCTTCGTCTACAACCGCACCGCCGAGCGCGTCGACTGGGAGTGGCGCTTCCGCGACCACTACCCCAACGGGACCGACGGCGGGTTCAGCGAGGACTGGACACACGTCAACGACGTCGACGTGATCGACGGCGAGGGGCGGTACGTCCTGACCTCGCCGCGCAACTTCGACCAGGTTGTCGTCGTCGACCGACGGACCGGCGAGATCGTCATGCGCCTGGGCAACGACGACGACCACGATATCCTCTACGAACAGCACAACCCCGACTACCTCGAGCGAGACGATGGAACGCCCGTGGTACTCGTCGCCGACAGCGAGAACGACCGTGTCGTCGAGTACGAGCGCGACTGCGGCGACGCCGACCCGCGCCTGGGCGCGGGCACGCCGCCCTCGGCCTGCGAGTGGGACCGCGTCTGGACAGTCGAGGGGTTCAACTGGCCCCGCGACGCCGACCGGCTCGAGAACGGCAACACGCTGGTGACGGACACGCTCAACCACCGTGTCGTCGAGATCACCCCCCGGGGGGAGGTCGTCTGGGAGTTCCAGGCGCCCTGGGGCCCCTACGACGCCGAGCGCGGCACGAGAGGGTCCAACGGTCCGACGATGCGCGAGCAGGGCGTGAACGGGACGTTCGGCGTCCACGGCGGCGCCGACCGGGGGCCACAGGCCCGGTACACAGTCGCCGAGGCAATCGAGGACGCCGGCTCCGGGACGCCGCTACAGGGCGTCACGGGCTGGCTCTCGCGACAGTACGCCCACGTCGAACCCTGGATCCGGCCGGTCTGGATGAGCTCCTGGGCCGCCCTCTCCTCGGCGCTGGGTGCCGTCCTCGCGGCCGGCTGGGGCCTGCGGCGTGTCGTTGCCCGCCGCCGCCGAATCTACGAGGCGCTCCGCCCCCGGTGACCGCCGGCGCGCTCAGCCGTACCGCCTGTAACCCAGACCCAGGCCGAGCACGAGGACTACTGTGCCGGCGACGACCGCTGCACCCGTCGGAAGAACGGACTCGCCGGAGGGACTCGCGTCGCCGGAGGGATTCGCGTCGCCGGAGGGACCCGTCTCGTCGGAGGGACCCGTCTCGTCGGAGGGGCTCGCGTCGCCGGAGGAGCTTGCTCCGTCGGCCCCGGCTGTGAGGCCGGAGTCGTTGTTCTCGAAGAAGGTCCGGGACGTGCCGAGCAGGCCGGAGTCGTCGGAGGCGAACCCGAAGAGGCCAGCCGCACACCGCTCGATTTCGGCCGTGGTGAAGCCGGCGTCGTTCGAGACCTCGAACCGGCCGGTCACGCCCTGCTCGCGCATCGTCGGGCCGTTCGAACCGGGCTCGTTGCGCTCGGCGTCGTAGGGTTCGTAGGGCGTGTAGACTTCCCAGACCGCCCGTCCCCGGGGCGTGATCTCGACCACGCGGTGACCTTTCCGGTCCGTCACCAGTGTGTTGCCGTTCTCGAGGCGGTCGGCGTCGCGGGGCTCGTCGAACCCACCCACCGCCCAGACGCGTTCCCAGGTGTCGCTCGCGGCGTCGTACTCGTACTCGACGACACGGTCGTTGAGGCTGTCCGCGACGAGTACCGTGTGCTCGCCGTCGGGGCCCCGCAGGTAGTCTGGGTTGTGCTGCTCGTAGAGGATATCGTGGCGGCCGTCGGCGCCGAGGGTCAGGTCGACCTCGTCGGTCGTCCGGTTGACGAACGCAACCTGGTCGAAGTTGCGTACCGAGATCATGTAGCGGTCCTCGCTCACGCGGTCGACATCGTTGACGTGGGTCCAGTCGTCGGGCGGGCCGCCCCCCGAGCGCGGGAATGCGTCGGGGTGGTCGGCGAACCGCCACTCCCAGGCCACCCGGTCCGTCGTCAGGTTGTACGCCAGCAGTCGCTCGTGGCCCTGGCCCTTGTCGACCAGCAGGAGTTCGTCCCCGACCAGATCGGCGTCGTGGGCGTCGACAACCAGTGGGTTCCGTTCGGAGTCCGGGGCGCTGTCGAAGCGTTCGACCCAGACGTACTCCCCGCTGTCGGGATCGAACTCGCCGACGACGCTGATTCCGGGTTCGGTGGTCGCGTACAGCAGGTTTCCGTCCGGCAGGGGATCGACGTCGTAGGCCCACCACCGCCCGTTTGCCGAGGAGTTCTGTACCCACTCGACGGTCCCGTCGGGGGCAAACGAGACCAGCAACGCCTGCTCCTTGGTGACTTCTCCCGGCGTGAACCGCGTTCCCTGGATGCTCACGACCGTCGACGACTCCGGCGGCTCCCCGACGGTGCCGACGCAGGCGTTCGGCTGTCCGCCGGCCGTCTGCTGTGCGCCGACCGCGCCGGCTGTCACCACCACGAGCAGTAACAGGGAGAGTGCGAGGGTACGCATTACCGGGTCCAGCAGCGGCGGCGACAAGAGCGTTTCAGGTTCCGGCGGCGCTCACTGGTACCGTCCCCGCCCCTCTATCTCGCGCAACCGGTCGAGCACCGCCCCCTCGCCTGCCCCCCGGTAGGCCTCCTCGACCGCCCGCGCGAGGCGGTCGGCGTCGTCAACGGTGCCCGCGAGGCTCTGCTCGAACACGTGGAGGTCCATCGCGTGGTCCTCCGGGTCGTCCGTGTAGTACCCCAGCCCGAAGTCGATCAGGAACAGTCCGGGCTCGCCGCCCGGGGCGACGCGGACGTTGCGCGTCGTGGGATCGCCGTGGACGAACCCCGCCCGGTGGAGCGTCGCCAGGTGCCGCGCGACGGCCCGGATCCGCTCTTCGGTGGGTGCCTCCCGCAGGTCGCGGTCCCCGACGCGCTGGACGACGAGCCGGCCCGCAGCGGGGTCGACGTCGCGCACGACCGGCGTCGGGACGCCGACCCGCCGGCCCTCGCTCGTGAGCCGGGCCTCCTGTCTGGTCCGCTCGACCCGCAGCCGCTCGTCCAGTTCGCGGTGGCGGTACTCGCGCGGAACGCGCTCCTTGACAACCCGTTCGCCCTCGAAGGTGACGGTCGCCTCGGCCCCCTGGATGGGTTTCTCGTCGGTCCGGCTGTCCACCGGGGCGCCGTCGTACCAGGTCACTGACACCTCGTCGGGCCGGAAGTCGGCGTCGATCCCCGAGTCCTCGACCGCGAGCGTGTCGCCGGCCCGGTACATCTCCGCCCCGAGAACAGCGATCATGCCGGCGTTGTCGCGGAGGAAGCGGTCCTCGGGGACGTACACTTCGGCGCCGCGCTGGTCGCACATCAGGGCCAGCATCTCCTGGAGGCGCCGGTTCTGGCCGACTCCGCCCCCGAGGACGAGTTCGTCGCTCCCGGTCAGCGAGAGCGCGCGTTCCGACACCTCGGTGAGCATCGCGAAGACGTTCTCCTGGAGAGCAAAGCAGACGTCCTCGACGGCCGCCCCCCCGTCGTAGGCCTGCTTGGCCGCGGACATGACGCCCGAGAACGAGAAGTCCATCCCCTTGACCACGTACGGGAGGTCGACGTACTCGCCGTCCTCGGCGGCCGCCTCGACCTTCGGGCCGCCGGGGTGGGTCCAGCCCACGTGGCGCGTGAACTTGTCCAGTGCGTTGCCGACACCGGTGTCCATCGTCTCCCCGAGGACTCGGTAGCGCCCGTTCCGGTAGCCCAGGACGTGCGCGTTCGCGCCGCTGGCGTTCAGGCAGACCGGCGACTCGAACCCCGACCGGTGGCGCCCGACCTCGAGGTGGGCAATCATGTGGTTGACCCCGACGAGGGGCACGTCGAGGCGCTGTGCGATTGCCCGTGCCGCGGTCCCCGCGATGCGGAGACAGGGGCCCAGCCCCGGCCCGCGGGAGAAGGCAACACAGTCGACGCCTCTCTCCGCGTCCGCGAGCGCGGCCTCGATCACCCCGGGGAGGTTGTCGGCCATGTGTTCGGCTGCCTCGCGGGGGTGGATGCCGCCACTGTCGGGCTGGTAGGCCTCTGTCTCGATGTCGGCGGTATCGGCGGCGGCGTCGTAGACAGCGGCGCTCGCGGCCCAGGCTGTCCCCTCGATCCCGAGGACGCGGGGCGGGTCGCCGCTGTCGGTGGCCATCGATTCGCCTGTCGGTCGGCGACGATAAAGACCACTTCGGTCCCGGCCGTCGGCGCCGAAGCGTTGATACCACGTGGCGCCCCTCATCCGTCTAGATGTTCCGCCGACGGGTGGCCGGGGTACGCAGGCGGGTCAAAGAGCGCCTCCTGGAGGCGTTCGTCGAGGAGTACACCCCGCGCGAGGTCGCCCTCAGCTTCAGCGTCGGGGTGTTCATCACCGCACTCCCGACGCTGGGGACCGGTCTGCTGTTGTTCGTCGTGTTCGGATACGTGTTCGGGCGGCTGAGCAAGATCGCGATGCTCGCGTCCGTGATCCCGCTCAACCCCGTGGTGAAGTGGGGGTTCTACGCGACCAGTTTCTCGCTCGGGACGCTCCTGCTCGGCCCGGTCCCGGGCGTCTCCTTCGAAGGGGTCTCGCTGTCGGCCGGGCCAGATCTCCTGGTCCGTCTGTGGCTGGGCAACCTCATCCTGGCGACCGTCTGTGCCGCTGTCGCCTACGCGGTCGGGCTCCGGTTGGTCACCGAATTCCGTCGACGGGCGCGCAACGGCGAGGCGCCGTTGGTCGACGTGCCGTCCGAACTGGTCTCCGGCGAGGAGTGATCGGGCAGTTGTGACGTTTTTACCGGTCCGACCGCACGACGCCGTACGGTCGATTCGGGAATGGCTTACAACCGACCCTCTGACTCGAGTCCGTATCGGGATCCGTGCACGGCGATGGTCGTGGCTGCGCGGTGTCGTGAGTGACCGTCTGCGCCAGGAGTGGGTGGTTTCCGTCAGGTCCACTCCGCGTAGCCGCACTTCCCGCAGTGCAGGCGGTCGCCGTGGTCGGCGAGGAAGGCGTCTCCGCAGCGCGAACACTGCTCGCGGTCGGTCTGGCCGTCCTCGTCGTAGAGTTCGTAGTGGGACATTACGCCTCCTCGACCTCGCCGTCGTTGCCGTCGACCGCAATCTTGTTTCGCTCGAGCATGTAGTCCTGTTCGACGTCCTTGGCGTGACCGGGGGTCGCGTAGACCTTCGCGTAGCCGACTGACGTCCGCATCCCGAACTTCGTGTCCAGTTCGTGGACGACCACTTCCTCGGCGTCCTTGTTCAGTTTCGCCGCCAGTGAATCCCGGACCGACAGCCGCGAGGGCGTCGCGTCCTCGTGGGTCACCTCGAACCGGACGTCCGTCCGGTGGAGCATGGGGTTTTCCTCCTCTCCGATGATGTCGACGTTCATGTTGCTTTATCTACCCGCTGAACCGCGTAAAAGGATTTCGAAGCCGACGGCCGAACCGGGCCGAACCGGGCCGTTTCTGCCGCGGGCGCCGCCGCGACAGGGGTGTTCGGCCGTAACGGAACTTTAAAGATTGCGTCAGAGCGAGTTCGGTACAGGAATGTTCGCGCCATTGCAACTCGTCGACAGTTTCCTGCTCAACTACAACGTCGGCGACGCGTTGCTCGTCGCCTTCGCGCTCGGGTTCCTGGCGACGCTGCCGCTGAAATCCTGGAAGGCGACGACACTACACGTCATTCTCTTCGGCGCTATCTTCCTGGTGACCCCCTCGGCCATGCTCGCGGTGGACCCGAGCGGGTCGCACTTCCTGGGGAGCGCCTTCCAGTACAAGTTGCTCGGCCTCGGTCTGCTGGCCGTCGGGCCGGTGCTGTACACGAGCGGCCGCCGCTAGTTCAGTTTTCCGAGCGCCGCGAAGAAGTCGAGCGGCGGTCCCGCGATGTTGACTGGCTCGTCCGCCTTCCCGAGTCTGATCTCGGCCGGTGGCGTCACCTCCCGGCGGACGCGCCCGTCGCCGACTGCGACGGCGTGGTCGGGTCCGTCGACACGGACGGTCACTCCGGCGTCGGTCCCGACGACCAGCGACGGCATACCGTCCTCGCCGCACATCTCAGTCACGAGAAAGCCGGCGACGTCCGGGTGGACGAGCGGTCCGCCTTCGCTCAGGTTGTAGGCGGTGCTCCCAGTGGTCGTGGCCACGAGGACGCCGTCGGCGTGGCCGCTGGTGTACAGCGAGCCGTCGATCCGGACGTCGACGTCGACGCCGCGGCCGCGGCCGCGCTGTGGCCCCTGGACGACCACCTCGTTGAGTGCCGGTGGGAGTGTCCACGCGTCGGCCTCCGCCTGCAGGCGGGGCATCCGACGGGTGCGCGCCTCCCCGGTCTCGCGGATGTGTTCGACCTCCCCGAGGACCGCCCCGACGGCGTCGTCGGGCCGGACGGCGTTCAGGAATCCCACCTCGCCGAGGTTGACACCCATGATCGGCGTCGGCCCGGCCCCCCGCGCCGTGTAGAGGAAGGTTCCGTCGCCGCCGACACTGACAGCGAGGCCGCAGTCCGCGAGTGCGTCGACGGCCGTCGCCTCCGGCAGTTCCGTCGCGGGTTCGTTGCTGCCGGTCCAGACGCCGCGCTCGAACGCTTCGCGGGTCGTCTCGTCGACCGCCACCTCGACGCCCTCGGCCTGGAGGCGGTCGGCGATGTCACCCACCAGCGAGACCGCCCTGTGATTGTCCCGCTGTCCGACGAGCCCGACTCTCATCGCTCCGAGGTTGCACACCCAGACTGATAATAGTGCTCGTTGTCTCCACCTGGACGTGATTTGCTCGACTCCGCCTGTCACAACCTCAGAGTCTCACGAGCTGACCTCATTGATCTGGCGTCGTAGCACCGCCTCTCCCGTGTGCCCGGCGGCCGCGGCCGCGGCGGGCGACAGTATCATTGGTCTGCGGGATAATCCACGCGTATGGCTCGTGACGGACGGGGGGTCCGCGCGTGAGCGAGAACGACGAGGACGACGAGGACTGGTTCGAGCGGGCCCTCCGGGAGGACGACGCGGCGGCCGAGAGCGATGACGCCGACGACCCGGAGGAGAACCCCGATTCCTTCGGGGAGGAAACGGGGGAGGACCCGGGAACTCTCGGCGACCAGGGATCGGATGAACGTTCAGATCCGTTCGGCGACCAGGGATCGGA
>CAZUVE010000025.1:0-25281 GCA_964623735.1 uncultured Halobacteriales archaeon | reverse complement strand
GCCCTCGAAGGTCTCGCCCGCGCGGTCGACGCGGACCCTGTCGCCTGCGTTCATGCGCCAGGCTACCCGCCGCCGGGACTTATACGGTTCGACACCCTACGTCCTGGCATGGCCGAGCGGGACCGCCAGATCGAACCGGAGGAGGACACGACCGGAGGGACCGTGGACGTCGACGACCTGCTCGAGGAGCCACCCCGCTCGGAGACGGCCGACAGCGGGAGCGGGATCGGGTCGCGCGCCCGGGAGCGGGCACAGACGGTCGCGACCGGCCGGTCGCTGGTGGTCTCGCTGGCGCTCGTCGCAGCGGGCGCACTCCTGATCGGTGGGATCCTGCCGCTGGGATCGGTCGGGAACCTGCTCGGGATCGCCCTCGGGGCTCTCCTCTACGGAGTGGGCGCGAGCAGGCGCCACTACACCGAGTCGACACTCGCGGGAACCGCCGTCGGGGGCGTCCTCGCGCTGCTCGGGAACCTCGTGCTCTCGCTGACGGGGATCGGTGTGCCGCTGATCGCTGTCGGCGCCGTCGGCGGGGGGCTGGCGGGGCTAATCGGTCACTACCTCGGGCGCGACCTCCGGGACGGGCTGACCCGGGAGGTGTAGGCCGCGCCGGCGGGACGATCCCTGATGCTGATCCCTGATGCTGAGTGTTGTGACTCTGTACCGCCGGTTCTCACTCGAAATCGGAGAGCGTCGCGTTGATCCCCGGCCGGACGTCGCGCACGAGCGCGCCCTCGAGGTCGAACCCGAGGGTGCGGATTGCGGCGTCGCCGACCCGGTCGCTTGACTCCGCGGGCGCGTAGACGCCCAGCCGCCACTGGTCGCGCTGGGCGGCACGGAGCGCGTTCACGAGCGTCGACTGCTCGCCCAGCCGGCGCACCTCCCCGTTGACCACCACGCGGGACGACGATTCGGTCATCCCCGGCGGCGCCGGCACGTCGAGGATGACCGTCTCGGGGTCGACACCCGCGGCGCCGGCAACGTCCCGCTCGAGGTTGCGGATCCGGTCGTGGTCGGCCTCGAGCAAGTCCCCGGGGACGGCGTCCATCTCCGCCCAGACCGCCCGTTTGAGGAGGTCCCGTTCGTCGAGCCGGCGCGCGTATGGGGCCGTCGGTCCACACTCCCGGAGTGCGACGCGCAGCTCGTAGTCGTCCATCCGCCGGAGCTGTGCCGCCGAGACGTCGCCGGCGTCGAGGAGGCGCTCGGCACCCCGCCGGAGCATCGCCTTCGCAATCCTGGCGACGTGGTGCCCGTAGACGGTCGGGTTCATCAGTGCCCGCGCGAGCAGCAGGCTCTCTGCGGTCTGGACGTTGCCCTCGTCGAGCACGAGCTGGCCGTCGACGAAGCGCAGTTCCCGGACCAGCCGGTTGTGGTCGATGGTGCCGTACGGGACGCCGGTGTGGTGGGCGTCCCGGACGAGGTAGTCCATGCGGTCGACGTCGAGTTCGCCCGAGACCAGCTGCCCGAGTTCGCCCTCGCCGGCGACCAGCCCCGCGATGCGGTCCGGGTTGAGACCGTGCTCGCTCAGCACACGGGCCACCTCGCCCGAGCCGATGAGCGCCGAGACGTCGTCGTGGTACTTCCCGGTGTGGCGGTGGAGCAACTCCTCGACGTTGTGGCTGTAGGGAGCGTGACCGACATCGTGCAGGAGCGCGGCGGCGCGGACCCGCTCGGCCTGCCGCCCCTCCACGGCCAGGTGGTCGAGCGCGCGGTCCGCGAGGTGGTAGACTCCGAGGCTGTGTTCGAAGCGGGTGTGGTTTGCCGAGGGGTAGACCAGCACGACCGTCCCGAGCTGGGAGACGCGGCGGAGCCGCTGGACCGGGGGCGTGTCCAGCAGCGCGCGCGCCACGCCCGTCACCTCGATGTAGTCGTGGACGCTGTCCTTGATTGTCGTCATCGGTCGGTAACTCTGGTTCGGGAACCGCGAACAAAAAGGGGTCGGGCGCAGCCCGGACGCGCCTGGTCTCACGCGAACTCGCCGAGCACCCCGACCAGCGCCTCGCGCGTCCCCTCCCGGTCCCCGAACCCGCCGACCGGATCCCGACCCATCGACGTCACGGCGTCGACGGCCCCGTCGGGGTCGTATCCGCCGCGGGCGACGAGCCAGGCCGCGAGCACCTGGCCGGTCCGACCGAGACCGGAGAGGCCGTGGACGACGACGCGTTCGTCGGCCCGAGCCGTGTCGGCGAGAAACGGGAGGACGTCCCGCTGTAGCGGCTCCGGATCCGCCAGCCGCCGATCGGCGAGCGGAACGTGTCTCACGTTACCGTCCCCGAACCACTCGGAGTACTGGTTCAGGTGTGACTCGCGGGCGTCCGATCGGGAGAGTGACAGCAGACAGCACACGCGGTCGATTCCCTGGTCCTGCATGAACGCGATCCACCGGTCGACGGCGACCCGGTGACCGCACGTCGAGTGCCAGCCGGGCGCGGAAGCGCCGAAGACGTGCTCCTCGCGTGGTGCAGCGGGGGCAAAGCGGTACGCGTCGTCGTGTACGGGACCCATCGCTTCTCCGTGTCTACAGATCCCCCGCTTTTGTGCCTGTCTGCTCGAATCTCACTCGTGAGACTGGGGCCGGTCGACCCCGGTTCGCGGAGCAGGACACGGGAGGGGAGCCGGCCGGATCCGACGGTTTAACACCGGCTCTCCCATACTGCAGGGTATGATTACGTTCCTCTCTGGCGGGACCGGAACACCGAAGCTCCTCGCCGGCGCAGACGCCGTCTTCCCGCCCTCGGGGACGACCGTCGTTGCGAACACCGGCGACGACGTGGAACTGGGCGGTCTGCTTGTCTGTCCGGACCTCGATACGGTGCTGTACCTCTGTGGCGACGCACTGGACAGGGAGACCTGGTGGGGGATCGCCGACGACACCGCCCACACCCACGAGGAACTCCACCGGCTCGCCGACGCCGCTGGGCTGGCCGGCGGCCCCAGGTACCTCGACGCCGAGGCACAGACGGCCGGTCGGGAGCTGGCTCGCTGGCGGCGGTTCTCCGGTGTCGCGGAGTTCATGCACATCGGCGACCGCGACCGTGCGGTCCACGTCACGCGGACAGGCCTCGTAGACGAGGGAGCGACGCTGACGGAAGCCACGCGCGCCCTCGCGGACGGCTTCGGCGTCGAGCGGTCGCTCCTCCCGGTGACCGACGATCCGGTTGCGACGCTGGTGCACACGCCCGAGGGGCCCGTACACTTCCAGGAGTTCTGGGTGGCACGTGGCGGCGAGCCCGCAATCGAGGACGTCGAGTTCCGGGGCGGAGAGGAGGCGACAGCGACCGACGCCGTGCTGACCGCGCTCGGGGAGCCGGTGGTGATCGGCCCGTCGAACCCGGTGACGAGCCTCGGGCCGATGCTCGCTGTCGACGGGATCGAGGCCGCCCTCCGGCGGACGCCGGTGGTCGCAGTCTCGCCGTTCGTCGAGGACACCGTGTTCTCGGGACCGGCGGCAGAACTGATGGCGGGTGTCGGGTACGAGCCTTCGACCGCCGGCGTCGCCGAGGCGTACCCCTTCGCCGACGCGTTCGTCCTCGACGAGGCCGACGGGACGACCCTCGACCGGCCGGTCGTCCGGACCGACACCGCGATGGACAGCCCGTCGGACGCCGAGCGGGTCGCCCGCGCCGCACGTGAGGCACTCGAGGTGGTCGCGTGACGAACCCGCTCTTCGAGCCCCGCGTCGCGCTCGCGAGTCTGAGCGGGCAGGCCGACGCGGCGTGGGCCCGGGCGGGCGCCGAGTACGCAGGCGCGGCTTTCCTCGGGGGCATCGCAATCGACGGCCCGACCCGCGGGGCCGCCAGCGAGATGGTCGGGCGCGACCGCGACGAGTTCCTCCCGCCGGACCCCGTCGCCTTCATCGACGCGCAACTCGACGCCCTCGCGGACGCGCCGATCAGACCGGGGTTCAACGTGCGGACGGCGTCGCTCGACCCGCTGCGGGAGGCCGCGGGGATCTGTCGCGAGCACGGTGCTGTTCTCGAGGTGAACGCCCACTGCCGCCAGGACGAGATGTGTGCCGTCGGCTGTGGCGAGCGCCTCCTGCGCGATACCGACCGGCTCCGGGAGTACGTCGCCGCGGCAGCGGGGACGGGCGCGACGGTGAGTGTCAAGGTCCGGGCCGAGGTACCCGGCGTGGACCTCCCCGCGCTCGCGGCGACGCTGGCCGACGCGGGCGCCGACGCGGTGCACATCGACGCCATGGACTCCGAACCCGTCGTCGCCGACGTCGCCGACGCGGCGGACGTGTTCGTCATCGCCAACAACGGCGTGCGTGACGCGGCGGACGTCCGCGAGTATCTCGGCCACGGCGCCGACGCGGTCAGCGTCGGCCGGCCCAGCGACAACGCGGCGGTCCTCTCGCGTGTCCACGAGGCGACCGCGGCGTGGTCCGGGACCGACGCGACGCCCGCCGACCGCCCGGGACAGGGAGAGATCCAGCCGTGAGAACGACCGCCGACCGGGCGCAACTGGCGCTCCTCCTGGAGGTGTCGAGTACGCCGAAACCCGGCAACGTCGACCGCGCCCGCGAGTACCCGGACCTGCGGTTCGAGCACTTCGCTGCGGGCGCCGTCGGCGCACGCGACGGACTCGAACTCGCGGCCGACGGCGAACCGGTGGGCGAATCGTTCCGGGAGGCCGTCGCCGGGATGAGCCAGCAGTCCGGCGGGAACACACAGTTCGGCGCCCTCCTGCTCCTGACGCCGCTGGTCCGGGCCGCCGCGGCCGACGGCCTCTCCCCGTCGGGCGTCGAGCGGGTCGTCGCTGACACCGCTGTCGCGGACGCCGCGGACTTCTACAGGGCCTTCGAACACGTCGGCGTCTCGGTGGGGGACCCGCCGGAGGGGATGGAGGATCTCGACGTCCGGCGCGGCGCCGACGCCGTTCCCGCGGTCCGCGACCGCGGGCTGACCTTCGCCGCGTTGATGGAGCGGTCGGCACCGACAGACGGTGTCGCGGCGGAACTCGCCGACGGGTGTCCGCGGACCTTCACGACGGCGGCCCGGATCGCCGACGGATCCGGGCCGGTGACCGACCGCGCTGCCGCGGCGTACCTCGACGCGCTCGCGACAGAGGTGGACACGTTCGTCCTCGCACAACACGACCGCGGGACCGCCGAGGAGGTCCGCCGGCGGGCCGCCGCCGCGCAGGACGGCGAGGAGGACCCCGACACGCTCGCCGCGGAGTTCGTCGAGCGGGGAATCAACCCGGGAACGACGGCGGACATCGTCGCCGGCGGGCTGTTCGTCGCCCTCGAGCGCGGGCTGGAGGTGTGACTGTGGCCGAGTGGCCCGTCGCACTGCGTGGCGTCACAGAGTCCATCGTCACGACGGAGGGGCCGAACGGCCGCTGGAACGTCGCCGCGCTCGGCCTGCACGTCGACGTCCGCGAGGCCGACGGCGGGAGCGACAGCGACGACGGGACGCCGCCCGTCCGGGCGCGCACCTGGGGTCGGACCCGGACCTGGCGGAACTTCCGGGAGCGCGGCGAGGGCTACGTCCAGTTTACCCGTGACCCGGTCGACTTCGTCGACGCCGCGCTCGCGGTCCGGGAGGAGGACGACCCGCTCCTAGACGGAATCGACGCGTGGGCACGGGTGGAGGTCACCCGGACCGGCGCCGGCGAGGCGGGCGAAACCCCGTGGGTCGACTGGCGACTCGAACCGGGCGAGTCCGCCGTGGAGCGGCGCGTGGTTCCGACCACGGACCGTGGACACGCCGCGATTGTGGAGGCGACCGTCGCCGCGTCGCGCCTCGATGTCGAGGAGTACGACACCGGGAGGTTGCGGGAGCGCCTCGACTACTTCGAGGACGTCGCCGTCCGGTGTGGCGGGCCGCGCGAGCAGGCGGCAATCGAACGCATGCGGGAACTCGTCGAGTGGTGATATAGGAACGTTCGAAAGCGTTTATCGGGTCGACCGTATACTTTCTTGCGGTCGATCCTGTAATGATTTTCGAACATCCCTATACTGTCGGTTGTACTCGCGTGAGCAGTATCGACACCCCGAGGTGGCGAGTATCTCCACGGAGCGACAGCCGACAGTGTGATGGGGTCGGTGTCCCGGACTGCCCGTCATTCGGAGTCGACAGCCGCGAGCCGCCGGTCGAGGACGTCGAGCGCGTCCCCGAGGAGGAACTCCTCCTGTTCTTGTTCTACCCGTTCGAGCGCGCGCTTCAGGTCGGGCGCGAGGGCGGGCGAGAGGACGAACGCCGCGGCGCCGACGGCGGTCGTCCGGAGCACCCACCGGGCGTAGGCCTCGACGAGCCGTGATCCGGTCCCGGCCAGCACGACACCGACGCGCCAGGCCTGTGCGCGGCCCTCCGTCATGGCAAAGAGCGAGAGGGACTCGTCGAACCGGCCCAGTGCCGCGTCTACGTCGTCGATGCCCGGCGCGTACAGCTCCGTCAGTGCCGCCTGCTGGGCGTCGATCAGACGGCCCAGGATGTCGTCGATGGTCCGGTGGTCGGCGCGCTTTCGGGCCCTGTTCGGGTCGACGCCCACGTCGCGGATCGCCAGCCCGAGGTCGTAGTTGATGTGTGCGTTGATGCCGAGAAACGCGTCCTGTGCGACGAGCGCGTTCCCGGCGGTCGCGGTTCCGAGAGCGATCCGCCAGGGGTCGGGCACTGCTCCGGACCGTCCCCGTTCGAACGCCAGGAACGCCTCCCTGTAGTAGTTCGCGAACGTCCGCGTGTACTCCCGCATCCACGCCGGGTCCGCGAAGGCACCACGCTCGACGCTCCGCTGGACTGCCCGGGTCATGTTGGTGTAGACCGTCAGGAAGACCGCCCGGCGGTCGCCCAGGTCCCGCAGCCGTCCCTCGAGGCGCTCGAGACGGTCGAGCGCGTCCGGGACGGACCTGTAGGGTTCCTCGACCAGATTGACGAGGGCAGGATCCGCCTCGTCGGGAGAGGCGATCCGGTCCACGTCGCGGCGGGCGGCGAGAGACATCGCCCGGAGTCGTCCGGAATCTACCAGCCCCAGGAGCGCGCGGTACGAGGTCATACCGTCACCCTCTGGTCCCACCAATAAGTATCTGGACGGTGACGAAGAGCGGAGGCCGCGAGCCGGAACCGTGGGGGGACACAGATAGCCGGGGACGAACGAGTTAAGACGTCTCACCCGAAAAACTGGACATGGCACTCGGCAACGCGCGACTGCGCTCGGAACGGATCCGGACGCCTGCTGACCTGTTGCTCGACGACCCGGAGGCGAGCCACGTCTACGCCTGGCTGTTCGAACACGAGCCGGCGACACTGGCGGAGTACACCGAGGCGGTGGACGTCAACGAGCACCAGGCGCGCCTGGCCGCCACGAGACTCCAGGCACACGGGCTGATAGAGGACTCCAACGACGGGTTCGAGGTCGAACCGGTCCACGAGACCGTCGACGGCGTCCACGTCACGCCCGGGGTGGCCGCGGTCCTGGCCGTCCAGCTCGAGAACTACAACGTCAGGCGGTTCGTCCGCCGCCACGGCCCGCTCGCGCTCGCCGAAGCGGTGACGTGCTGGCCGCTGGTCGAACAGGGAGCGCTCGAGAGCCGCCGGGTCGGGGACGCGATCGGCGTCGACGAGCGGGACGGCGTGACCGCGACTAACGCCCTCCGCGCGGCAGCGGACTACCTCGCGGCAGATCCCTACCTCCACGACCTCCCGACCCCACCGGTGGCGACGGCCGTCCCGATCGAGTGAGAGTGATTGCTGTCGCTGTTTTCCGGGGCGACCACCTGTTCGGCTGACCGGTCCGGGACAGAACGGCGACAGTCCCCGTGCCTCCCTTCCTGTCACAGTGTCGACCCGACCGGGGCGGTCCGCTCCGTCCGCCGTACATGTCATCTATTCAGACAGAACCCGGTGTCTGGGGAGGTTCAATGACCGATTAGAGGGACTCAACAGGCCAATAGACAAGTGGGACAGTCTCGTAGGAGGGACTGTACGGCCCGAACGAGGCACTCGGTCCGGATCAGCGCCGGAGGTAACAAGACAGTGACGGTACTCGACGAGATATACGAATACGTTGCGAATGTAAACAAGCGCCGTATCGGAGTGTTGTTGCTTCTGGTCCTCCTCCTTCTCGGACTGGGAATCGGCAACCTCGACGACGGTGGGGACGGGAACGGTCTGGACCTGCTCCCGGAGTCAGACCTGGAGGTGTCCGAAGAGACACCGACCCCGGTGACAACCGAGACACCGACGCCGACGCCCGGCGGCGGCGGTGCCGGCGACGGAGCTACCGGTGACGCAACCGCCGGTGACGAAACCGCCGGTGACGGTGACGGTTCGAACAGTGACGACATACGGATCGAAAACATCGAGAACACAGAGTCCGACACCGACGGGAGCGACGGTCCCCCCGAGGACGACGATCAAGACAACGGTGGGGAGGACACCAGTAACGACAACGGGGCGGAGCAGGAATCCGAGGACGACTGGGGAGGTGGGGGTGGATCCTCCGGTGGCAGCAACGGGGATGGGGACACCAGCACCGACAGCCAGTCGGACTACAACCACGACGAACACCTCGACATAGAAGTTGTCGGGGACAGGTTGCGGGTCGAGGCCGCGAACGTGCTTCCGGGCGACGAGGGCAGCGAATCGGCCACAATAAGCAACAACGGAACAATCAACGGGACTCTCCTGGCCGCGTTCGACGATGTAGACGATACAGAGAACGGACTGACAGAGCCAGAGACGGAGGCGGGGGACGACGCTTCCGACGGGGAACTGTCGGAGCACTTGCGCGTCCGACTCTCCGTCCACCCGGAGGGCGGGGACAGGGAGTACCTGTTCGGGAACGAGAGCGAGTACGTCCGCCTGAGCGACATCGAAGACACCAACATGACCGACGGTGTGCTCGACGTAGACGAGAACGCGACAGTCACCCTCGACTGGAGACTCCCGAAAGAGACGGACAACAGAGTCCAGAGCGACCGCGTCACGTTCGACCTCCTCTTCTACCTGATCCACAACGAGCAGGGCGTGTGATCCGTCGGAGGTACCCCGTCCGTCCCCACGGACCGCCTGTTCACCGCCGCCGTGCTGCTGGCGCGACCGCCAGTATCAGTTCTGATTTTTACACCCTCGCGTACTAGTATCCCGTCCACGTACCAGTAGTAATGTCGACTGCCGGCACAGACTGGTACACCTTCGAGGGTGTCGCGTTCTCGGAGGCGTCGTTCGTGCGGGTGTGGCTTGTAGCGCTGGCGACCTACGGCGTCGGCGACGTGGTGACGACAATCGCGCTGGTGTGGTTCAGCCCGGCCCACGTCGAAGCCAACCCCGTGGTTGCCGCGGCGATCGCCGCCTTCGGCGGCGGCGGGTTCCTCGCACTGAAGCTCCTGGTGTTCTACACGTGCGTCGGACTCAGCCTCTGGGGCGGCGTTCTCGACGGCGACCGCCTGCTGTTCTACCTGCCGCCGGCCGCGCTCGCACTCGCCGGCGGAGCGGCGACGGCCATCAACCTCGGCCTGCTGCTGTGAGACGGATTGCTGTCGTACCGTCGGCTACAAGCGCGTGAGCAGTATCGGGACCGGCGGAACTTCCCGTCCGTTGCTACTGGTAATCGACTTCCCCTTCGCCCTCCCCGATCCAGGCGCCGCGGTCGGGTTCGCGTGACTCGAGGGGGTCGATGTCGTTGTACCAGGGGACGTTCTTGAGTTCCTCCATGTTGTAGGCGAACTCGTCTTTGGTGTCGGCGACGAACTCGAAGTTCTGTGTGAGGATGATTGCGTCGACGGGGCAGACCTCCTCGCAGAGCCGGCAGTAGATGCACTGCCCGATGTGGAGGTTGTACTGTTCGCCGTTGCGCATGTCGTCGGTCACGATCTGGATGGTGTCGTTGGGACAGACCTTCTCGCACTGGCGACACCAGATACACCGCTCCTGGCTGAACTTGTGGACGCCCCGGAAGCGCGGCGACACCTCCGGCGCCTCGTCGGGGTACTCGACGGTGAACGTCGACCCGTCGAGCGCGTGTTTCATGGTCGTTGCCATCGACTTGAGGACTCCTAGCATTTGTGGTCACCTCTGTGGTTGTCGGTCGGACACATCAGGCGATCACCCCGACGATGACGGCCGTCAGGATGAGGTTCGCGAACGCGAGCACGAGCATCCCCTTCCAGCCGATCTCGATGAGCTGATCGATGCGCACGCGGGGCACCGCCGACCGGCACCACTGCGTGAACAGGAACACTGTCCAGATCTTGATCATAAACCAAATAAAGCCCGGCAGCACGGGACCGGCGGGGCCACCCAGGAAGATGGTTGCGATGATAGCCCCCCCGAGGAAGATGTGGATGAACTCTCCGAGGTAGATCAGCACGAAGTACACCGACGAGTACTCCGTCTGGTAGCCGGCGACAATCTCGGTCGGCGCCTCGGGAATGTCGAAGGGGTTCCGGCCGACCTCGGCGAGGTTCGCGATCACGAACAGCACGAACGCGAAGGGATTGACGAACGCGAACCACGAGGGGATCGCGACCGGTCCCAGCGCCACGAGCGTCTCCTGCTGGGCGGCGACGATCTCGCCCATCTGGAGGGTCCCGGTGAAGATGACGACCGACACGCCCGTCAGTACCAGGGGGATCTCGTAGGCGAGATTCTGTGCGACCGCGCGCAATCCACCGAGAAACGAGTACTTGTTGTTCGAGGCGTAGCCAGCCATCACCAGGCCCAGCGAGGCAATCGACGCGACAGCGAACACGAACGCCAGCCCGATCTCGGGATCCGCGAGCTGCAAGTCGATCCCGAAGATCGACCCCATCGGGATGACCGCAAAGCCCAGCAGCGCCGACGACGCGAGCACCATCGGCGCGAGATCCCAGGCCGGCCGGTCGACACCCTCGGGGACGATGAGTTCCTTCGAGAGCAGGCGGACGGCGTCCGCGACGATGATGAGCAGGCCGAACGGGCCGACGCGGTTGACCGCGATGCGGTCGGTGAACGCCGCCGTTATCTTGCGCTTTGCCCACGGCCCGGCGACGGCCGTGTTCGTCAGCATGATCGTACCGACGATGGCGGCCGCGATGAACGCCGCGATGAACTCGCCGACGACGCCGCCGACGGGGATGACGCCGGCGAGCGTCTCCGGCAGCGTCATCAGCGGTCCACCTCCCCGAGCACGATGTCGAGGCTCCCCAGCGCGGCTATCATGTCGGGGACGTACTCGCCCTCGGCCATCACCGGCAGCGTCTGGAGGTTACAGAAGCAGGGGCTGCGGATCTTGAACCGCGCGGGCTTGTCTGTGCCGTCCGAGCGGATGTAGATCCCCAGTTCGCCCTTGGCGCCTTCGACTGCGCGGTAGATTTCCGTGTCGGTCTCCGGGCGCAGCGTCCGGGGGACGTTGGACTGGATGTTGCGCTCGTCCTCGGGCCAGTCCTCGAGCAGGTCGACACACTGCTCGATGATGCGCGCGGACTGCTCCATCTCCTTCAGGCGGACGAGCGCCCGCGAGAAGTTGTCACAGCCGTCGTCGGTGATGACGTCCCACTCGAGTTCGTCGTAGTAGCCGTAGGGGTCGTCCCGGCGGAGGTCGTAGTCGACGCCCGACCCGCGGGCGACGGGCCCGGTCGCGCCGTAGCTTCTGGCCTGCTCGGGGGGCAGGACGCCCGTGTCGACCACGCGCATCTGGAACAGTTCGTTCGACGTGAGGAGGTTGTGGTACTCCTCTAAGCGCTCGGGCCACTCGTCGAGGAAGTCCCGGATCTTCTCGAAGAAGTCCTCGCGGGGCTCGGGCAGGTCCCACGCCACCCCGCCCAGGCGGAGGTAGTTGAACATCAGCCGCTGGCCGGTGAGGTCCTCGAGGATGTTCTGGATGACCTCCCGGTCGCGGATGCCGTACATGAAGATGGCGGTGAAGTCGCCGTAGATGTCCAGCGCGAACGTCGCGACGGCCAGCAGGTGGGCTGCGATCCGGGAGAACTCCGCGGACATCGTGCGGATGACCTGCGCGTACTCGGGCACGTCGATGTCGGCAAGGTCCTCCGCGGCGCGGGCGTAGGCCCACTCGTTGAGCAGGCCCGCCGAGATGTAGTCCCACCGGTCGGGGTAGGGCATGATCTGGTGGCGGTAGGTGCCCTGCTGGCACATCTGCTCCTCGCAGCGGTGGAGGTAGCCGATGTCGGGGTCGACGTCGGCAATCTGCTCGCCATCGAGCGTCGTCTTGACGTGGAGCACGCCGTGGGTCGCGGGGTGGTGGGGCCCGATGTTGACGAACATCGTGTCCGGATCCTCGGGCAACTTCGTGCGCTCCTCCATGGGGTTGGCGTGTTCCCGAAGCGGCACGACCTGTGGCTGGTCCTGGTTGTAGTCCAGCGAGAGCGGGTGGCCCTGCCAGGTCTCGGGCAGCAGGATCCGGCGCAGGTCGGGGTGGCCCTCGTACTCGATTCCCACGAGGTCGTAGGCCTCGCGCTCGTGCCACTCGGCGGTGTCGAACACGCCCGACCCCGTCTGGCTGACCGGGTTGTCGCGGGCCGTCGGCACGACGACTGACAGTTCCTGCGTGGGGTCGGCGTACTTCCTGAGGTGGTAGATCGACTCGTAGCGGTCCTGGTACTCCTGGGCGGACACACACGAGCAGTGGTCGAAGCCGGCCTCGTCGCGCAGCGTCGAGAGGACGGTCTCGACTTCGTCGGGGCGGATCACGAATCCCTCGGCGTTGACGTGGTGTTCGCGGTCGACGACGTGTTCGCCCAGCAGGTCGGCGAGTTCGTCGTAATCGAGGTGGCCGTCCTCGGTGACGCCGATGTCGGTCTCTGTGGGTTCCCGGGGCTTCTCGAGACTCATCGTCGTTTCCCCGTCACGGCGACTCAGCCCAGTTGTACCGCATCACGAGGTCGTCCTCGTCGACCTGGTCGGCGAGTTTCTGGACGAGTTCGTCCTGTTCCAGGTCGCCGAACTGTTCGAGTTCGTAGGGCTTGACCGTCACCGGCGCCGACTCGCCGTTTGCGATCCGCTCCTGGAGCTTGGCGACCCCGTAGATGAGCGCCTCCGGACGGGGCGGGCAACCGGGGACGTGGATGTCCACAGGGATGACCTCCTCGGCGCCTTTGATAACGTTGTACCCCTCCTGGAAGGGGCCACCCGAGATTGTACACGAACCCATGGAAACGACGAACTTGGGTTCGGGCATCTGGTCGTAGACGCGCTTCATCCGGGGAGCAAACTTCGAGACGATTGTTCCGGGAACGATGATGACGTCAGCCTGCCGCGGTGACGCGCGGGGGACACCCGCGCCGAAGCGGTCGAGGTCGTGTTTGACCGCGTAGGTGTGCATCATCTCGATCGAGCAGCAGGCGATCCCGAAGAGGAGCATGAACATCGACGAGCCCCGGACCCAGTTCATGAACTGGTCGAACTTCGTGAGTATGAACGGCGTGTGACCGAACGCCTGCCGGAGTTTGGAGTTGAAGCGGCTGTCGACACCCTCACCAATCCGGGCGTCCTGTGTCGATTCTGTCTCTGCCCGTGCCTGTTCGAGCGTGTCGTGGAGTTGATCGTTCTTGCTCATAGCTCTCGTTCTACCCGCTGGCTGTCGGCCCGCGGACTGCGGACCCACTCGACTGCGCCGTTACGCCACGCCCACGCGAGGCCGACGACGAGGATGCCGATAAACACCAGCATCGGCACCAGCGCGCGGGCGAGGCCGACCTCACTGACGGCGTCGCTGTAGACGACCGTCCACGGGAAGATGAGGACCGTCTCGATGTCGAAGACGACGAACAGCAGCGCGACCATGTAGTACTGGATGTTGAACCGGATGTGGCGGCTGCTGCCTGTCGGCACTTCCCCGCTCTCGTAGGTGGCGCGTTTTCCCTGTTCGGGGACGCTCGGGCGCAACAGCGACGAGATCATCATCATACTCAGGGGGATGATGACCGCCACGAGCGCCAGTGCCCCGATGGCGATCCACGGATTGACCATGCTGTTTCCTGTCGCCTTCGGGTTCGGAGCGGTCGCATATAAGGGTTGATTCTCGTCCCGCGTCCGGGTTGCCACGTCCCGGCCGGGTCCAGTTGTCCCCGCGCTCCGGAGGAACCACGGGAGCGCCCGTCGCTGTGTTCGGCGAGGAGTACGCGATGGAGGTGGCGCGTGGAGCGGACGGGACGAGGACGCTCTCCGGTCGGTTCGACGGCCAGGATCGCGTCCTCGAGTTCGAGACCGGCGGGAGGGTAGACCCACGTCGTCGACGGCGACGGGCACGTCGTGACCGGAGGACGGTGCGTCGTGTCTCCGGACGTGGCGGCGGGCCCGGACCGGTGAACCGGGTCAGGTGGCGGATACTCGACGGTAGCGGGGGCCTGCTGACGGTCGCCAGCGACGTGTGAGTGGTCCGGTCACCCCCGGTCCCGGAATCCGGGCGTACCCTGCTCGTGGAGGTCCCGCGAGACCTCCGCGACGCCGGCCCGGAGGTCGTCGTGGTACGCGACGAGGCGCTCCTCGAGTTCCGGGTGCTGGCGGGCGAGCGTCTGGACCGCAGACAGGGCAGCGTTGAACGACTTGCCGGCGTCGACGGCCACCATCGGAGCGCCCTGTGGCATCCCGATCACCGAGTCGACGGACTTCTCCTGGACCGGTACGCCGATGACGGGCAGCGGGTAGGCGATCGAGGCGGTCATGTTCGGCAGGTCGGCCGACTTCCCGCCCGCGCCGGCGACGATGACCTCGAGCCCCCGATCGGCCGCCGTCTCGGCGTACGCGTACATCAATTCGGGCGTCCGGTGGGCCGAGACCACGTACGTCTCGAAGGTGAACCGTGCCTCCGGCGGATCGTCGTAGCTGGTCTGTTCCGCAAAGCCCAGCTCCGTCAGCGCGTCGTGGGCGCCCGGTCGCCCGTCCTCGGAGCCGGCCATCACGTCCAGATCCGAGTCCGATCCCATGATGAGACCGACCTCCGGCGTCGCCCCGGCCGGCCGGTCGCGCTCGGCCTCTGCTTCGAGCGAGTCGATCAGCGATCGCAGTTCCTCTGTCACGTGCTGGACTGCGCGCGCCACCGTTCTAATAGTTGGCCCGGCAGGGACCGGGCTGGCCGGAGGAAAGTGACGGGAGAGCCGAGTCGAGGACAACCTACATATGGGTGAGGCCGGTACTCGAAGCGTATGCCGAGAGAGACGGACATCGACGACGTACGGGTAGAGCTCGCAACGGCTGTCGGGCTGATCGCGCTCGCCGACGCGTCGCTCCACGAGGCCGCCCAGCGGGCCGGCGTCTCGCGGTGGGAACTCGAGGAGTGTCTGGAGTCGCACTCGCTCGCGGAGACTCTCGACGTCCGGACCGACGCCGACGCCGACGTCGGCGAGGAGATTGACAGGTTACTCGACGAGCACCACTCCTGATAGTGATTGCTTACCTGTTTACCGGTACGACCGCACGACGGCGTTCGTACCGGAACACAGGTACACCACTCCGTCTCACTCGAAGGACAGCGTCTCGCGGACGGACCGGACGCTCCCGAGCAGTTTCTCGCGCTCCCTCTCCTCCGAGAGGGTCACGTGACCCATCTTCCGGAGCCGGTAGACCTCCCGCTTGCCGTACCAGTGGACGGCCAGCGCGTCCGTCGAGAGCGCCGCGTCCAGCCCGTACACCGTCGCTTCCCGGCGGCCGTCGACGTCGCCGAGGATGTTGGCCGTCGCCGCCGGCGCCCGCTGGGCGGTCGTTCCGAGGGGCATCCCGCAGACAGCCCGGACGTGCTGTTCGAACTGTGAGGTGTGACACCCCTCGATCGTCCAGTGGCCAGAGTTGTGCGGCCGGGGGGCAATCTCGTTGAGGAGGATCTCTCCCCCGCGCGTCTCGAACAGTTCGATGCCGTACACCCCCCGGCCCGACAGCACGTCCAGCACGTCCCGGGCGACGTCTCTCGCGCGCTCGCGGACGGACTCGGGCGCTCGAGCGGGCGCGACTGTCTCCCGGAGGATCTCCTCCTCGTGGATGGTCTCGGTCACGGGGAATGTGTCGCACCGCCCGACACCCCGACACCCCATCACCGCGAGTTCGCGCTCGAAGTCGACGAACTCCTCGACCATCGCCGCCCCTTCCAGGGCGTCGAAGGCCTCCTCGACGTCCCCGGGTTCGTGGACGGGCACGTTCCCGCGGCCGTCGTAGCCGCCCTCGCGGGCCTTGAGCATCGCCGGATAGCCCAGGTCCTCGAGCGCGTCCCGGAGGTCGGCGGCCGACTCCACCGCCTCGAAGGCGGGTACCGGTACGCCGACCTCCTGGAGGCGGCGCTTCTGGACGAGTTTGTCCTGGATGGTCCGGAGCGTGGCGGGGTGGGGGTGAACCGGCGTGTCGGTCTCCCGCCCGACGCGTTCCAGCACGTCGGGGTCGGCGAGTTCGATCTCGAAGGTGAGGTAGTCTGCGCGCTCGGCCAGTTCCCGCAGCGTCGCCTCGTCGTCGAACCCGCCCACCAGCTGGTCGCTGACCACCCGCGCGGCCGGCGCGTCCGGCGTCGGGTCCGAGACGACCACCTCTACCCCGAGGGGCGCGGCGGCCTCGCCGAGCATTCGCCCCAGTTGTCCGCCGCCGACCACGCCGAGCGTCGGCCCTGGCGCTCGTGTCATGGCGCGGGCTTTCGCGGCCGCCAACAAAAGGATTTCATCTCGCCGGCCGCTCGCCGGCCCGCTCCCACCCGGGCACCTCGCCGGCGTGGTCGTCGTGGAGGTAGAACGTCATCCGGTGGCTCCACTGGTACATATCGAAGGTGCGCGCGGTGTACGACTCCCGGAGTTGTCCCGACGGGACCGACGTGTCGTCCTCGAGCGTGACGATCAGTGCCGGTTCCTCCGTGGCGGCCGTCGACGCGAGCACCCCCGGGTCGGTCTCGCAGGCCACGTCGGCGTCGGCGTTCACGAGATACCAGGGCAGCGGCAGCGAGTTGTACCAGTCGCTCTTCTGACAGGCCGGCCTGAGGGCAAAGGAGTGGGCGCTCTCGTTCGGGCCGCCGACAATCGGCCGCGCCCCGTCGTAGCCGGCGCCAGTGTAGACGACGACGTCCGTCCCGCCACCCCCGGCGATCCTGTCGATGACCGTGACCGCCACCCGGGCGTCGCTCTCGGGCTGGGCGAACTGGACGAGTTCGTTGTCCGTGGAGGTGGTGTCGCGGTAGGTGTCGCTGGCAGTCGCGGCGCCAACCTGGACCGCCGCGAGCAGGAGAAGACAGGCGACCGCGGTTGTCGCCACGGCGTCGCGGTCGGCGCTGGCGGTCTGCCCCCACTCGTACAGGCGCGCGACCGCGACCGCTGCCGGGATGGCCAGCGGGACGAGAATGTGTGTGTGGAGCCAGTGGGCGCTGCCGATGTCGTCGGCCAGTGGGTAGCCCAGAAGCGAGACGAACCCACAGTAGCCCGCAAAGAGCACCAGATTCCGCGAACTCGCCCGGCCGTACCGCTCCCAGACGAACCCGATGGCGGCGAAGATCATCAGTACCGGGGCGTTCGACGCCAGCACCTCCAGGTCGGTCCCGATGTGCGAGACGTACGTGTCGACGAGGCTCTCCGAGTCGCCGGCGCCGGTCCGGCCGCCCCACTGGAGCGCCTCGCTTGTCGCGCCGGCGAGGGTGTCGTAGGCGTAGCCGGGGACCCCCAGCGGGCTCGCGAGCGCCTCCCAGAACCCGACCGCGCCCTCCTCGGGCGGCGCCGGCGGTGCCGTGACGCCGGCCATCCCGGCACCCCTGTCGGCGTACATGAACACGAGAACGAACAGGAAGACGACGAGGGCGCCGACCGCGTGGCCGGCGTACGTCGGGAGCCAGTCGCGCCAGCGCGCCCGGCCCTCCACAGACCGGGCCCGTAGCAGTTCGAGGCCGTTCCGGTACCGCCGCGGGCGGAACAGCGCCTGGTCGGCCAGCAACCCAGCCGCGCCGATCCAGGTCAGGGCGTAGACAATCGCGTTCTCCTTGGCCGCGAAGCCGAACGCGGCGAGAACGGCCAGCCCGTAGAGGTACCGGCTCTCCCGGGTGTCGTAGAAGCGCACCAGGCAGCCGAACGCGGCGAACATAAAGCCCGCAAGGAGGATGTCGCTGCGCATGAACCGCGAGTAGTAGACCAGCACGGAGTTGAACGAGAGGAAGAGCGCGAGCGCGACCAGTTCGGGTTTCTCCAGGTGCTCGCGGAACAGCAGCGCCACGAGCGGGAGCAGTCCGCCGACGACCGCCACGGGAAGGCGGGCGGTGAAGTCGCTCGCGCCGACAATCGGGAACAGAAAGCGGTTGACGTGCTGGATGAACGGGCCGTGGATGCCGTGGCGGTAGGTGAAGGCTCCGGTGTCGATGTAGTGGAGGATCCAGTAGCCGACGCGGGCCTCGTCGTAGTGCATCGGCCGGGTGCCCAGCGCGGCGAGGCGGGCCACCAGCGCGACGGCGGTGATTGCGACGACGAGCCGGGCCGTGCCGATCCCCGTCACTGCCCGGTAGACCTCTCCGGGCGTCCCGGTGGCGAGGTCGTCCAGGAGGTCCGAACCGCCGTCCCGATCAGTCCCGTCCGAGCCGTCGTCGGCGGACGCCGTCCCGTCGTCAGACGGACTGCTGTGAGTCATCGCCGGATCGACCGCACGCAATCGTACGGTCGTACCGGGACACAGTCACAGCAATCCGTAGCAGGCCCGCCGGTCATACCCGCAGTGGCGGGGGCGATCATTAGAACGGTTACGGTTGCCGGTGGACAAAAGGCGGTAGTTCTTTTACTGTACGTCCCGGCGCGTCAGATATGGTGCAGCTCGGGCTGGTCGTCGCCCAGTACGACAAACACGGGGCCGTCCTCGACGAGATGGAGGCGTCGGCCCGCGAGACCGCCCGCGAGCGCGGTGCCGAGGTCGTCGCCACCCGCGAGGTGCCGGGGTCGTACGACACGCCGCTGGCGGCCGACCGGCTGGCCCGCCGCGAGGACATCGACGCCGTGGCCGTCCTCGGGGTCATCATCGCCGGCGACACCGACCACGACGAGATCATCGGACACGCCGCCGCACAGGGGCTGACCGACGTCTCTCTCCGGCGGGACACGCCCGTCGCGCTGGGCATCATCGGCCCGGGCATGAGCAGGGACGAGGCGGAGGCCCGCACCCACAGGGGCGGTTCGGCCGTCACAAGCGCCATCGAGATGACGGAGGAACTCGAACCATGACTACAGACTTCGCTTCCCGCGTCGAACGCGTAGAACCGAGCGCGACGCTCGCGATCAGCAACAAGGCCGCCCAGCTGGAGGCCGAGGGGGTCGACGTGGTCGACCTGAGCGTCGGCGAACCGGACTTCGACACGCCCGAGAACATCAAACGCGCCGCCGAGCGCGCGATGGCCGAGGGCAAGACCGGCTACACCCCCTCGAAGGGCGTCCCCGAACTCCGGGAGGCGATTGCCGAGAAGCTCGCCGAGACGGGTCTCGACCACTACGGGCCGGAGAACGTGATGGTCACGCCCGGGGGCAAGCAGGCCCTCTTCGAGGTGTTCCAGACGCTGATCGACGACGGCGACGAGGTGGTCCTCCTGGATCCGGCGTGGGTCTCCTACGAAGCGATGGCCAAGATTGCGGGCGCAACCCTGGGGCGGGTCGATACCGCACAGTACGACTTCCGGCTCGAGGACGCGCTGGGCGACCTGAACGGCGCCGTCACCGACGACACGGAGATGCTCGTGGTGAACTCGCCGGGCAACCCCCACGGCGCGGTCTACGCCGAGTCGGCACTGGAGGGCGTCCGCGACCTGGCGGTCGACCACGACGTGACGGTCGTCTCCGACGAGATCTACGAGAAGGTCGTCTACGACGCCTCCTTCGCCAGCCTCGGCTCGCTCCGGGGGATGCGCGACCGGACGATCACGGTCAACGGCTTCTCGAAGGCCTACGCGATGACCGGCTGGCGGCTGGGATACTTCGCTGCCCCCCGGGAAATCGTCGACCAGGCCGGCAAGATCCACAGCCACTCGGTCTCGTGTGCGACCAACTTCGTCCAGCACGCCGGCGTCGAGGCGCTCCGCAACACGGACGAGGCCGTCGAGGAGATGGCCGCGGCCTTCCGCGACCGCCGCGACATGCTCGTGGACCTCCTCTCGGACTACGGGGTGTCGGTTCCGACTCCACAGGGGGCGTTCTACATGATGCTCCCGGTCGCAGACGACGACCAGTCCTGGTGCGAGCAGGCCATCGAGGACGCTCACGTTGCGACGGTGCCGGGCAGCGCCTTCGGGACGCCCGGCTACGCCCGGATCTCGTATGCGAAC
The DNA here is from genome assembly GCA_964623735.1 of uncultured Halobacteriales archaeon. Lineage (GTDB taxonomy): Archaea > Halobacteriota > Halobacteria > Halobacteriales > Haloarculaceae > SW-9-67-25. The sequence continues at coordinate 5,091 of CAZUVE010000025.1, read as the reverse complement.
AGCACGGAACGGCTGCGCGAGGCGGTCGAGCGGCTGGACGACGACGGGTTGCTGTCCTAGAACCGGTACGTGTCGACGCCGTCGGGCATGTCCTCCTGGGAGGGCTGTCGCCGACGGCCGTCGTCCCCGACGTCGGCGGCACACTCCACGCAGAGCCCGGTATCCTCGTCGAAGTGGCGGTCACAGACCAGCTGACCGCACCGGTCACAGGTGTGCCTGACGTCTGCCGTCTGGCAGATTTCACACGGGCTGGAGACGCTCATGTTCTCGATAGCGGGTGCGGACGTTTGAACCCTCTGCCGGAACCGACGAGGGGTGTCCGGCGCCGTGCCAGGCCGGGAGGCGAGAGGCTTACGGGAGTGCCGTGCGTACAGAAGAGTGTGCGTCGCAAACGGCTGGTGTCCGGCCTCGCGGCAGCCTTCGGACTGATGACCGCCACCTTCGCGCTCGGTGGCGTCGTCTACAGCCCGGTGCTTTTTGTTCTCGCGTTCACATTCCTGCCCGTCACGTACGTGCTCTACAGCCACGCGACCGGGCGGTTGCTGGGACGGATCTACCGCGGCGTCGAGCGGCAGGCCGCACGGAACGGCGGTGAATCGGGGCGGGACGGGTTCGGTGCCGGGCCCCGGGAGGAGTGGACGCCGCCGGGCGGGGAGCGGCGCCGGGCCCGCCGGCAGGCACGCGGAGGGCGCCAGCGACGCCGCGGCGGGTCCCGGGCGGATCCGGGATCGAACGGTCGCCACGGGCCGACGCCGCGGGAAGCCTGCAGCGTCCTCGGAGTCGATCCGGGCGCCGACGAGGGGGCGGTCCGGGAGGCCTACCGCGAGCGCATCAAGGAGGTCCACCCGGACACCGAGGGCGGCGACGAGGACGAGTTCAAGCGTGTCCGGGAGGCCTACGAGGTGCTCACCGACTGATGGCCGGCGCGCACGTTCCGGACGCGGCGCCGCCGCTGGTCGTCGACATCGACGGGACGCTCACCGACGCCGACCGCGAACTCGACCCGCGTGTCTTCCCTGTCCTCCGCGGGTGGCCCGCTACCGTCGTCGTCGCCACGGGCAAGGCGCTGCCCTACCCCGTCGCGCTCTGTGACTTTCTCGCGATCGACGTCGTCGTGATCGCCGAGAACGGCGGCGTCGCCGTCTCGGGCCCGACGGACACGCTCCGGGTCGTCGGCGACCGGGAGGCCGCGAACGCGGTCGCCGAGGAGTACCGTGCCCGGGGCCACGACCTGGGCTGGGGCGGGGTCGACCTCGCCAACCGGTGGCGCGAGACGGAAATCATCGCCTGCCGCGACGCGCCGCTGGCCCCGCTGGAGGACGTCGCCGCCGACCACGGGCTGGAGGTGGTCGACACCGGCTTCGCGTACCACGTCAAGTCGCCGGACGTCACGAAGGGGACCGCCTTCGACCGCCTGGCCGCGGAACTGGATCTGGCGCCCGGGGCAGTCGCTGCGGTCGGGGACTCGGTCAACGACGCGCCCGTGTTCGAACGGGTCGGGCTCGCTGCCGCGGTGGCGAACGCCGACGACGCCGCGCGGGCGGCCGCCGACCACGTCACCGGCGCGGCGTACGCCGACGGGTTCCTCGAAGCCGTCGAGTGGATTGCCGGGGAGGCGACACGGTGACGGGGTTCGACGACGTCCTGGTCGCGCACCACCTCCGGCGGCTCGACGCCGGGGGGCTCGCGGCACTCGTTGCCGACCTCTGGGAGGCGCGGGGGTACAAGACAACGCGGGAGGGCAACGACGTCCTGGTCAACGGCGGCGAGGGATCGATCCGCGTCCGCGTTGCACCGGGAGACGGCGTGGCGCCGGACGCCACGGCCGACGTGGTGGTCGCGCCCGGCGGGTACGACGGTGACGGCAACGGCGTCAGAACGGTCGACGCCGCGGCGGTCGCGGAACTGCTCGGCTACGCCGTCGACCGGAAGACGGCACGCGACATCTGTGACCGCCACCTCGGAGCGCCGCCGTCTGCCCTCCCGCCGCCGCTGTCGGTCAGGGTCCGCGAGCGTGCGGGCGCAATTGGGTCGGTCACGCCGGCGGTTCTGGGAGTCGGCGTTCTCGTGGTCGTGGTTGCGCTCGTCCTCGGGGTCGCCGGCGTCGCGGTCACCGCGGGCCCGGGCGAGGGGTCGGTGTCCGACTCCGGTCCGGGGATGGTACCGGAGACGACACCGCTCACGGACGGACACGCGGCGGGAATCGAGACCGACAGCGAGGAGGCGGGAACGTCGTCGAACCGGTCCGACAGCGGGCCGTTTCCCCCGGGCGTCACCGAATCCGGGATCGAGGACGTCGACGCACTGGCCGCGGCCCACGAGCGTGCCGTCGCGAACCGGTCGCACACGGTCTGGATCGACTGGTACCGGCCCCGGAACCTCCGGCCGAACGGGACCCGCGTCAAGCGCGACATCGATGTCGCGAGCGAGGGCGACCGGTACCTGATCGAGACCGAGAACGAGGTCGGCGACGAGCGAACCCGGTCGGGGGCCATCTACCACGACGGGAGCGGAATCTACGTCGCGGCCTGGAACGAGACCGACGGACAGTACGGCCGCGTGTTCCGGATCACGCCCCGCCAGAACAGCGTTCCGACCCCGGAGTCGGTCCGGACCCGCGTTGTGACGCGGTACCTCTCGACGCCGACGACGAACGTCACGGGCGTCGTCGAGCGCGACGGCCAGCGGCTGTACCGCGTTGCCGGGTCCGGCCCGCCGAACACGACGTCGGCGCTAACGATCCGCAACTACACCGTCGGGGCGCTGGTCGACTCGCGGGGGTTCGTCCGCGACGTCACCGTGCGCGCGACCGTCGAACACCCGGACACTGCGCCGGAGCGGGCCTTCCGCGTCAAGCGCGAGATCACGTACGACCGCGTCGGGTCGACGACCGTCGAGCCGCCGGGCTGGTACCTGAACCACACCCGGGGAGACGGTCAGGGCTCGTAGGGGTGGCCGTCGCCGACCGGCGGCGCGCCGACAGCCAGGACGGTCGTGGTAGCGCAGCCCGGTCAGCGGGATGTCCCCGCCGGGCCGGACCCGGTACAGGCGCAGGCCGAGGTTCTCCACCCCCACGGCCTCGCTGATGGACCGCGTCTCGGACGGCCTGTCCGGCAGCGGTTCGATCTCGTCCGGACCGACCAACCTGTCCGGGAAGACCGTCCTGAGTGCACGGCCCAGCGCGTTCCACGGCGCGACTCCGGGGAAGGCTGGCCAGTGGCGGGGAGGGCGAAAGGCGGCGTCTCGTCGGTTCCCTCGCGGTGCGTCCGACCCCGGGAGTGCACTACCGACCGGTCACCCGCCGTCGGTCGACGGGGCGCCCCCGAGGTAGAGCCGCTGGACCTCGCCGTCGGCGAGCAACGCGTCGCCCTCGCCCTCGAGGGCGATCTCGCCCTGGTCGATGACGTAGCCCCGCCGGGCCGCGTCGAGCGCGCGACGGGCGTTCTGCTCGATTATGAGAACCGTCATGCCCTCCTCGTTGAGCGCCCGGATGCGGTCGAAGACGCCCTCGGTGATCTTCGGCGCGAGACCGAGCGACGGTTCGTCGAGCAACAGCAGTTCGGGTTCCATCATCAGCCCGCCGGCCATCTCCAGCATCTGCTGCTGGCCGCCCGAGAGGGTCTTGGCCTTGTCCGCGCGCTTCTCGCGCAGGACCGGGAACCGGCCGTAGACCCGCTCGAGGTCGTCACCGACCTCGTCTTTCAGGTACGCGCTCATCCGGAGGTTCTTCTCGACGGTCAGTTCCGGGAACGTCGACCGGCCCTGGGGGACGTAGCACAGCCCCCGGCGGAGCAACTCCGGGGGAGACAGCCCGTTGATGACCCCGTCGTCGAACCGGACCTCGCCGTCCGTCGGCGTCAGCAGCCCGAAGATGGTCTTGAACGCGGTCGACTTGCCGGCGCCGTTCGGGCCGACGACCGCGACGACCTCCCCGGACCGGACCGCCATGTCGATCCCGTGGAGGACCTCCGAGCCGTCGTACCCCGAGTAGACGTCCCGCAGTTCCAGCAGGGGGTCCGTCGTGTTACCGTCCGCGTCGTCGAGGTCGGGGGTGGTTTCGGGCACGTCAGGCTCCGAAGTAGGCCTCGATGACGCGTTCGTTCTCCTGTATCTCCCCGGGCGGCCCCGACGCGATGGGTGTGCCGGCGTCGAGGACGAGCATCCGGTCACAGAGGTCGGTCATCAGCCGCATGTTGTGCTCGACGAGCAGGAACGTCCTGCCCCGCTCGCGGAAGGTCCGGACGAACTCGGCGAGCTGGTTTATCATCGTGGGGTTGACGCCGGCCATCGGTTCGTCGAGCATGATCAGGTCCGGTTCGGGGTGGGTCATCAGCGCCGCCGCGAAGGAGAGGATCTTCTTCTGTCCGTACGACAGCGACGAGGCGGGCTGGTCGGCCAGGTGGTCCAGTTCGACGGTCTCGAGCATCTCGTCGGCCCGGCCGGCCAGTCCCTCCTCGATCTCGGTGGTGGCCCGGTCGGAGACAATGGCGGCGAGCATCTGGCCGATTCCCTTGTCCTGGGCCGCGAACTGGAGGTTCTCGCGGGTCGTGAGTTCGTCGTAGACGCGCACCTCCTGGAAGGTCCGCCCGACGCCGGCCCGGGCGACCTCGTCGGGGGGATGGCCGGTGATGTCCTCGCCGTCGAAGACGACCGTACCGGCGTCGGGCTGGAGTTGCCCGGTGACGCAGTTGAACGTCACCGTCTTGCCCGCGCCGTTGGGGCCGGCCAGCCCCAGGATCTCGCCCTCCCTGACCTCGAAGCTCGCGTCGTCGACGGCGGTGATCGCCGCGAAGTGCTTCGTCAGGGAGTCGACTTCGAGCAGGGCCATCAGCTATCGGCCTCCTCGGCTTCCGGCGGGGAACGGTCGGGTGTGAGCGCCCCAGCGCGGCGTTCGAGGGTTGCCTTGGCGCGCCCGGCGAGCCCCTCGGGAGCCTTGATGACGATGAGGATCAGCAGCGCCCCGAACACGAGCAGCCGCGACTCGCTGAGCGCGTCCACGAAGCCAGACCCGCCGCCCAGTTGGTTGAGCGCCCGGAGGAACTCCGGGAGCGGGATGAAGATCAGCGGGCCGAGGATCAGGCCGGCGAGGAC
>CAZUVE010000024.1:0-25420 GCA_964623735.1 uncultured Halobacteriales archaeon | reverse complement strand
GGGCGCGATTCTCTATCGCGACATGCGGTTTACTCTGTGGTGGGCGTCCGGCGGGGCACACGTCACTCGCAGATGAATCCGGAGACGTCGACCGTATCGGCGGTTGTGGTCTCTAGTGCGTCCGCCAGCGCCCGGACGTCGACCTCGTCGACGCGGTTGGGATACTTGCGCCGGAAGTAGCCGGTGATGTTCTCGACGTCGCGTTCGAGCAGTTCGCGGGCGTTCTCGTGGTCGGTCGGAACCGCCTGTGGCCAGTCGAAGACGGTCACGCCGTCCTCGCCGACGAAGACGTTGTACTCGCTCATGTCGGCGTGGACGTACCCCTCGGTGTGGGCGCGCGCCATCTCCTCTAAGGCGAGTTCCAGCACCGGGCGGACCTGGCCGGGTTCGAGCGCGGTCCGGTCGAGTTCGACACCGTCGATGCGCTCCATCACGATCGCGTGGCGGTTGTGGTCGATCGGCCGCGGGACGGACACGTCGGGATACAGCGCCTCGAGGGTCGCGTGTTCGCGCTCCGCGGCCTTGCGAGCGGTGTACAGCCAGGAGACGTGTTCCCTGTCGGCGGTGTACTCCCGTTCCCTGTTCACCTCCCGGAACTCGGTGTAGCCCTCCCTGTGGAACTTGAGCGCGTGGGGCTTGTACGAGCGGACCTCGTAGACGTCGCTCTCCTTGCCCACGCCCAGCGGGGCGCCGACACCCTCGACCGTGCCCCGCTCGGCGAAGGTGTGCAGCGCCAGCGCGTCGTACCCCTCGAAGGTGAGCCGGAACCCCTCGTACTGGATGGTCTTGCGCTCGATCAGCCCCCGCCGTTCGCAGCGGTCCAGCCGGTAGTCGACCTCTTCGGCGGGGAGGTCCGCGAAGTCGGGCAGCTTCTCGCGGGCGACCCACTCCGAGAACCGCATCCCCTGCTCGATCCCCGACAGCAGGTAGAAGTCCTCGCTCTCGAGGTCCGCCAGCTCGCTCGCCACGTTCCGGACCATGCTGACTGTACTCGATGTGTTCGGATAAGGCCAGCGCGTCGACCCCGCCGGGCGGATACACTCCGGAGCGCTATACGAAACAGCCGCTGGCGGAGCCGGCGGTCCCGTGTCCGTCAGACCCCCCGTGGCGTTTATGTGTGTTCGGTCGGTACACCGGCGCATGGCAGAGATACTCGCGGAGAACCTCTCCGGGAAGGCCGTGATGGGCACTGACGGAGCGGAACTCGGCATGCTGTACAACATCACGATGGACATCGACACAGGCCGCCTCGACCACCTCCTCATCGATCCCAACGAGGACCGTTCCGTGGAGACGGACTTCGATACCGACGAGCGCGGGCGGTTGCTCGTTCCGGTGGGGCGCGTACAGGCTGTCAAGGATCACATGATCGTCGAACGCTAATGCACATTCTCGACTCGTCCGCGTTTATCAACGAGTACCACACCGACGAGCGTGTCGCAACCATCCCGCTCGTCCGGGAGGAGCTCGAGGACGAGAGCGCCTACCGGTTCGACGCGATGGAGGGGTCGGGGATGCACCTCCACATCCCCGACAGCGAGACGGTCGAGCGCATCGAGCGGGCCGCCCGCGAGACGGGGGATCTCGAGGAGCTGTCCCGGACGGACGTCCGCCTGGTCGCAGCCGCGTTCGAACTCGACGGCCGGCTGGTCACCGACGACTACGCCATGCAGAACGTCGCCGAGAAGCTCGACGTCCCCGTGGAGGTGATCGACCGCGAGGGCATCACCGACCAGCGCGCCTGGTCGTTCCAGTGCCAGGGGTGTGGCCGCGAGTTCGACGACCACCACGACCGCTGTCCGGTGTGTGGCAGCGAACTCTCGCGGAAGAACCCGGCCTGACGGCCCGTCCGGTCCGGGATCGCTCGACTCCCGGGTGCTCGCCTCGGCGAGGCCGTACCGGCTGGCGGTGGCTCCGATATCTCGTGCCACGCCGTCGTCACACCCCCACATCGGGTCGGTGTACCCGACCGTCTCTTGTACGCGCAGTCGTGTACCCGTCAGACGACTGGGAGACGCCTCGCCTCCTACATGGGCAGGTCGACCTGCCCGGTCGACACGAGATACGCGGCCGAGAAGAGCACCGCGTTGTAGACGCCGTGGACGAGAATCGGGACCGTGAGGTTCTCGGTTTTCTCGTAGACTGCGCCGAGCACCAGCCCGAGCGCGGCTGCGACGGCGATGTACGTGAGGCGGCTCCCCGCCCCGCTGAGCGCGACCCAGTGGACGACGCCGAAGAGCACCGACGCGACGACGACGCCCGGGACGACGCCGTAGGCCTGGCGGAACAGCCCCTGGACGAGGCCGCGAAAGAGGAGTTCCTCGGCCGGCGCAGTCAGCAGGATCGTCACGCCGATCAGGTACAGAAAGAGAACTGGCTGTTGGCGCCCCTGCTCGATTGCGGCGTTCTCGGCGGTCTCGACGCCGAGAGCCTCGATGACGACGCTGACGACGTTCAGCAGGGCAAAGAGGGCCACCAGCCCCGCCAGGGTCCACCCGATCTCGCGGAGGGTCGGGAGGCGGATCTCGAACAGGTCGGCTGCGCCGGTCCCACGCCAGCGCAGATACCACAGCCCAACGAGGAGGAAGCCGACGAACTGGAGGGCGGCACCCGCGGCCGCCGCCACCGGCGGGAGGTTCTCGGTGCTCTGTGGAACGAATCCGACCTGTGCGAGGGCTCTGAGGCCGAGGATGGCGAGCGCGACGCCGACCACGAAAGCGGCGACAACGAGTCCGACCGAGTGGACGAGGCTCCGAACGCGCTCGTCCCTGGAGCCGAACTTGTACAGCGGCGGATCTGCGTCCGGCGGTCCGACGCCACCCTGTTGTGTGTCCGATGCCATTGTTCGTATATCGGCTTGGACGCCTTTGAGACCACCGGTTCCGGGCGTACTCCGTCCACAACCGGCCGGCGTCCCGGGTGGTTCACTCGATTCCTGAGAACCACCGAACCGGGATCGTCATTCGGTGGGCGAACACTCGGTGTTTGGCCCCCTGCCGAGGTACCCGGTGCGGTGCCGTGGGAATCCTCGCTCTCCAGGGCTGTGAGGATGTCAATCGGTCAGCGTACCCGGACTTCGGTGTGCACGGTCTTCGTTGTACTGTCGTTTGCACTCGCCACTGCGCTGTGTGCCGGTCGGACGGTGGGTGCTGATACGGTTGCCGACTGGGTCGTCAGCACGTAGACCCGGCAGTCACTCCCGCTCTGTGTCACCCTCGCCACGACAGCCCTCATTCTGCTCGGAGCAGTCAGCTCCACCCTCGTACGGATTGCTGTCCGTCAGTGCCGGATCGACCGCCCGACGGCGTACGGTCGTACCGGGACACAGGGACAGCACTCACTACGAGACGGGAGATTCGCCACTCCGGGGTGGCGAAGTTCTTTATACTGTTTAGTACGGCCGGCAGTATCACAGTCCGGCACTCCGACTGGCCGCGGTCAGAAGTACCGTTCGACGATGTTTTCGGCCGTCCGGGCGGCCAGCGCCTGACCCGTGTTCGTCGGGTTCACCCCGCCGACCGAGTTCGAGAGGACGCTGTGGTCGGCGACGAACAGCCGGTCGACGTCGTAGGCCTCGCAGGCCTCGTCGACCACCTCGCCCATCCGCATCGTGCTGTGGAGGTGGAGGGCGGTCGGCGGGGAATCCGAGCGGTGGACGTGCGACGCCCCGGCCTCGCGGAGTATCTCGGCTGCAATCTCCGCGAGTTCGTCGCGGCGCTGTCGGTCTCCCCTGCTCGGTTCGTAGTTCACGAGCGGGATCGGGCCGTGTTCGTCTGTCAGCCCCGGCTGGACCGACACGCCGTTTCGCTCGTGCGGGCGGTCGTCGCTCACGACGAGCACCTGGAGCATCCGGCGGTAGTCTGAGACGAGCCGCTTGAGTTGGGTGCCGGCGAGCCGGCCCACGGTGTCCCAGGGCGCGTCGCCGGGGTCGTTCTGGAAGGCGAACCCGGAGGCGCTGGCCCCGAATCCCAGGATCGCCCCGACGCCGGGCGTGGTCCCGACGGTCTGGAGCATCCCCAGCCCCGGGTAGTCGAAGCGCGCTGCGATGTCCTGGCCCTGGTGCTGGTCGACGGTTCCCTTCCCGATGGTCTCCTCCAGGTCGTCGGCGTCGAACAGGCCCATGACGTTGTCGCCGAAGTGGATAGTGAGGCCGCGGCCGACCCACTCGTTTTCCGGGAGGTCGGCGTTCAGCCAGAGCCGCGGCGTCTCGATGGCCCCGGCGGCGAGAACGACCACCTCCGCGTCGACCGTTTCGGTGTCACCGGACCACGTGTCCCTGAACGCGACGCCCGTGGCGGAGGGCTGGTCGCCGCCCCAGGTCTCGGTCTCGATGTCGGTGACGAACGCGTTCGGCCGGACGGTCACGTTGCCGGTCGCCAGTGCGGGGGGCACGAAACTGACGTTGCTCGCACGCTTTGCCTTCTCCTCGAACGGCGCACCCAGGGGGTGAGGATTCCCGGCGATGTTGGCCAGCGCCAGGGTGTCGCCCTCGACGTCGGGGTAGGTGTAGTCGCCGTCGTACTCCGCGTCGACGTGGAGGGTTTCGTCGGGCTGTCTGATGGCGTTTGGCTGGGGCCGGTACCCCGGTTCCGTGACGTTCAGCCCCTCGATGAGGTCCCATCCAGCGTCGGCCGCCCCGCGGAAGAACAGTTCCTCCTTCGCGGTGACTGGCGCCGGCGTCACGTCGCACATCTCCTCGACCTCCCGGTAGTAGGGAACGAGGTCGGCGTAGTCGATCGGCCAGTGGCCCTGTTCGTCGATCGAGGCCGGGTAGGCCCGGGGGTGACACCCCGTGTAGTGGAGCGTCGTCCCGCCGACGCCCGCACACTGCAAGATGGCCCCGTCACCCGGGAACTTCCGGAACCAGAAGCCACGTTCGTGATCGGCCGGGCCGAACAGGAGCTTGTTGACCATCTCGAACTCGCGGGTGGTGAACTGCTCGTCGAGCAACTCGCCGCTCAGGTCCTCGACACTCGAGGAGGCTTCCCCGCCGGGTTCCTCGTGGGGTTCGGGCCACTGCTCGTTGCCGTGGAACGGACCCGCTTCGAGCACGAGCACGGACAGCCCCGCCTCGGCGAGTTTCCAGGCGGCCACCGGGCCGTCCCCGCCCGCGCCCACCACGACGACGTCGTAGCTGTCTGCGACCATGGTGTCACTCCGGGTAGGGCTCCTCGTACCCGCTGGTCTCGTACTCGTTGTCCCGGAACGAACCCGATCCTCGCAGGACCCGGACCGGCGACGCCGACCCCCCGTCGATGGTCGTCCACGCCTCGCCGTCGCCGAGCGGCCCGTCAGGAGTGCCGACGTACCCGCGGAGCGCGGCGTAGCCGTCCGCGAACCCGGGATAGCGGGTCTGTCGCCAGCTCTGGACCGCCGCCGGATCGTTCGGGTGGACCCGTTCGCTCGGCGGCTGGTCGAACTCGTCGTACCCCTGCCACTCGCTGTAGTAGATCATCTCCGCGAACCCGACCACGAGTTGCCCCACGAGGCCGGCGTCGAGTTCGAACAGTTCGTCCTCGGACGGCGAGAACTCGACCTCGAACTCGTCGAGGATGGCAATCGCGCGCAGCCGGTCTTTCCGCGAGAGTTTCGCGAACGTCCCGGCAGCGTCCGTGATCTCGGCCGGCGTCACCCCGTCCCCGTCGACGAGTGACACTGCGCGGTCGGCACTCGGCGCCGACTCGTTCTCGCCGCGCCGGACGAGCGCCCCTGCCGCGAGGTCGAGCACCTCAGTGACCGGCTCGGCCAGCGGGGCGTTCCCGACGAAGCCGACGTGGGGCAGCCCGAACTGGAAGCCGTCGTCGATGTAGCTGGCGTGGAACTCGTCGAGGTCGTTGGCCAGCCCGCCCGGGGCGTGTTCGGACCCGAGTTCCTCGGCGAGGTCCGGCGTCTCCGGGACCACGGCGTCCGTGACCGCACGGAACGTCACCGCAGCCTGGGTATCGCCCTCCGGGGGACTCCCGTCGGTATCGTCTGTCCCATCGAGAATCGATGCGAGACTGCGCCACACTGCACCCGTCCACCGCAGCGCTCGGCGCCACAGGCGTTCGGTTCCCATACCTCGCTATCGACGAACAGGTTGATAATCTTTTATCCGCGGGCCACGAGAAGGGTAACTATTTTACCAAGCGGCGAAGATATAGATCCACGTGAACTATCAATGAGTTTTCTGTTGGACCCACCCACCCTGGTCGCTATCGGCACCGTTCTTGAGGAGTACGTGGAGTCCGAAACCCGGCGTGTGCGGCTGGCAGCTGCTGTCGTGGTTCTGTTTATTCTCAAGAGCACGTTGCTGTATCTCGACCTCGTGCCCTGGTGGTTTAGCGACGCGAACGGGACGGAGTGGATGCTGAACTCCGGGCTCGACACGAACGTGACCCGGAAGCCGGGGATCGACATCTTCGCCGCGATCATGTTGGCGGCCTATCCGTTCTGGATGAAGTTTGGGCTCGATACCGACCGGCACTCTCCCGAGCAGGGGTCGACAGAAGCGGACGCCGTTCGATCCGAGTAGGGTCGTTTCCCACAGGTGATACGACATGAGCGCCAACATCGACTCCGTCACCGACGATCCGAGGAACAGCACCCGCGCGACACTCGACCGCGTGTTCCGGACCGCGGAGCCAAAGCCGATGGCAACCCTGATCAACGAAGGGGGCCGGAAAATCGTCGTCGCCGACCGGGAGGTCCACAACGACGTACACTGGCGTGGTTTCTTCCCGTCGGATCACGTCATCAGCGCCGTGAATCGGTTCCTCCCGCTGCCTGCAGGGTTTCACAAACGCTTCTGGACAGAGAACGGAGACCTCGTGGGCGAGACAACCGACGCCGACGGTGTGATCACGGGCAACAACCGGCTCCGGGAGGTCGAGCACAATGGTCGGCCGTACGCGCTGCTCACGTACACCGACCTCCAGTACCGTCCGTTCTACGACCTTCTGCTTCCGGTCACCGACGACGTCGCCGTCGGCAAGGCGTTCATCGGTCGGTTCCCGTACGGCATCGAAGTCCTGACGTTCGGCCTGGTACGCCGGTACGACTTCGACTTCCTCGCACCGGCCGACCACGCTGGACTCTGGAACGAGGGGACAGTTCCCGACCCCGAGGCACTCGCTGGAGGCTGGAATGTCCAACTCGTCTCGAACGCCGGGTTGCTGGCGCCCCTGTTCGAGTTCCAGTTCGAGACCACCGAATACGGGGTCGACGGCCGATACGAAGTGTTGGACACGGCAGGGGGTGACGTCCGGCTCGATTTCGGCGAGGAACAGATGGAGATGTTCGATTTCTCGAACTGGCACGACGAGATACGGCAGCTAACGGATGATTTCATGGTCGGCAAGTACTGTCAGACCGAGACGCAGCTGCTTCCGGCGCCCGCGGACGGATCGCTGGGCACCATTCACGCCGAGACCACGGACGGTGAGGACCGGCTGTGTCTCTACTACGTGATGAACGCGAAGAACGGATCCGACGGCGACTGACCGCTCTCCGACTCCGCTGGGGACAGCAACACGCCGCCCGAGCGACAGAGAGTGACGACCGTTCGTCCGCCCTCCGAACGGCACGGACTCTGCCAGTGCGTGTCGAGACTACCAGCCCTCGTACGGATCGCCGTAAGTCATTTCCGGATCGGCCGCACACGTCGCGCGGTCGTACCGGTACACAGTTACAGCAATCCGTATCAGAAGTACCGTTCGACGATCGTTTCGGCCGTCCGGGCGGCCAGCGCCTGGCCCGTGTTCGTCGGGTTCGGACCGCCGACACCGTTCGGAAGCGCGGAGTGATCGGCGACGAACAGCCGGTCGACGTCGTAGGCCTCGCAGGCCTCGTCGACGACCTTCCCCATCCGCATCGTGCTGTGGATGTGGATGGCAGTCGGCGGAGAGTCCGAGCGGTGGACGTGGGACGCCCCGGCCTCGCGGAGGATCCCGGCGGCGATCTCCGCGAGTTCGTCTCGACGCCGCCGGTCGCCCTCGCTCGGCTCGAAGTGTACCTGTGCGACCGGCCCGTGCTCGTCTTCGATCCCGGGAGTGACCGAAATGCCGTTACGCTTGTGTGGCCGGTCGTCCGTCAACACGAACAACGGAAGCATCCGACGGTAGTCCGCGAGGAGTCGTTTGAGTTCCGTGCCAGCCAACCGCCCCATCGTATCCCACGGGGTGTCCGCGGGGTCGTGCTGGAACGCAAAGCCCGACGCGCTGGCGCCGAAACCCAGGAATGCGCTGACGCCCGGGGGGGCTGTGATCGGTTGGAACATGCCGAGTCCAGGGTAGTCGAAACGGACGGCGCTGTCCTGCCCGTGGTGCTGGTCGAGTGTCGGCTTGCCTATCGACGCTTCAAGATCATCGGTGTTCCACAGTCCCATCACGCTATCCGGGAAGTGGATAGTCATGCCACGCCCGACCCAGTCGTTCTCCGGGAGATCGGCGTTCAGCCAGAGCCGCGGTGTCTCGATGGCCCCCGCCGCGAGGAGCACCACCTCCGTTTCGACCTGTTCGGTCGTCCCCGACCACGTGTCCCGGAACGTGACGCCCGTTGCAGTCGGTGCGTCACCCAGGGCCGTCTCGGTTCGAACGTCCGTGACGAAGGCGTTCGGCCGGACGGTCACGTTGCCGGTCCGCAACGCCGCGGGAACGAAACTGACGTTGCTCGCTTTCTTGGCTTTCTCCTCGTATGGGGCCCCCCGTGGATGCGGGTTCCCCGTAATGTTGCCCAGCGCCAGGGTGTCGCCCTCGACGTCGGGGTAGCTGAAATCGCCGTCGTAGTCCCCATCGACGTGAAGCTTCTCGTCGGGCTGTGTGATCGCGTTCGGTTGCGGGCGGTATCCCGGCTCCGTGACGTTCTTCTGATCGAGCAGGGACCAGCCTGCCGCCTCGGCTCCACGGGCGAACAGCTCCTCTTTGGCTGTGAACGGCGCCGGCGCCACGTGACACATCTCCTCGACCTCCTGGTAGTAGGGAACGAGGTCGGCGTAGTCGATGGGCCAGTGTCCCTGTTCGTCGATTGCGGCCGGGTAGGCCCGTGGGTGGTTCCCGAGGTAGTGAAGCGTCGTCCCACCGACGCCCGCACACTGCAGAATCGCGCCATCGCCGGGGAACTTCCGGAACCAGAGGCCTCGTTCGTGGTCGGCAGGGCCGAAGAGCAACTCGTTCAGCATCTCGAACTCGCGGGTGGTGAACTGCTCGTCGAGGAGGTCGCCGCTCAGGTCATCGACGCTGGAGGAGGCCTCGCCCCCCGCGTCCTCGTGGGGTCGCGGCCACTGTTCGTTCCCGTAGAACGGACCCGCTTCGAGCACGAGCACGGACAGCCCCGCCTCGGCGAGTTTCCAGGCGGCCACCGGGCCGTCCCCGCCCGCGCCCACCACGACCGCGTCGTAGCTATCGACGACCATCCTCACTCATCCGGTCTCCACGGGGAACGGTTCCTCGTAGTCGCCCGTCTCGTAGTCGTTTTCGCGGAACGATCCCGACCCGTGGACGATACGGGTGTCGGCCGATCCGTCGATCGACGTCCACGTATCGCCGGCCCCGAGTGAACTGTCCACCGTCCCGATGTAGCCCCGCAGCGCGGCGTAGCCGTCAGCGAACCCGGGATAGCGGGTCTGTCGCCAGCTCTGGACCGCCGCCGGATCGTTCGGGTGGACCCGTTCGCTCGGCGGCTGGTCGAACTCGTCGTACCCCTGCCACTCGCTGTAGTAGATCATCTCCGCGAACCCGACCACGAGTTGCCCCACGAGGCCGGCGTCGAGTTCGAACAGTTCGTCCTCGGACGGCGAGAACTCGACCTCGAACTCGTCGAGGATGGCAATCGCGCGCAGCCGGTCCCGTCGTGAGAGTTTCGCGAACGGTCCCACAGCGTCCGTGACCTCGGCCGGGGACGGGTCGTCCGGGCCGAGCAGCGACAACGCCCGATCGATACTCGGCGCAGCCTCGTTGTCGCCCCGCTCCAGCAACTTCAGCGCCGCCGAATCGAGCACGTGCGCGACCGGATCCGCGACCGGAATGTCCTCCTCCAGACCGAGACGCGGGAGCCCGAACTGGAAGCCATTGTCCACGTAGGTGATGGCGAACTCGTCGAGATCGATTGCGAGTCCCCCGGGAACGTGTTCCGGACCGAGGTCGGCAGCGAGTTCCGGCGTCTCGGGGACGACCGCGTCGGCGATGGCGCGGAACGTCACCTTCGTGTGCGGATCGACGTCCGGGCCGATCCCCAGCAACTCGAGAAACAGCCCGACGGCAGACGTCAGGCTTCGCCACGCAGCAGCCAGCCACTGTCCTGTGCGACTGCTCACCATGTGAACTGGTCTGAGGGGGGAGTCAAAAAGTTTTGTCTGTGGCCGACCCGTGCCGGCCCACGGAGATCCGTGCCTGACTCCACCGGACCGACTGGCTGTGGCTGATCATCGGGGGGTTCTCCCCCGTCGCGCCACCCGTGGCACTGGCCGCTCGACTTCGTCGCGTCGATTCTCACAGCCACCCGGGGACAGATTGCAGCAGGCGAGTGTCGCACAAATATAAAATAACTGTATCAATAGAATCAATGGTATCACAACAAGACTGAAAATTGATACGTACGTAGCGGGTGACCCATGCGCCGCACAGAGACCCCACCGGACGGCGACCCGAATCGGGCACTCACCAGCCTCCCGGACGACCTCGCCGACGGCCACTACAGAGCCGTGGTACTCGAGGTCATCGCCGCCGTCACCCACGGCCGCACCAGGCGAACCGTCCACGTCCGCGTCGAGCCCGCCAGTCCGCGCCGCGACTCGTACACGACGTTGCTCCCGGCCTCCGCGCTCGGCGCCCGCTCGGCGGTCAGACCCGGCACCGTCCACGAGATGGTCGTCGACTACGTCGAGACGGCTCCCCGACATCTCGACGCGACGCCATCGTTCGACGACCTCTCGAAGAGCCAGAAAAACAACGCCTACCGCCGACTGGATCGCCATCTCGACCCGCTCGTCGAGCGCGGGTTCGTCATACTGTCGGCTATAACTACGTGAAGATATTCCCCAGCCCGGGGTGCCGATACTGCTCACGCGCTTATAGCCGACAGTATCAGTACCCACCGGGAAGGGCGACACAGATACGTCGAACTGACCACCCGCGGTCAGGACGCTCTCCGCGCGTTCCGACACAAGGCAGCTGACGTGCTGGCGGAGCGTGGCGAGACCCGGTTACCCGACTGGCTCGACACGGTAGACGACCCGAGAGCGGACTGGCAGGACCGACAGCGGGCGTTCCAGTCGGAGACGACTCGTTCTCTCCGGGGAACCGTGTACTGCCTGACAACTCACTGCTACGGAGTGGTGTCTGTCAGTCCCGGATCGACCGCACGCAGTCGTGTGGTCGTGCCGGTACACAGTGACAACAGTCCGTGTGGAATCTGCAGGGTATCTCGGCACGGGGCGCACAACTCCGTGACGTCGCCGAACGAGACGATGTGCAGTCCGGTTGTCCGCGGCCGGTGACGGACACTCCACGGGGCGGAGTAAAATATACCACCGTCGGTTCTGTACCCCCGTTCATGCCGGACAACTGCACAGACCGGACCGACGGGGCCGGCAGGAGTTCGGGCGCGTCGCGAGTGCGTCGCGCCGACGACACCCTCGGACACGGCGGGCCGGGCGGCGTCGTACTGGCGGGAGGCGCCGTCTGAGAATGGAGCTCCAGCGATGGACGCCGCTCACGTTCCTGTTCCCGGCCCGGTACGTCGACGGGGACGACCGGTGGGGGAGTTTCGACCTCCTGGAGTGGTCGGACGCGGACTACGAGTGGACGCAGGATCCCTGGAACGGGATCAGTGACTTCGCTCAGCGGCCGGGCGAGACCGTCGACAGCGGGCGGGGCGACTGCGAGGATTACGCGCTCGTCGCGCTCGCGTGGGCGGTGGCCAACGGCCGCGACAGGATCGGACTCGCCTTCTGCTGGGAACTCCCCTACCCGTGGCCGCGGCACGTGATCGCGTACGACGACGAGCGGGTGTACTCCTCGGGCCACGTCTCCGAGAAGCGTGTCGACGAGTGGATCGACGACTCGAGGTACGAGTTCGCGGTCCGGCGGCGGGTCGTGTAGACACGTCGCCCGGAGTTGCCGGGTGTCACCAGCCCGGCGACCGCACCCTGCGCCGACACGGCCGCCCCGTATGTGTCCACACAATATAAGTATCCAACCAGTGTCAGGACGGGTATGAACCTCTGGGATGTCGTCCACGTCCCTTTCGACGCGGTCCGGTACGGGTACAGGCAACTCCGGAAGGCGCTGTTCACGGCTTCGCGACCCTCGGGAGAGTATCTGATCGTCGACGTGTCGGCCGAGACAATCGAACGGGCCCTGGGAGAGCAGAGCTACGCCCCCAACTGGGAGTTCTCCTACTACGAGCGCGGCGAGGTGCTCAACCTCGCGCGGGTCGTCTACGAGCGTGCTGAGGCCGGCGGCGAGACCAGGGAGTGGTGGCAGACCCACGTCCGCGGGTGGCGAGACGGTGCCGGGCGGCTCGAACTCCACGGCCACTGGGAACTCGAACCCACCGAGAACGGGAACGCACACATCGACGGGGTCGGCTTCGCCTTCGACCGTGGGATGGCGAACCTGCGGGCGGCTCTCGACGAGGCCGGCCTCGAGTACGAGACGACGACAATCGAGCCGGGTTCGGACCACTGATTCGGATTGCTGGAACTGTCTCCCGGTCCGACCGCACGACGGCGTACGGTCGATCCGGAAATGGCTTACAACTGACCCTATCACAGCCGTCCCATACGCGTCGGCTACCGGGGCAACCGGAACCTGAGTGTCGTTCCCCCGTCGGTTGCGCTAACTGTCACGTCACCGCCAGCCTGCTGGATCACCATTCTGATCGTCCAGACGCCGAATCCCTCGCCGTGACTCAGCGGCGTCTCCTCACCGGTTTCTAACACCGAGGCCTCCGTCTCGGGCAGTCCAGGCTTGTTGTCGCCGATGTCGATCTCGATCCAGTCGGCGTCGACGCCGGAGACCGCGACAGTGACGTCTGGCTCCCCGTCGGACACTGCTTCGACCGCGTTGTCGATCGCCTCGTCTATCGCTTTCCTCACGATTGTCGGCACAGTTTCGTCCGTCGTTCCGGGCAGTACCGCGGTGATCTCTAGGGATGTTCGAAAGCGTTTACCAGGTCGACCGCACGCCTTCTTGCGGTCGATCCTGTAATGACTTTCGAACATCCCTATCTGCCTCCGGGTAGGCGTCTTGTTTCTCGCTGACTACATCGGTCACCAGTGACTCGACTGCCGTGGTGTGGTGTTCCACCCGGTCCAGCTGGCTCACCCGCTGAACGCGTGTCAGTTCGGTCGTCATTTCGTCCCACGAGTCCAGGGTCGTCGTGATCCGTTCGGCGTGTGTCTTGCGTTCGTCAGGGTCTGTCGCTCTGGCCATCCGCTGTGTCCACGCGTAGAGTTTCGTCACGTCGTTCCGGATATTGTGCCGGATTATCCGCTGGAGGACCTGCATGTGTTGGCGCTGTCGTCGCTGAGCGGTGATATCGCGCCCCTCGACGAACTCGCCGCTTGCAGCCTGGTCGAGCGCGTCCTGAATCCGCTCGTGCACTGAGTCGGAGTGAGTCCACCAGGAGATGTCCGCAAACGAGTGGCCGATGATCTCGTCGCGATCGAACTCACCGAGCGAGAGCGCGGCGTCGTTTGCCGCAAGCACTGTCCCGTCCGGTTTCACCAGCCCGGTAAACTGGAACGTGTTGTTGAACACCGCCTCGTACCGGCGGGTCATCGCTCGGCTGGTGGCCGAGTATACCGGTGGACGTAACGTTTGATACATCTCATACTGTCGGTTATAACTACGTGAAGATATTCCCCAGCCCGGGGTGCCGACAGTGCTCACGCGCTTATAGCCGACAGTATCAGTCGTCACGCGTGGGCTGAATGTACTATTGCTTACGTCCACCGGTATAGTAGCCGGCGGCAAACGAGAGCACTCCACCGGCGGCAGTCATGACCAGAACCCGAAACGCGGGCTCGGGGGGAGTCCTCCCCTCGATAACCTGTGCAGCGAGTGTCAGACCGGCTATCACACCTCCCGCGATCGCGCCGAGTGCTGTCCACTTGGCGACTGACCACTTCCAGACGCCGGCGAGGTCGGTGTGGTGTAACCACCACCCCACGAATATCAAAACGCTAGCAGTGCCGGCGTCCAGCGACAGCGCGACCAGAGGACCCGCTAACTGACCGACCTCGTCTATCTCCTGGACGTGGTGGCCGACCGAGGCAAGCAGCAGGATGACGCCGACAGCGACGACTGTCAGCGGACCCTGCTTCCGCGTCATAGACGAAGTAAATAATGGCCGTACATGTACTCTCTGAACTCACCCCGCAGTCGTGTCGTACCGGGACACAGTCACAGCGGTCCGTCTCGTAGTGATTTTGCGACCCTTCACCGCCGGAGAATCACGACCTGTGGCGTTCAGCCCGCGCTCGACCCGCGTCGGTCGGGGACTGCGATACGGACAGTGGTTCCCTGCTCTGTGTCGAACGACAACTCCCCGTTGAGCGTGTCGACACTCCACCTGAGTTGCCACAGTCCGAGTCCCCGGCCGTGCTGGAGATTCGTTTCCGCTCCAGCCTCGATCGGGACGAGTTCTTCCTCCGGGATGCCGGGGCCGTCGTCGTCGACCGTGACGACGTAGCCGTCGCTGTCGTCTTCGATACTGACAGTCGTGGCCGACTCGGCGTGTTCGAGAGCGTTTTCGAGGGTGCTCCGGACAGCGACTGTCACTGCCTGCTCGTTCGTCCACAGCGAGGCGTTCGGGGGTAACTCGGTCCTCACCGTCACGCCGCTGTGCTCCGGTTCCATCGCCTCGACGGTCTCCCGCAGGACCCGCGAGAGATCGACTTCGACGGGCGTGTCCCCCGTCGATACGATCCGGTCGATTTCCCGCGCCTCGGCACCGGTCCCGGCGAGTTCGTCGACCGCAGCGATGATCTGCTCGGCGTGCCCGTCCGTCTCCCGGTCGGCCAGCACCTCGGCGTGGCTTCTGATCACGTCGAGTTGGTTGCGGAGATTGTGACGCAGGATCCTGTTGAACACCTGCAGTCGCTGTTCGCGGCGCTTGCGCTCGGTGATGTCGTCGACGATTCCGACAAACCGGCGTTTCTCACCCGGCAGTTCGGCGACGTATCCGGTCGCGTTGGTCCACCGTACCTCGCCGCTCGGACGGCGGACCCGGAACTCGAACTCGTAGCTCTCCGCGGGATCCCCGGACTCGATTTCGGCGAGCATCGCCTCGAAGTCGGATTCGAAGCTCTGCCGGTCGCGCTCGTCGATTGTCTCGAGAAACGCGGTCGCGTCACTGTAGAGCGTCTCGACTGGCTGTCCGTAGATGTCCTCGTACGCTGGATTGACGTACAGGACCTCCGAGAAGTCGGGCTCGGCGAGGTAGATCACCTCCTCGACCCGTTCCGCGATCACGCGGAACCGCCGTTCGCTCTCCCGGACGGCCTGCTCCCGTTCGACCCGGTCGAGGGCCGTCGTCACGTGGTCTGCCAGCGCCTTCGCGACGTCGAGGACGGCGCTATCGGCCTCGGTGTCCTCGTACGTGCCGGCGGCGACGAGTCCGTGCTCGCCCAGCGGGAGCAACACACTCGTCTCTAGGGGATTGTCCGCCGCGTGCTCGCTGGGCGTGTACTCTGTCACCTCGCCGGCGACGAACACCTCGTACTCGTAGCGGTCCGGCGAGAGTCCCGATACCAGGCCTGCCTCGTGGACGGCGTCGGTCGCTGCGGTCGGCTGGAGGTGCCCGGAGTCGGCCTCGTGGAACCAGCAGATCGACATCGGCAGGCCGAGCGCGTCGCTCGCGGTCTCGACGGCGATCCTCGCGACGTCGTCCCGTGTCTGTGCGGTCTGGAGGCGCTCGGTCGCGTTCTGGAGGGCCCGGATCGCTCGCTCGCGGCGCTTGCGCTCGGTGATGTCGCGCTGGATCGAGAGGATCCGCTCTTTGCCCCGGATGACTGCAGAGTCGACTGTCCCCTCGATCCAGCGGGTGCCGCCAGATTTCGTCTTCTGCTGCCACTCGACGACTTCCGGCTCCCCGGTCTCGATGACCCGCTGGCACAGATCCCGGGCTCGCTCTCTCGTGTATCCGGCCTCGGCCGCGCTGAGCCCCTCGAATCCCTTCTCGCGGATCTCCGAGACGTCGTCGTAGCCCAGGCGGTCGAGGAACGTGTCGTTGGCGTCGACCGGTTGTGCCGTCTCCGGATCCTGAATGACGATCGAGTCGTTGACGCCGTTGAAGATCTGCTCGTACTCCCGCTCGCGGCGCTTGCGCTCGGTGATATCCCTGGTCAGCGAGAGGTACCGCTGTTCGCCGCCGATCTCCGCCGGGGTCCCCCGAACGCTGAGCCACCTGGTTTCCCCGTCGCTCGTCTCGACGGCCCACTCGGTCTGTCTCGGTCGACCCGTCTCGACGACCTCCCGGACCATCTCCCGGGCCCGCTCCATCGTGAAACCCTCGTCCGAGGCGCTCACTCCCTCCACCCCCATCTTCAGGATCTCCTCGCGGCTGTAGCCAAGCAGGTCACAGAAGCTGTCGTTGACCTCGACCATCTCGCCCGTCTCCGGATCGTTGATCGTGATCCCGCCCTGGACCGTGTTGAATATCTGCTCGTACTCCCGCTCGCGGCGCCTGCGCTCGGTAATGTCCCGCACGCTCGCGAGTACCCGCTCCTCGCCGTGGAGGTCGACGAGTGTCAGGTGCACCTCGACCGGATACGTGTGGCCGTCCCTGTGTCGTTCTCGCCACTCGAACAGGTGTTCCCCCTCGTCGCGCGCACGCTTGATCAGCTGTTTCGCCCGCTCGTAGGAGTACTCCTCGT
Source organism: uncultured Halobacteriales archaeon (assembly GCA_964623735.1). Lineage (GTDB taxonomy): Archaea > Halobacteriota > Halobacteria > Halobacteriales > Haloarculaceae > SW-9-67-25. Next base: position 8,562 of record CAZUVE010000024.1, on the reverse strand, counting down.
CGTCGGCCGTGACGAGGTCGACCGTCTCGCCCACGAGTTCCTCCCGGCTGTAGCCCGTCATCTCGCAGAACTGTTCGTTGACGTCCAGCATCTCGCCGGTGTCCGGCTCGTGGACGACCAGTCCGTCCGAGACGTTCTCGAACACCTCGCGGTATGGCTTCTCCCCGGTCGCTCTGTCATCCGCCCGCAACGGATCGCCAGACTCGTCGGCGATGCGTTCGACCACCAGTTCGTACTGTGCGCTCGCGGGCGTTCGCGGAAAGACGTCCGTCGCCCCCGCCTCGAGTACCCGCGTGAGTGTGTCGCTGTCCCCGGCCGGATCGGTCAGGACAACGACCGGGAGGTCCCGCTCGTCGGTGAGCCGGCCGACGACGGTCGATGGCTCCGCTATCCGACCGTCGACGACAGCTCCGTCGATACGATCCCTCTTGCTCCGTGCGAGAGCCCCCGAGGCTGTCTCGACGTGTTCCGCACCGCACGCCCGTTCGGCCGCTTCGATCGCATCAGTGACTGCACGGCCGAACGACTGGTCTCCGGTCGCCACCAGCAGTTCGAGCCATCCGTGGCTTTCGCTCATGCGAACACGTTCGCTCGTTGTGCTGTGCGCGGGTTAATAGTTCGGAGGCGAAACAGCCGGAGACGGAGTCGAACCGCTCCGCGCTCGTCCCGTACCCGCCCCGGTGTCGACGTAACTCCCGCTCCGACAGTGTGACTCGTACGGATCGCTGTAAGTCACTGCCGGATCGACCGCATGCTGTCGTGCGGTCGTACTGTACACAGTTACAGCAATCCGTATCACAGGTAGTCGACAACAGAGACGGATACGTCCCGAAGCCGTGTTCGTCGCCGGTGCAACGGGCAGAGTCAGAAGCGAACTGGCGGTAGAGTCCGTCCGGGGTGACTTTCTGGCGCCACAGACGCCCGGACGTGCTGTCGGGCAGCGCGTCGAGGCGTCGGGTTCGGGCCTATTACGCTCGCTCGGCTTCCGGGTCGTCGAGGTCTGGCAGTCGAATCCGGACCACGGTTTCCTCCCCGTTCTCGAAGGTGAGTTCACCGCCGAGGGCGTCGACTCCCCACTTGAGTTGCCACAGGCCGAGCCCCCGGCTGTGGCGCAGGTCAGTCTCGGTGCCGGCCGCCAGTGAATCGAGTTCGGTTGCCGGGATGCCCGGACCGTCGTCGCTGATGACGACGGTGTAGCCACTCTCTGTCGACTCGACAGAGACTGTGGCCGTCGAGTCGGCATACTCGATCGCGTTCTCCAGCGGACTCACGAGCGTCGTCCGGAGTGTCTTTTCGTCCGTCCGGAGTGTGGCCGCCGGCGGGAGGTCCGTTTCGACGGTGATCCCGTCGGACCCGATGTCCGCGAGAAGCTCGGGGAGCACCGTCGTGAGATCGACCCTAGTCGGCTCGGGATCACGCGTCATCAGGCGATCGATCCGGCGCGCACGGGTACCGATCGCCTCCAGCCGGTCCGTTGCCGACAGCACTGCCTCGGGGTGGTCGCTGTCGGTTTGCTCGGCCAGCTGTTCTGTGTGACTGTTTATCACGTCGAGCCGGTTCCGCAGGTTGTGTCGGAGCACCCGATTGAACACTTCGAGCCGCTGTTCGCGGTGTTTACTCTCGGTGATGAACCGGTCGAGATCGTCGCGCATCGCGACCATCGCCTCGCCCACGGGACCAGGAATGTCATCGTCGAGAGCGTCGTCGTCGAACTGTCGCCGTGCGATTTTTTCGGCCTGCTCCGTGATCGTCTCGATGTACGATTCTGTCTTGAGCAGACTCCGCTGGAGTTGGCCCACCTCGTCAGCCCGACCGTCGTCCTCGATCTCGACCGTCAGGTCACCACTCGCAATTGCGTCTGCCTGTCTCGACAGTCGCCTGATCGATCTGATCGGACCGTAGTGGATCATCCCACCGAGAAACAGAAATCCGACAAACACGAGTCCGATCAGCCCCGCCAGATCCCGCTGGATCTGATCGGTCACTGCCAGTGCGCTCGAGCGCGGAACTTCCTTGACAACGACCCAGTTGACGCCCTCGCTCGGAACGCTGTGATAGCCTCTGACCTCCGTGTCGTCCAGTTCGGAGCCGCTTATCGGCGCAAACTGGTTCTCACGGGCGTCGATCCGGGACTCCACCTCGGTAACGGTGGACTCGCTCTTGTACGGCCGGAATTTGTTCGGACTGTTTTTCTCGAACATCACGTAGGCACTCACGCCGCCGAGAACGACTGTGTTCGCCCCCTCGAACGCGTCTGCTGTCTTCGCTACCCGGGTGCTCGGATGGTACTCGCCGATCAACACGTGGTTCCCGTCACGGGTCGGTGACGCGATCGCTACCGACATGTTCCCTCCATCTAGATAGACCCACGAGACGAGTATATCCTCGGTACCGTCGAACCGGAACGGCACTTCCTCGCCGTCGGCGTTCTCGCCCCAGTCAATACTGGTCGCAGCGAGTTCCTCGCCTTCGAGGTCGTCAGTGCTCGAGACGACCCGTTCGGTCGTTCCGTTCGACGGCTGTTCCGTTGCACGCTCGACGACGTGGAGACTGACGAGTTCGTCTGGTGCCTGGTTCAACTGTCTTGCAAGCGTTCGGTCGGTGGTCGTCTGATTGGACGGATCGACGCCGTTGTGTGCAGAGAGAAGACGGATCGACTCCTGTTCGCCCTCGAACCATCGGGCGAGACTCTCGGCTTCGAGTTCCGCGTTGGCCTCGATTGACTGTAACTGCTCTTCAGTCACCCGATCAGACACCTGGTACGCGATCACTGTTCCGCCAGCGACGATCACCGCAACGATGAGTAGCGAGACAGCTAGCAGCTTGAGTGCGTACCGGGAGCGAAATCCTTCCGGAAGATACTGTCTGCCGTCCATCAGGTGTGGGCACTAACGACCATAGAGATAAAAAAAGTCGCATGTCGTCGACGACCTCCGGACCACGACTGGTATCCCCGCGAACCGTCTCCGGGTTGCCGTCCGGCGGCTCGATCCGGCCTCGCGGTATCTAGAGATGTTCGAAAGCGTTTGCCAGGTCGACCGCATGCCTTCTTGCGGTCGATCCTGTAATGACTTTCGAACATCCCTATGGGACAGCACTCACTCTCACTCGAACTCCCGAATCGACGTCTGTTCGGCCTCGGTGTCGCCGGTCGTTTCACCGCCGTCGCTGCCCCGTCCGTCACCTGTCTCTGTGGTCTGATCGGTGACTGCCGTTCGGTCGTCGGGCGACGGTTCCCCGGCACGTCGTCCGGCGCCAGTCGGTACTGAGACACGTTCGCCGTCAGTGACTGGTGGGTCGTGGACCTCTCTTTCGGCGATTGTACTCCCGTCGCAGGGCGGTGTCGTCCCGGACTGTGGCCCGTTCTCGGCAGCCCTCTCCGGGCCTCGGTTCACCGCCTCGGCCAACGAGGCCTGCGGCGGAGCAGTCGTCTCGTCGGCGTCGTACCCGTGTTTTTCGGCAATAGCCCGAGCAGCGCCGTATCCACCCGAGAACGACGCTCGCCGCGCGATGTCTCGACGACCGAGCGCACGGGCAGCCTCGGGACGGAGCCGCTCGTACCGGTTCCAGAAGGCTTCGCGGCGAGCCTCGAAGTCGACGACCGGATGCGGATACTCCGCACCGACATGGACACCGCAGTCGGCCTGTACCGACAGCGGCGTCCGTTCGGGCCGGTCGAGGAAGTTCTCCGGTAGCGGTTCTAACTCGGGTACCCAGCGGGTGATCCACTCGCCGCTCGGGTCCTGGTCGCGAACCTGTTTCCGCGGGTTGTACACCCGCTGGGAAGGTTTGCCGATCAACCCGGCCTGACTCTGCCACTGTGTGTAGTTGATGCCGACATCACTGTCGATCAGGTGGTGGTGGTACCAGTCGGCTCCGATCCACCACGGCTGCTGGAGAATGTGTGTGAAAAAGGAGGCACACATGGCGCGCATGCGGAAGTTCAGCCACCCCGTCTGACGGAGACACCGCATCGACGCGTCGACCATCGGAAAGCCCGTCCGGCCCTGCTTCCACGCCTCGACCAGGGCTGGGTCGTGGGTCTCCTCGTTCTGACCCCCGAGAACGGGATTGACCGCCCGGTCCGTCCACCCCGGCCAGTCGACCAGCTTCTGATTGTAGTGCATGTTCCAGACCAACCGGCTGGTGAACATATCCCGACCCCGACAGGACGGTGCGTTCTCCAGCGTGTACTGGTAGACCTGTCGGACTGACAGCAGGCCGAAATTGAGGTACGGCGACAGCCCACTGGCGCCGTCACGGGCGTCCTGTGGCGCAGAGATACTCCCGGGGTAGGAGTGGATCCGGTCGACAAAGTCCCGCAACCGGGAGGTCGCCACACGGTGGGTGCCCGACGGGACCTGCGTTTTCTGCGGATCGATCCCGAACTCGTGATCGACCAGCGCTGGCGTCACACCCGTGTCGATCGTGAGCAGCGTCGAGGAGCCATCGTCCCACGCCGGGCTGTGTTGTGATGACCCGAGCCACTCCTCGATGTGTGCCTGCCAGTCCGTCCGGGACCACTGCTGGTCACGGACGAGGCCATCGCCGGAGACGTACTCGATGGCGTCGCCACAGACGGACCGGGCGCGGTCGTCGCGGCGCTGACCGTACCGGCCTGTCGGGGTTGCCATTGTCAGTACCGACCACCCGCTGGCTACAAACCGCGAGAGAATCCTGATCGGGTCGCCGTGCCCGATTGTGAGCCCCGGCGTGTTCGATGGCGCCGGTATCGCACCCGGAGCGTCGAGGCCGTCGGCCGGCGCACTACCGAGAGGCCCGGAGCGTCTCCCTGCAGACTGTGTGTCGGACTGGTCTGCGGTTCGCGCAATCGAGGTCGTAGGGACAGGGACTGTGGCGTAGATCGTGTCGAGACTGCCGACAGCCTCGTGGAGAAATCGGAGACGGGCGTCACAGGCCAGACCGTCTGCACCGTAGAACGTCGGATCGAATACGAACAGTGGACAGACGACATCGCCGTCTGCGAGCGCAGTCGAGAGCGCTCGGTGATCGTCTGTTCGGAGGTGTTTTCGATGCCAGACGACGTACCCGGTGGCCGTCTCATCGCCACACAGCGTCCCAGGGGACGGGATGTCGGCGGCGGCTGGAACTACTGGCTCCTCGGTATCGGTCTCGCCGGTGTCCGACGAACCGCGTCCGGCCCTGCCATCACCGGTCATTACAGTAGGTTCTGTACGGTTCGAGCGTGTATCAACTCGTCGCACCCCAGGTCAGTGCCGCTACTCCAGGTTGCTCGAGGAACCGGTTGCCGACACGCAGTCGTCAGAAATCCGTATCACTCTCGGAGACAGTGCTCTCCAACTTAACTGTACCCTGCACGATGTCCGTCCATGGCAGCAATCGAAGCGACTGGCCTCTCGAAGCGGTACGATACGGTCGTTGCTCTCGACCGGGTCGACCTCGTCGTCGAAGAAGGGGAGACGTTCGGCTTTCTCGGTCCGAACGGAGCCGGAAAGTCCACCTTCATCAACATACTGCTGGACTTCGCGAAACCCTCCGACGGGGGAGTCTCTATTTTCGACAGGAACTGTCAGGCAGACGGCGTCGACGTGCGAGAGCGGATCGGTGTACTGCCGGAGGGGTACTCGGTGTTCGATCGATTGACCGGCCGCCAGCACGTCGAGTACGCAATCCGCTCGAAGGACGCCGACGACGATCCGGTCAGACTCCTAGACCGGGTCGGCATCAGCGAAGACGCCGACCGGAGGGCCAGCGACTACTCGAAGGGCATGGCACAGCGACTCGTGCTGGCGATGGCGCTCGTGGGCGACCCGGATCTCCTGGTGCTCGACGAACCGACCACGGGACTCGATCCGAACGGAGCCGCGAAGATGCGCGAGATCATCCGCGAAGAAAACGCCCGTGGTGCGACGGTCTTCTTTTCGAGTCACATCCTCGAGCAGGTCGAAGCCGTCTGTAACCGCGTCGGCATTCTCCAGGGCGGTGACCTCGTCGCCGTCGACACTATCGACGGACTCCGGGAATCGTTGGGCGGGGGAACCAAACTCGTCATCACGTCCGACGGGGTGACAGACGAGACCCTGGCCGCAGTCCGAAACATAGCGGATGTCGAAACAGCCATCACTCGCGAAGAAACCATCGAAGTGACCTGTACCGACGACGCGAAGATGGATGTCCTCGTGGAACTGCACGACGCCGGCGTAGACGTCGTGAACTTCCGAACCGAGGAGGCGTCGCTCGAAGACATGTTCGTCGAATACACAAACGGTGGTCAGCGATGACGTGGACGGTTATCGCCCGCCAGGACGGTCGTCTGACATTCAGTGCCCGTTCGATCAGGATCCTTCTCGGCGTCTTCGCCCTGGGCGTTCTCCTGCTGGCGTATCTCTATCCCGTCCAGGGTGCGGACCCGGTCACGACTGCCCGGTTTACCGGCTACGTCAGCGGATGGCTCACGACGGTCGTCCCCGTAGTGGGGCTCCTGCTCGGCCACAACGCAGTCGTGAGCGAACAGGAGTCAGGTGCGTTGTTACTCTCGCTGGCGCTGCCACACAGTCGTGAGGAGGTCATCCTCGGGAAATTCGTGGGCCGGGCTGGTCCGCTGACCGCCACTATCGTTGGGACAATGGCCGCCGCCGGCGCTCTCGTTGTCTACCCGTTCGGCGAACTGGTCGTCCCCGAATTTGTCGCTTTCGTCCTGCTGACAGTGTTTTTCGGAGCACTCTGGGTTGCGCTCGGAATGGCGGTCTCTCTCGGGGTTGCTACCAGACGCCGCGCGCTCGTGCTCGGGTTCGGATTGCTCTTCGTGCTCGTGTTTCTCTGGGATACCATCGAGAGCGCACTCCAGCTCGGCCTGACTACCGCCGGTGTGACTGACGGGGAGTTGCCCGCTGCCGCCCGGTTCGTCTTCAGCCTCTCGCCGGACCGGGCCTTCACGCGGGTGACAGACGGATTCCTCGACCCAGCCGCTACTGTTCCCGGGCCCTGGTACCTCGGGGAGTGGGCCGGTCTCGTGGTGTTGATCGGCTGGGTCGTCGGTCCACTGGGGCTGGCCTACCTCCGGTTCACTCGGAGGGATGTAGTATGAGTTGGCAGTCTGTCGCACACAAAGATATCCACGACGCGAGCCGGTCGCGAACGCTCTGGCTCCTGTCCGGTCTCCTGGTGATCGCGTTCGTCGGGTACGGATTCGCCCACAGCTACGTCGGACAGAACACGTTTTCGGCGTTCTTGCAGGGACTCGCCACTCTGGTCAGCGTGTTGCTGCCCCTGCTCGCTATTCTGCTGGGATACAAGTCGATTGCTCGCGAGCGGACGACCGGCAGTCTCCACCTCACGCTCGCGTTTCCCAATGCCCGTCGAGACGTTGTTCTCGGGAAGTTTGTCGGGCGCTCGTCGGTGTTGCTCGTTCCGATGGCAGCCACGCTACTTCTCGCGGGTGTCGTCGGGGTCGTGCGCTACGGCAGCGACGGAGCGGTGCTGTTCCCGTGGTTTCTGGTTGCGACTGCCCTGTACGGTATCGCCTTCGTAGGTATCGCGATCGGGCTCTCGATGAGTACAACCGTCGACCGTCGGATAACGTTCGGTGCGGTCGGCGTCTACCTCCTACTGGTGCAGATCTGGGACAATATACACACTGCGACGCTCCTGGTTCTTCACCGGTTCGACTTCAGCGTCCTGTCGGACATGCCCGACTGGGCACTGCTGTTCCGACTGGTCAAACCGAGCGAGTCGTACTACCGGCTCGTCCGCGCTGGCTTCGATATCGGGCAAGCGAGCCGATACGTTGGCGACAGCGCCCCCTTCTTTGTCAACTGGTGGATGGCACTCGCGGTACTCGCCGCCTGGTGTGTGGTTCCGCTGACGCTCGGCTTCCGGCGTTTCAACTCTACCGACCTGTAGTACGCTGCTGCCCGCGACAGCCACTCGACCTCGGGAATATACCGTCGGCTATACCGACGTGAAGATATTCTCCACCCCGGGGTGCCGACACTGCTCACGCGCAGAGCCGACAGTATCAAAGAGACACGTCGAGTGCCGGGACTGTGGATCAAATCTCACGACAGACGCAGACAGGTGTCCCCGCTGTGGTGGCGACATCGCCGTATACGACCTCTCGTAGCTACCCCGAAGTTCACCGCTACTATACTGATTGCTGTAAGTCGTTACCGGATCGACCGTACACAGTCGTGCGGTCGTCCCGGGAAACAGTTACAGCAATCAGTATACTGCCGACTGTAGCTCCGCGGAAATATGCGACCCCACAGAGGGTCGACATTGCTCACGGGTGCACAGCCGGCAGTACTGTAGGGATGTTCGAAAGTCATTACAGGATCGACCGCAAGAAGGCGTGCGGTCGACCTGGTAAACGCTTTCGAACATCCCTATAGCAACAACCGGGATGCGCGCTGGATCCGCGTCTCTGGCGTGGTACGACGGGAGTTGTCTGGCGGGGTGGAGCCTCGGGGCTTGTCCCCGAGGTACTTCACAGGTTGGCGTTGTCGGTAACTGGAGGGCCGAAGCGAGTTGTCGGTAACTGGAGGGCCGAAGCGAGTTGTCGGTAACTGGAGGGCCGAAGCG
>CAZUVE010000023.1:0-27357 GCA_964623735.1 uncultured Halobacteriales archaeon | reverse complement strand
TCAGCAAGAGCGAACTGGAGCGGATCTCCCGGTACATGTTCGACGACGCCCGGTACGGGAGCGTCGGGGAGGCCCTCGCCGGGGTCGACTACACTGTCGGCTGGAACCGGATGCGCGAGGTCCGGGAGAGCCACAACGACGTGACCTTCCTCGACGAGTTCCTCACCCAGGAGTTCGTCGACGCCAACGACTACTTCACCTACGAGTACATGCACTCCTCGGACGACTACCGCGTGACCTCGACCGACCACGAGGAGGTCAAAAAGAAGCTCATGCTGCAGTTCACCAACTTCGGGAAGCCGACAGTGGTGGTCGCGGACGGCAACTACGGGAACCGCAACGAACTCCTCCTCGACCACCAGTACAACGGGGTCACGCTGGACACCGAGCAGGCCAAGAACACTCTCGAACGCGTCTTCGAGCTGTGGGGACGGCCGGTCAACCTCCGGACAATCGTCAAGGAGTACGACGAACACGACATCGAGGTCGCGCGCCGGCGAGACAGCGAGCCCGAACCCACCGAACGGGGCCGGCTGATCCGCTACGACGGCATGGAGTTCACCGAGCGGGAACTCGACTGGGAGGAGGTCGAACACCTCGCAGCCACCGACGTCGACTACGACACCAAGCCCGACGAGTGGCTGGCCTGATAGGGTCGGTTGTAAGCTATTTCCGGATCGACCGCACTCCAACAGTCAGTACGACAGCCGCCGGCTCTCCCGGACGGAATCCGGCGCCAGCAACACGTGCCGGGAAACCCCTCGGCTGGGAGGCGTCGCAGCGGGCAAAAAAACTGGATCGGTGGTGTGTGCTACCGGCTCAGATCTTGCCCTGGAAGTAGGTCACCGGGACCTCCTCCTGCAGTTGTGCCTCGCCGTTCGAGACCTGCAGGATCCGGTAGGGCACGACGGGTTCGAGGTTCTCGTTGAGGTCGACGTCGCCGGAGGCGCCGTCGTAGTTGACCTCGTTGCCGCTGGCGAGTTCCTCCTTGGCGGTCCCGAACTCGGCGACACCGATGTCGGTGCCGTCCGGACGGGAGACCGCACGGATGTTCTCGGCGATGCCGGTGCCGCTGGCCTCGCCGGCGCGCTGGATGGCCAGCGCCTCGAGGTAGGTCGCGTCGTAGGCGTGGGGCGCGAACTGCGTGATGCTCCCCTCGCCGCCCATGTTCTCCTGGAAGGTTGCGCTGTCGGCGGTCTGGGGAGAGGTAACGTACATCCCCTCGACGATGTCGGCCAGGTCCGAGAGCAGTTCCGGCGACCAGATCGCCTCGGCGGCGACCCACTGGCCGCCGTAGCCGCCGCGGTCCCACTGCTGGAGGATGGTCCGGCCGTTGCCGGGGTACATGACCGCGCCCACGACGTCGGGGTTGCCGTCGAACACCGAGTCGAGGGTGGAGGTGTAGTCGCTGGTCTCCTTGGAGTAGCCGACCATGTTCAGCGTCTCGCCGTCGAAGTTCTCGCTGGCAACCTGGGCCAGTCCCTCCCCGTAGGGGTTGTCGACGAAGAGGAACGACGCCGTCTCGGCACCCAGCGTCTCGTTCATAATCCGCGCCACAACGAGGCCCTGCTGGGTGTCGTTGGGCGAGGTCCGGCCGTAGTACTTCACGCCGTTTTCTTCGTTGACGCCGGCGGTCGCAAGCGCCGGCGAGGTGTTCCCGTTGCTGACCTCCATAACTCGGTTGTCGCGCGCGACCGGCGCCAGCGTCGTCCCGATGCCGCTGGAGTACGGGCCGACCAGGCCGACGATGCCCTGCTCGTTGATCATCGTCTGGAACTTCTGGGACGCCCGCGACGGGGCCCCCTCCGTGTCGCTGTTCGTCATCTGGATCTCCCTGTCGAGCGGCCCGCCGGCCGCGTTGATCTCCTCGACTGCCAGGTTCGCAGCCTGCTGGTGACCGCCGCCGTACGGACTGTTCGTACCTGTGATCGGGAACAGCGTTCCCATCTGGATGGCTTCGCCGCCGCCTTCCATGTCGTCGTCGCCGTCGCCGCCGTCGCCGCCGTCTTCCATGTCGTCACCGCCGTCGCCGCCGTCACCACCATCGCTCGGCGTCGGAGTTCCTTCGCCGCCACCGCCGCCGTCCTGCTGTGAACAACCGGCGAGACCGATGACGCCGACGGTACCTGTCGTACCGAGCCATTTGAGCGTTTCCCTTCGACTGTAGTCAGACATGATACAACCACTGGTTCCTCCTACTAGTTCATTAAAGACACGCTCCGCGGCGATATTCGCGCCTGAGAGGGGTCTCCGGGAGAATCCGGCGAGCGGGTACCGACCCGGTGTCCGCTGGCTGGCGGAGTTGCCGACGCGGCAGGATGATACGGATTGCTGTAAGTCACTACCGGATCCACCGCACGACTGCGTACGGTCGGACCGGGACACAGTTACAGCAATCAGTATGAGTCGGTCACCGGCGCCGCTGTCGCCGTCACGCCCCGGGAGGCCCGGAATCGGAAGCCCCGTACTGTCGGGTATCCGCGTCACGGCACGGATCACAGCGGCTGGTAGGTCGGGATCTCCACGTGGGGGACCGCAATCCCCAGCAGAGCCAGCGAGTGCGAGAGGAGCATCCAGCCCATCACGAGGAAGGCCACGCCGAGCACGCGGTGGAGCCGGGCGCGGTGGGTCGCCCCGACGGACTGGATGACGGTGCCGTAGAGGAACAGCGTCGGGAAGGTGCCGACGCCGAGCAGCCCGAGTCCGAGCACGCCGCCGATGGGTGACCCGCCGGCGAAGGCGTAGAGGAACGCGGGGTACAGCAACGGGCACGGCAACAGGCCGTGGACCAGCCCCAGTCCGACGATACCGGGACCGGTCGCCCAGTCGTCGACCATCCCGTCGATGTATCCGTAGACCCGCGCGAACGCGCCGCTGCCGGGCAGGCTGTGGCTCCCCTGCCGCCCGATCACGTACTGGACACCCACCAGCAGGATGAGCGACCCGACTGCCAGGCCGGTGACGACGCGGATCGGGCGCTCGAACCGCGTGACAGCGGTCGCGTCGAAGAACAGCAACCCGGCGAGCCCGAAGAGCCCGCCGAGGGTCGCGTAGCTGACTGTCCGCCCCAGGTTGAACAGGGCGTGCTGGCGCACCTCGTAGGTCGTCAGCCGGGTGCCCCCGTCGGTCCGTTCGGCCATGCGCTCGCCGTACATGGTCACGAGCGGGCCACACATCCCCAGGCAGTGGGCACCACCCAGCAGGCCGATGACGAAAAACACCCCCAGTTCGACGGAGTCGACCGTCGCGTCGGTGAGGTGCAGCGGCAGGGCGAGGACCGACTCTGCGAGCATCGTCTACACTCGTGCCGCGAGGCCGGTATCGGTTTCGGTCTCCGCCGACCCGGCGGCGGTCACTCGCCGAGCAGCGGGCGCGTCGAGTTGGTGACCACGAGAAGCGAACTGGTCGCCATCGCCCCCGCGGCGAAAAGCGGGTTCAGCAGGCCAGCGACGGCGAGCGGGATGGCAGCGCCGTTGTAGACGAACGCCCAGCCGATGTTCTGTTTGACCCGGCGCCGTGTGGCGTCGGCGAGGTCGAACACCTCCGGAACCGCGGAGAGGTCGTCGTCGACGACCGCGACGTCGGCGGCGTCGGCCGCCAGTGCCGTGCCGCCGCCGAGTGCCACACCCAGGTCCGCGCTGGCGAGGGCGGGCGCGTCGTTGGTTCCGTCGCCGACCATCGCAACCTGCCGGTCGTGGCCGAGGCGCCGGACCGTCGCGGCCTTGCCCTCCGGGGGGACGCCCGCGAACACCTCCGCGACGTGGGGATGCTCGCGGAACGCCTCGGCCGCCGCACCCTCGTCGCCCGTGAGCACGACCACCTCGACGCCGCGCTCGCCGAGGCCGGTCACCGTCGTGTCCCAGGACTCGCGGGGCTCGTCGCCAACGGCGATGACCCCCTCGGCCGTCCCGTCCCGGCCGACGACGACCGGGACGTGGCCGGACGCGCGGGCGTCCGCGGCCCGCTCGCGGATTCTCTCGGGGACCGTCCAGCCGCGGCTCTCGAAGAGGTCCGGGTGACCGGCGAGGGTGTCGCTGCCGTCGACCACCCCGCCGACGCCCGCGTCGTGGCTCGTGAACGACGCAATCTCCACGCCGGCGTCCCCGTCGTCCGTTCCGGACCCGTCCCCGCCAGCCGCGGTCCGCTCGACGCCCCCGTCGGTCGCCGCCCGTTCCGGCCCGAACGCGTCCGTGACGGCCTCGGCAACCGGGTGCGAGGACCGCGCCTCCAGGCGGCCGGCGGCCCGCAGAGTCCCGTCGGGCCCCGACGCGTCGACGACGCGCATCTCGCCGGTGGTGAGTGTGCCGGTCTTGTCGAAGACGACGGTCTCGACGCCGCGGAGGCGTTCGAAGACGCTGTCGTCGAAGACCACGACACCCCGCTGGAGCGCCTCCCTGATGCCGGAGGCGACCGCGAGCGGCGTCGCCAGCCCCAGGGCACAGGGACAGGAGACGATGAGGACGGTCAGCGCGGTCAGGAGGACGGCCGCCGGCGCCGCACCGAGCGCGAGGTACGCGAGACCCACGAGCGCCGCCAGGACGAGCACCCCCGGCACGAAGATCACGGCGAGCCTGTCGGCGAGTTTCTGGACGCCCGTCGCGTCGCTCTGGAGGTTCCAGACCAGGTTCACGACGCGGTCGACGCTGCTTTCGGCGCCCTCGCCGACCTCGACGACGGCCGCGCCGTCTGTCAGGACCGACCCGCCGATCACCTCGTCGCCCCCGGCCTTGGCAACGGGGAGCGATTCGCCGGTCACGACGGCCTCGTCGACGGTGCACTCGCCCTCGGTAACGGTCCCGTCGACGGGGACGCGCTCGCCCTCGCGGACGAGCACACGGTCGCCGGCCGCGAGGCGTTCCACCGGGACATCCTCGGTCGCCCCGTCCTCGTAGCGGCGTGCGGTATCGACGGTCGCAGTCGTCAGTTCCGAGAGCTGGTCGGTCGCTCGGCGCTTCATCCGCGACTCGTAGTAGGTGCCGGCGGTGACCACGAGGACGATCGCCACGCTCACGTCGAAGTAGAGGTCGACGCGCCCGAGCGCGACTGCGAGCGCGCTGTAGAGGTACGCTCCGAGCGCCGCCAGCGAGACGAGAAGGTTCATGTTCGGCTGACGGGCCCGGAGGCTGACGTACGCGCCCTGCAACAGCGGCCACCCGGTGTAGAACAGCACCAGGCTCGTCATGAAGAAGATGACGTAGAAGGGGTACTGGGCGTTCTCCAGTTGCCGGGTGATCTGCTCGAGCATCCAGTCGGAGTACAGCACCTGGAAGTGGACCGGGTAGATGAAGATGAGGTAGGGGATCATCACGAACATCCCGGCCATGAGGCCGAAGCCGAGCCGCCAGATTGCCTCCTCCTCGGCCCGCCGGGCCCCGAGGGCGTCCCCGCGGCGGGTGGCCCTGTAGCCCGCCCGGCTGAACAGTTCCGGGAGAGTCTCCTCGTCGATTGTCTCGGGGTCGTAGTCGACCCGGAGGGTCTCTGTGACGTAACTCGCCTCGGCGCCGTCGACGCCGTCGGCCGTCTCGCCGACGGACTCGAGAAACGCCTCGCAGGTCGTACAGTACATCCCGTCGACCCGGAGGAACGCGCGCTCGTCTCCCGGCGGCGGGCCGTCCTCGGCGACGCCCGCCTCTCCGTCGGCCGCGCCGGCGACCCGCTCGCGGACGTCCGCCTCGTCGACGCCGTCGGTGCTGCCGAGCGCGCTGTCGACCTCGCGACACCCGGTGCAACAGAACGCCCGCCCCTCGTCGTCGGTGACGGCCGCCCCCCGCTGGCGCCCGAGCGGGAGCCCGCACAGGTCACACTCACCCGCGGTCTCGCCGTCTCTCGGGTCGGGACTGGTCATCTGTGTCTCCCTGCCGGGCTGGCTGTCCCCTCGCGTGTCCCGTGGCGGCGCGGTCCGGGAACTGTACCACCCGGCGTGGCTGTCTCTGCTAGGTCACTCGACGGAATAGCGCTTGCGCTTTCGCCGCCCGGCTCACCGCTCGGGGTGAACCGGCGCGTCGAACCCGCCCCGGACGAGCGGTTTGGCGACGTGCCGGCGGGCACACGGCGGCACCTCGTACCAGCCCGGCTCGAGGTCGCGGTCGACCCGGCGGCTGACCTTCGCGTCGGCGCTCGTCGGACAGTCCCGGCACCGGTAGCCGGCGTTCCGACCGGCCGACTCCATCGAGCGGCCACACGCCGGGCAGTCCGGCGTTGCGGGTTCGACGGTCACGAGATCCCGGACGGCGAACTTCTCCAGCTTGAGCGTCCCGTCGCTCACCTCGCCACAGACCGTCAGACGGTCGCCGGGACGGAGCGCACGCACCCGGTCGCGGAACCGCTTGGTCGGTTCGAAGGCCACACAGCGCAGGTGCCCGCTGCCCTCGGCGTCGCAGTCGAGCGCGAAGAACACGTGTCCCCCCTCGCGGGTCTCCGGCGGCGCGGCGACGCGGCCGTCCAGCCGGTAGGCGCGGCCGTCGGACACGCCGTCGGTCGCCGGGCGGAGGTGCGCGTCAGTGCCCTGGTTGGTGACGAACACGCGGCGGCGCGCGACGGGTTCGCTCTCGATTGCGCCGGCGACCCGGCGGACCGCGTCGGGGTCGTCCCCGCGGACGCCGTGGAGGACCGGACAGGGCGTCCGCGGGACACAGACCGCCACACCCTCCTCGCGGTCGACGGTGTCCCACACCTCGGGGTAGCGGGCGTCGGCGGCCGCGAACACGGACGTGCTGTCCACCTCGCGCGGGGCCCCCCAGCGCTCGCGCTCGCGGTAGGAGAGACACTCGTAGGTCCACTCCCCGGGGGCCCGCCACGCGCCGGTCGCGGCGGTCGCGCCGACGAGCCCCCGCCCGTTGCCGCGCTCGGCGGTTGCGAATCCCGCCGCGTCGAGGCGGCGGCGGACAGCCTCCGGCCGGACGTACTCGCGAACCGCCCGCCGGGCAACGGCGACGAGAGGCGACGGAACCGCGTCGGGGGTGCGGTCGGCCACGACGACGCCCGGGTTGGTGTCGGGGTCGGCGGTCGCCGCACAATCGAGTTCCGACCGCGCCAGCGCGAGGGCGCGGTCGGCGTCGAGGTCGCAGTGGACCGCCAGCGCCGCGTTCCCCCGTGTCTTGTGCTCGACAGCGGGGTTGAGGCGGACCAGGAGCACCCGTTCGACGCTCCCGCCCGCGGCAGCGACACGCTCTGCCAGGCGCGTGGCGACGTACGTGGTGCACATCCCCAGCTCCCGCGAGTCCGTGTCGTCGACGCCGATGACCGTCACAGGGGTGATTATCACCGACCAGCACTAACCATTTTCGTCCCGCCAGGCCGCGCGCCGCGCGATTGGCCGCTCGCCGGGGGTCAGGGACTGCGGAGCCGTTCGATTGTCACCTCGTGGGCGCTACCGTGCTGTTCCTTGTGATCGGTCTCGATGAGGAGCGCGTCCTCGAGCGACGAGGTCTCGCGCTCGAACGAACAGGTCCTGCAGTAGAGCCGGAACTCAGCCATACTAGATGTTGACTCGCGGCCTGGCCGGCGGCCGTGACTCGTGTCTTCCCTCGACGAGTTCGACGTCGAACTCGCCGTCGGAGAGTGTGATCAGGGCGCTGTCGAAGTCCTCCTGGTAGACGTTGGTGTGGTTGCCCGAACCGCTCAGCCGGACCCGCTCCTCCACGAGGCCGGCCTCGTGCAGCCGGTTGATCTTCCGGTAGGCCGTCGAGAGCGGGACGTCACACTCCTCGGAGACCTCCTTGACGGCTTTCGGTTCCTCCTCGATGGCGCTCAGGATGGCTCGACAGTCGCTGTCGTCGGCCGCCAACAGGAACGCCTTGAGTGTACTGTCGGTCATCGGACGGGTGAAGCTACGACCGTCCCGAGGATAGGGATGGACGCTAGTCCACTAGTGATAGAAGTTGAATACGAATCGAAAGAACCTAGTCAGATAGTGACAGAATATCAATCATTCGCGGCGACCGGACGCTCGTCGCGGGCCGGGGCCGGCCGGAGACTGTCGGCGTCGACCAGCAACCCCAGGATTTTCCTGACACCCTTGCGGACGTGCTGGTAGAGCGTGGGGGCGGAGATTCCGAGCGCCCCGGCGAGTTCCTCGCCGGTAGAGTCCCGGGGCGATTCGAAGAATCCGGCGTGGTACGCGAGCGCCAGCACCTCCCGCTGGCGGTCGGTGAGGGTCTCCTCGACGGCGGTCTGTGTCATCGTCAGCGTGGCTGCTTCCCGGGTGTGGGTCCGCTTGGCGAGGAAGACCGTTGCCGGGTTCGCTGCCTCGAGGTCGGAGATCAACGCGCCCACGTCCGACTGTGGTGCAGTCTCGGCGGTCAGCGTCGCGCCCCCCTCGGCAGCCTCGAGCGAACGGATCGTCGCCCCGTGTTCCAGCAGTGCCGGCGTCGGCCCGGTCCAGACGATGGCCTCGACGACGCCGGTGTCGCCCCGGGCCCGCACCACCCGCGCGCGCCCGACGTCCGTCCGGTCGGCGAGCGCCTCGACGACGGCCGCGGGCGGTTCCCCGTCGACCGCCACGTAACAGAGGTATCCCCGGTCGTCGGTGGGCGTGACGCTGGTCACCGAGAGCTGGCAGTCCAGTGCCGCCGCGACGGAGGCAAACGCCGAGTCGGCAGTCCCGACCTCGAACTCCACCTCGACGATGGTGTCGGCCTGGAGGAGTCGCTTGTTCTCGGCGGCGTTGATCGCGTGACCGATCCGCTCGCCCAGTTCCCGCAACAGCCCCCGTTCGTACTTGTCGAACGCTTCCCGGCGGGCGGAGTAGACGCCGATGACACCCAGCACCGTCTCGCCGTAGGTGACCGGCACGGCCGCCACCGACTGGTAGCCGTACGTGATAGCGCGGTTGCGCCGCGTCTCCGAGGCGGGATCCGTCGTAATCTCCCGGAGAACGCAGACCTTCTGTTCCGAAACCGCACGGTCGAACGGTCCCCGGTCGAACCCGTCGGCGACCGACAGGTCGAGCGCGTCGACAAAGCCGTCGGCGATCCCGGCCCACTCCCGGGGTTCGATCTGCCCGGCGGCGCGGTTGTAGTCGCCGACCCAGGCGAACAGGTAGGCGTCGGAGGCGGCCAGTTGCTCGCAGACGATCCGGTCGATCTCCTCGCGGGTCCCGGCGCGGGCGAGTTCGCGGTTGATCGGGCGGAGGCTCTCGAGGATCTGTCGGACCCGTTCCAGCGAGTTGCGCTGCCGGCGGAGTGTGCGCTCGCGGCGCTTCTGTTCCGTGATCTCGTCGTTGACCGCGACGAACTGCTCGATCTCGCCGGCGTCGTCGACGATCGGCGCGATGGTCTGGTTGATGACGTACTGTTCGCCGGACTTGCGCTCGTTCACGACCTCGCCGGTCCAGACCCCGCCGTCGAGTATCGTCCCCCACAGGTCCGCGAAAAATTCCTTGTCGTGTTCCCCCGAGTTGAGTATGTTCGGCGTCTGTCCGGTGGCCTCCGCTGCGCTGTACCCGGTCATCGCCTCGAAGGCCGGATTGACGTACTGGATGGTCCCGTCGGGGTCCGTGACGTAGATCGAGTGGCCGGCCTGTTCGACCGCCTCGCGGAACGTCCGCAGCGACTGCTCGCGTTCCCTGTGCTCTGTGACGTCCTCGAGTGCGACCGTGACACCTTCGAGGCTCCCGTCGTCCGAGCGGATCGGCGACGCGCTCACCCGCACCCAGACGTGCTCCCCGTCCTCCCTGGAGAGCCGGAGTTCGACGTCTTGGATCGTCTCGCCGGTCTCGAGTGCCCTGGCGACGGGCAACGCCCCGCCGGGGACCGTCTCGTCGCTCGCGTTCTGGTACTCCCCGACGGATTCGAACCGGCGGCCAGCGAGCGACTCGGGCGGGCGACCGGCAATCTCGCCCACCTCCCTGTTGGCGCGTTCGATCGTGCCGTCCGTATCTGCCACGAGGAGACCGACCGGGCTCGTCTCGAAGACCTGCCCGAGCAGCGCACGCTCCTGTGCCAGCGCGTCGTCGGTCCGCTTGCGCGCCATCAGTCCGCCGAGGTCGGCCGCGACGTCGGTGACGACCTCGACGAGCCGGTCGTCGGCCTCCCGGCGCTCGCGCAGGAAGAACGCGAGGACAGCGACAACGCGGTCCCCGGTCGTGATCGGGATCCCGAGCGCCGCCCGCAGGCCGACGTCGGCCGCGGGCCCCGCCCGACTGAACACCGACTCCGGCTTCTCGGAGGCGTCCGGGATCCACTCCGGCATTCCCGACGCGTACACCCGACCGGGCAACCCCTCGCCGGCCGGGAGGGTCACGGACGTGCTGTTGTTCAGAAACGGTTGCAGAGCCGTGTCCGCGGCGTGGCCGACGACGTACTCCAGGGACTGACCGTCGTCGGCCGGCACCCAGGCCTCGCCGTAGGCCCACTGCGTGTGGTCACACACCGCCGCCAGCACCGTCTCGACTCCCCCGGCAAACGACTCCGCCCGGGCGACTTCGCGGCTGACCGCCGCGAGGAGCCTGCGCTCGTCGGCGACCTGTGTTCTGGCTGTCTCGTCGCGCAGGACCACCGTGTACTCCGCTGGCCCGTCACCGTTCCCGCTCCGGGGCGTGATCGTCACAGACGCCGGAAGGAGTGCCCCCGCCGGCCCGACACACCTGACTCCGGTCTCGAAGTGACCCGTCCGTGTGACCGAGTCCAGCGCGGCGTCGATGGTGCAGTTGTCGAGCCCGTCGTCGCCGTCGGCGAACAGCACGGAGACGTGTTCGTCCACGACGTCGTCGTCCCACCCGGTGAGTGATTCGGCCGTGCGGTTCCAGCTCCTGACACGCCCGTCGGGGCCGAGAGTGAAACTCGCAGTCTCGCCGGCTCTCGGCTCCGTCGGCGGGACGTCCCTCGCGGCCCGTCCTCCGTCGCCGATCGGTTGCGAGTCCGGCGGGTACTCGGTATCGGTCACGGTGGACTGTCGTAGGCCGGCGTCGCGCAAAAGGCTGTCTCCGCCCGGCCGTGCTCACCGGTCGAAGCCCGGCGGGAGGCCGGCGTGTCTGAGCCCGGCCAGTTCCTCGACCCGGAGCCGGTAGACCGCCGCGCCCCGCGAGAGGGTGGCCGACTCGAAGAGGGCCGGGCGCCACGCCTCGTCCAGCGGCGCGTCGTCCCACTGCTCGCGGGGCAACCGGTCGAGCCGGCCCTCCACGAGGACGCTCTGCCAGTGGAACGGCGAATCCGCGCTGTAGACGAGGAAGCTGGCGGTCTCGGCCCGCTCGGTCAGCGCCTCCTTCCTGCTCTCCGAGCCCAGGAGGTACGTGAAGTACAGCGATCCCTCCCCGTCGTAGCCGAATGACAGGGGCACGACGTACGGGGCCCCCTCCGCGGGAAGGGCCAGTACGCCGGTCCGCTGGTTCGCCAGAAAGCGGTCGATCGCGTCGCCGTCCATCCGGGAGAGGCCGGCCTCGTCCAGTTCGTCGACGGACATGTGGGATTGTCGACCCCGCGGGTGCCTAAACCAGCCACACGTTTCCCACGCCGGGGAGAACGTCACCCGCCCCGCGCCGTCCCGTTCCTGGGAACTGAGAACACCCCCGGTGGTTGAAGCCGCGTCGGTCTCTACGTCCGTCTGTCACACGCCGCGACAGCCGTCCCCTGGACTAGATACACATGGCCGACGCACTGGCAGCGCTACTGGTGTTCAGTTACGCAGTCACGCTGCTCTCTGGCGGAAGCGTCACCTACTTCGCGTACAGGGCATACCGGCGGACAGACGCGCGCGAGTTCGGGGTCCTGTGTCTCGGCCTGGGCCTCCTGACGGTCGGCCTGGTCGCCCACGCCGGTCCCGGGGGACCCGCCGCTGGCGGGAGCACCCGGTCGGTCGTGCTGGCAGTGCTCTCGGCTGCCGGGCTGGGACTCGTTCTGTACTCGCTGTACGCCGGGCGGGAACGCACCGAGGTCGAGGAGACCTCCTGATTCTCTCGCCCGCCCGGGCCGGGCCCACGTCACTCGCCGAGTTGCGCGAGTCGACAGGGACCGAGCACACCGGGCTGGCACCGTCGCGCGGCGAGGCGTGACGTCGTCCACGGACTGGAGGAGGAGGTGTATCTCCGCCTCGGGTACGGGCCCAACAGCACGAAAGACGAGTTCGTCATCGGCCGCGTCAGAGCCACCGAGGTCACCGGCGTGACCGGGACCGACGGGTGACGAGTCGAAATCGACGACGGCCGGACCGTGATAGTGATTGGTGTAAGTCAGTGCCGGACCGCACGACCGCGTGGTCGGACCGGGACACAGTCAGCACTCACTATGAGACCGGCCGCCGGCTGTCCGCGGTTCCCGATACTCCGGGAACCGGGTCCGGGGTTGGAGTGTACGGCGGCCCTCGGTTCGGACATGTACGAGCGGATCCTGCTCGGGAGCGTCGCCGAGGAGGTGGTCCGGCTCTCGCCGGTGCCGGTGTTGACCGTCCGTCCCGGCGAGGGAGAGTGACCCGCGCCAGAACCGCCAGGGATCACTCCCGTGGCGTCTCGCCCGCGGTCCCGGCGGAGGAAGCGAGGCCGGGCCGGTCCAGCGTGATCCGGTCGGCCGCCATCGTCGCGCCGGCGGCCGCCGGGTAGACGACGTTGTCGACGTACTCGAGGTGGGCGTAGGCCTGTTCGCCGTCCCCGCAGATCCGGACAAGCGTCCTGACGCCGGGGACGAGCTCCCGGGCGAGTTCGCAGACCGCGAGGTTCGTCTCGGTGTCGTTCGTCAGGCCGGCGACGACGTCCGCCATCGTGGGGTTCGCCTCCCGAAAGACGTCGACGTCCGCGCCGTCGCCCACAATCACGCGGCTGACCGTGTGCTCTCGGATCCGCTCGCGCTTGGCCGGGTCGCGTTCGATGACCGTCACCGTGTATCCGTCGTCGGTGAGCCGCGCGGCTGTCCGGCGCCCCACGCGACCGCCGCCGACGACGATCACCTGTCTGCTCCGTGTCTGAACACACATACAATGATCTCCGTCTTTAGCGGTATAATACAACAGTATACTCCCGAAAATTGCCTGAAAATTACACTCACACGGCAGTATACTGTCTGCTTGATCACACGGCGAACACACCGCGACGGCCACGATTCCCGGCAAGATGAAAAAACGCTACACGTTCATGTTCGGTTCCGTCGTATCTCCACCCGGAGGAAAGGACAGTATGGCCACAAGTACATCACACAGACTCGAGACGCAGTTACTCGGACGGGAGGTGTCGGTGGCGTTGTCAGGGCCGTGGACGGCGTACTGGATCAGATTTATAAGTTTCATTATGGGCTGGTACTTCCTGCACGCCGGCCTCGACAAGCTCGTCAACTGGCCGTTCGACGCGGGCTGGTTCGTCGGCGGGGCGGCTCAGGCGTCGATCCTCGCGCCGATGGTGACGCCCTTCGCCGACGGCGTCGGGCTGACGGTCGTCAACTTCGCAGTCCCGATCGGCCAGACACTGATCGGGCTCGGACTCGTCCTGGGCACACTCACCAGGACGGCCGCGTTCTTCGGTGCCGTGTTGATGACGTTCTTCTACTTCGTCAACGGCCCCGGCGGCGCCTGGGCACACGGGATGGTCAACGGCGACCTGCTTGCGTTGCTGCTGTTCGTCACGCTCGTCGTGTTCGGCTCCGGCAGAGTGTTCGGCCTGGACGGCTACCTCCGGCAGACGGAGTTCGTCCAGAACCACCCGCGGTTGCGGTTCCTACTCGGCTGAACCATGTCCACACCAACCACCGCAGACAAGATCGCGATGTACGTCGGCGGGGGGCTGATCCTGTTCGGCGCAGTGGTCGTCGGGGTCGTCGAGACCCTCTTCGGAAGCCCCCACGCCGTCACCGGCGAGGGACAGATCGTCCACGAAACGCTCGTGCCGCTGGAGGTCCGGTCGTTCATCATCCTGGCTGGCCTGCTGGTCTGGTTGCTGTACACGGTGTACAGGATCAGCGGCACCGAACCGTCGTCGGAGACTGTCGAGCCGGATTTCGAGACGGCTGACTGAGACGGACTGCCGTCTGTCAGTGCCGGATCGACCACACGCTCGTGCGGTCAGTCCGAAGACGCCTCACAGAAATCCGTGCGAGGCGCTTGTGTATCCGTGACACCGGCAGGCGAGGTGGCGCGGAAGGGATCGGGGCGGGCCACGCGCTCGCCCTCGTCGCCGGAGATGATCACGTCCAGAGTCGTGGGGCATACTGTCGGCTATACCGACGTGAAAATCAGTCTTCGGCTACCACTTCGCCACCGGTAGTAGCTTTGATCTGACCGACGCCTTGCGAGGCCCGCGCCGAGCACCTCGAACCGGGCGGGAGCTGGCGGAGCGTCATCGTCGCGGGACCGCTCGACCGGATCACCCCGGCCGAGTGGGACGTCGCCCGCGAGGCGATGGCCGACAACGCCTTCGAGGCGGGCCTCCTCGCAGAGTACGAACCCGGGGAGTCCCCGAACGTGTGGAAACTCGAGATCCGCGAGCGGTCTGGTCGTGCCGTCGGCGGGAACTGACACCGCCGGCTCCGGACACGTGAGCAGTGTCGACCGCCCGTGGAATCGAGCACCGCGGAGGTGTGGCTGGCAGCACGACGCGGACGACACGAGAAGCGACTGTCGTCAGGTATTCTCACCCGCGTGAGACAGACACAGGTCGTTATTATCGTCCGGTCGATACACACGTGTATGCGGTATCTCGTCGCAACAGATGGGTCGACCGTCAGCGATACAGCCGTCGAACACGCCGCCGTCGAGGCGAGCGTCCGTGACGCCAGCCTCGAAATCGTCCACGTGTTGACCCCCGAGACGGAACTCGTCGGAGGGGAAATCGTGCTCGCGGGTGACGAGGCGGCCACGGAACAGGGCGAGCAGACACTCGAACAGGCGAGTCAGGTGGCACGCGAGGCCGCCGGAGAACACGGCGGTGTCGAGATACGGACAGAACTGCTGACGGGCAGACCCGCCGAATCGATCACCGACCACGCCGACAGGCGAGGCGTGGCCGGCGTCTACGTCGGCCACCGCGGGCTCTCCGACAGGCGCGAACGGGTCGTCGGGAGTGTCGCCAAGAGCGTCGTCGACAAGGCGACCGTCCCCGTCACGATTGTCAAGTAACCCGGGCCGTATCCCGGACTCACAATTCGACACTATAGGAAGCTTTATTTCGATTGCAGCACGTATATCCACTTGTGACGGCCAATAGACTAAAGAAGACACGATTACTGTCGGCATCAGAAGTGATCTGTAAAGAAGAGATCGGGTCGACGACCGCACATGGGCGGTAACGTGGGCGCGGCGGTGCTGCGTGGAATCGAGCGGGCACTGATGTGCGTCCGGCCGCGGCGGTTGCCGCCGGTGTCGCTGCCGACGACGGTCACCGACGGAGAGGGCCGCGAGGTCCACCTCCGCACGTACCGCGACGACTTCGAGGCGCTCGTCGGGATGTACGACGACCTCGACGCCTCCCACCGGGCACAGAGCATCCCGCCGCTCGGTACCGGGGCGATACGGGAGTGGCTCGAGGGGTTTCTCGCCGGGCCGAACGTCGTCGCGCTCCACGAGAATCGGGTAGTCGGGCACGTCAGCCTCGTCCCCGACGGCTCCGATGGTCACGAACTCGCCATCTTCGTCCACCAGGACTACCAGAACGCGGGCACCGGGACGCGGTTGCTCGCTGCGGGACTCGACCACGCCAGGGGACGGGATGTGTCGTACGTCTGGCTGACTGTCGAACGCCAGAGTCGGCATGCAAAGCGGCTCTACCGCCGTGCTGGCTTTGCGACCGTCGATCCGCGGGGGGCGGTCCAGCAGATGTCGCGGTATCTCTGATACTGTCGGCTGTGTACCGGTCGACCGAACGGTTGATACCATTCGCCGCGTCACGGCCCGGCGACCCCGCGCTGTCGTGTGGGCGCTGGATCGGAATCCACAGTCTCAAACATCCGTCGTCCCTACCGGCAGGTATGACCCTGGAGGGTGAGACCGACCAGTTCCCCCGTCCGCCGTGTTCGTTCGTCGACGACCAGGGTCGCACAATCGAACTCCGCCCGCTCGGCGACGACACCGATTCTCTCCTCGAGATGTACCGCAGCCTCGACCCTGCAGACCGCACACAGGGCATCCCACCACGGTCCGAGGCACACCTCGTCTCCTGGGTCGAAACCCTCACCGGCGAGGGCCTGAATCTCGTCGCGTGGCACGGGGACCGCGCCGTCGGCCACGCCGTCCTCATGCCCATGTCCGACGACCGCTGGGAACTCGCCATCTTCGTCCACACTGACTACCAGCACGCACACATCGGTACCCGCCTCCTCAAGCATCTGTTCGGGTACGGCCAACAGCACGGCGTCGACCGCGTCTGGCTCAGTGTCGAGCGACACAACACTGTCGCACTCAGCCTCTACGAATCCCTCGGCTTCGACCGCCTCTCCGGCAAGTCCGAGTTCAAAATGCAACGCGAGATCTAGTCAGGTCTCGGCACGTGACGACGGGCACGTCCGGGTTGCGCCGCACCAAACAGTTACACCAATCAGTATGAGGCAGTCCCGGCGGTCGAGTCACCAGCCGTCCCGCGGTTGTCACGTGATGGGACCAGACAGCAGATATATTCCCCGGGGGGGCGAAGCTACAGCCGATGGGTTCGCTAGCGACGCTGTTCGCACCCGAGCGGGTCGCCGTCGTCGGCGCCAACGACGAGGAGGGCACCGTCGGGTGTGCAGTGACGCGAAACCTCCTCGAAGCGTTCGATGGAGCCGTCGTCGCGGTGAACCCCAACGAGGAGGAGGTCCTCGGGCTCTCCAGCCACGACGCGATCACGGACGTCGAACCCGTCGACGTCGCTGTCGTGGCCGTCCCGCCCGGGGTAGCCGTCGACGTGGTCCGCCAGGCCGCCGAACACGGCGTCGAGAACGTCGTCGTTATCACAGCCGGGTTCTCCGAGGCCGGCAGCGAAGGGGCGGCCCGCGAGCGCGACCTCGTGGACGTCGCCGGAGAGTACGACCTGAACCTCGTCGGTCCGAACTGCCTCGGCGTGATGAGCACCGGCGTCGGGCTGAACGCGACGTTTGCGCCGACCCATCCCGATCCGGGGTCAGTCTCGTTCATGAGTCAGTCGGGCGCGTTCGTCACGGCGGTGCTCGACTGGGCGGCCGACCGACAGTTCGGGTTCGAGGACGTCGTCTCGCTGGGCAACAAGGCGGTCCTCGACGAGCGCGAGTTCGTGGACGAGTGGGGGGAGGACCCGGAGACGGACGTCATACTCGGGTACCTCGAGGACGTCGTCGACGGCCGGGCGTTCGTAGAGGTCGCCGGCGAGGTGACCCGCGAGACGCCGGTCGTGGTAGTCAAGTCGGGCCAGACGGAGGCGGGCGCCTCGGCCGCCGCCTCCCACACCGGCGCAATCGCGGGCAGCGAGCGGGCCTTCGAGGCGGGCCTCCGGGAGGCCGGCGTCGTCCGCGCCGAGTCCGTCCAGGAACTGTTCGACGCCGCCGCGATGCTGGCCGACCAGCCCCTGCCCGACGCGGAGGGGGTGGCCATCGTGACGAACGCCGGCGGCCCGGGCGTGATGACGACCGACGCGATCGGCGAGTCCGGGCTCGCGCTCGCCGAGTTCGAGGACGGGACGCTCGACCGCCTCGCCGCGGCGCTCCCCGGGGGAGCGAACATCTACAATCCGGTCGACATCATCGGCGACGCGCCGGTCGAACGCTTCGAGACCGCGACCGAGACGGTCCTCGGGGATCCGAACGTCGGCATGGCCGTCGTGCTGGCCTGCCCGACGGCGACGCTGTCGTTCGCCGGCCTCGCCGACGCGGTCGTCCGCCAGCAGGAGACCCACGGTACGCCGGTCGCAGCCGTCCTGATGGGCGGGGCGTCAACGCGACCGGCCGCCGAAACGCTCGCCGACTCGGGGGTGCCGTCGTACTTCGACCCATCGCGCGCCGTGCGGAGCCTCGAAATCCTGGCCGAGTACGCCCGGAACCGGGAGCGGACCCGCGCGGAACCGCCCGCGTACGACGTCGACCGCGAGCGCGCCGGCGGGGTCGTCGACGGCGCCGTCGACCGCGGCGCGGGACGGCTGGGCGTCGAGGCGATGGGTGTTCTGGAGGCCTACGGCGTCCCGACGCCGGATGGCGAGGTCGTCGACGGCCCGGCCGAAGCCGAGCGGGTCGCCGAACGGCTCGGCGGAGACGTCGTGATGAAGGTCGTCAGTCCGGAGATACTGCACAAGTCGGACATCGGCGGCGTCGAAGTGGGCGTCCCGCAGGCGGAGGTGCGCGACACCTACGAGGATCTGATCGCCCGGGCCCGCCAGTACCAGCCCGGCGCGACCGTCCTCGGGGTCCAGATACAGGAACTGGTGGACCTCGAGTCGGGGACCGAGACGATTGTCGGGGTCGTCCGCGATCCGCAGTTCGGCCCGCTGGTGATGTTCGGCCTCGGGGGCGTCTTCGTCGAGGTGCTCGAGGATACGGCGGTCCGGCTCGCACCAGTCAGCGAACCCGGGGCACGGGGGATGCTCGAGGAGATCGACGCGAGCCCGCTCCTGCGCGGAGCGCGCGGCCGGGACCCGGTCGACGCCGACGCGCTCGTCGAGGTGATCGGTCGCGTCTCACAGCTCGTCACCGACTTCCCCGCCATCGCGGAACTGGATATCAACCCCGTCGTCGCGACGGCCGAGGGCGCGACGGCGGTCGACCTGCGGCTCGCACTCGACCGACAATGACCACGATACTCGTCACGGCGACGGCGGACGGAACAGGCAAGACAGCCATCAGTATCGCCCTCGCGAGCCTCGCACAGGACCGCGGCGCGAGCGTCGGCTACATGAAACCCAAGGGGACGCGCGTGGAGAGCGTCGTCGGGAAGACCCGCGACGAGGACCCGGTTCTGGCCGGGGACATCCTGGGACTGGACGCCGACCTGGAGGACCTCGAGCCGGTCGTCTACTCGCCGACGTTCGTCGGGGAGGCCGTCCGCGGCCGGGAGAATCCCGCGGCACTGCGCGAGCGTGTCTCGGAAAGCTTCGCCGAACTGGCCGCCGACCGCGACGTGATGATTCTCGAGGGGGGCGGGCGGCTCTGGACGGGGGGGATCGTGGGGTTGACCGACGCCGACGTCGCGTCGCTGCTCGGCGCCGAGGCGGTGCTGGTGACTCACTACCGCGACCCGACGGATCTCGACGACGTACTGGCGGCCGGCGGGCGACTCGACGACCGGCTCGCGGGAGTCCTGTTCAACGCGGTCGACCGTGCCGACGTGGACAGCGTAACAGAGGACGCCGTCCCGTTTCTCGACAGCCGTGGCGTCGAGACGATCGGCGTGGTACCCCACGACGAAGACCTGGCAGGCGTGAGCGTCGCCGACCTGGCACGGGGTATCGGGGCCGACGTGCTGACCGAGGACGCCCCGACAGACGGGCTGGTCGAGCGGTTCGCGGTCGGGGCGATGGGAGGCGACGCCACCTTCGAGCGGCTCCGGCGGGCCCGGGCCACGGCGGCGGTCACCGGCGGCGACCGCGCGGACGTCCAGGCGACCGCGCTGGAGGCCCCGGGCGTCGAGTGTCTCGTTCTGACAGGCGGGTACCGCCCATCGAACGCCGTCGTCGGAAAGGCCGAGAAACGGGGCGTCCCGCTCCTGGTCGTCCGGTCGGACACGCGGGCGGCGATCGACCGCCTCGAGGAGACACTCCAGGCCGGCCGGATCCGAGACCCCGCGGCCGTCGCGCGCATGGAGGAACTCCTCGAGGAGAGGGTGGACGTGGACCGACTGCTCTCGCTTGCGGACTGAGCGATTCCCGGGACGGTTGGAACGAGCGGTGCCGGCTTTGTCGCCGGCAACGTACCGGGAGACATGTACCAGGTCATCCTCGGTATCGACGGGAGCACCGACCGGGCGCTAGCACAGGCCGAAACGGTCGTCGACCTCCCGTGTGCCGCCGACGGCATCGAAGCGACGCTGCTGCACGACTTCACGAGCAACCCGAGAGGGGCCTCGGTCCACCAGATCGAGTCGGTACGCCGGGCCAAAGAGCGTCTCGAATCGGCGGGCGTCCCGGTGACGCTCGGGGAGTCGAGCGGCGAACCGGCCGAACAGATCCTGCGAACGGCCGAGGAGATGGACGCCGACCTCATCTGTCTCGCCGGGCGCAAGCGTTCCCCCGCTGGAAAGGCCGTCTTCGGGAGCGTCACGCAGGAAGTGATCCTGAACACCAACCGGCCGGTGCTGGTCTGTAGCCCGGGGAGTGCATAGCCTCCCCGACGGGGACACACCGGCAGCCGTTCGCGGGGGATCGGCCGGTTTCCGCGGGACGCGACGTCCGGCGCGACGCCCGCCGATCACGGCACGAGCGTCACCGGGATCTCGTGGGTTTCGAGCACCCTGTCCGCGGTGCTCTCGTGGAACACACTGTCTGCGAACGACCGCTCCTCGTACCCCAGCACCACCACGTCGACGTCCGACTCCGCGACGATACCGAGTATGGCTTGCCTGATCGCCTCCATGGAGTCGGCGTCCGCGAGCGTCTGCACGTGCGTCCGGACGGAGATGTCCCGCTGTGCCGCCATCGACTCGATCTCGCTCGCGCCGATGTCCGCCGGGAGTTCGTCCCCGGCCTGTGCCAGGTGGACGGCGGTGATACGGACGTCGTCGGGGCCGAACGCGTCGAGCGCGTAGCGGACCGCGCGCTCGCTGGCCGGCGCGACGCCGAACGGGACTCGTTCGCTGACCGGGACGATGTCGAAGGGGATCAACACGTGCATGCTGTGGGCCTCCTGTCGGTGCTCGGAACCCGACGCGTCGTGGTCTGGTCTTGTGGTCGCACGGAAAAGTACCCCACCACGGTTCCCAGATGGATGGGGACGCCGGGCGTCGCGGACGACCCGGCACCCGACCAGACCGACGGCAGCACCCGGGCGGTGAACGCGGCCGGGACCGGCGTCACCCGACACAGCACCCCGACGGCCCGCCGGTCTGCCAGGCGAGAGCGGCGACGGTGACGAGAAACACCGCAGTCGAGAGGTCGTGCGACCAGGCCGTCGCGGCGACCACGGCCGATCCGCCGACGATCCCCGAGAGGACGGCCGCTACGACCGGGAGGGTACAGCTCACACAGGAGAACAGTCCGAGGAGACCGCCGAGCGCGCGCGAGGAAGTCTCGACCAGTGCCGCGTAGAGCAGGTACGCAATCGCAACGTACCCGAGCGTCCGGTACGGGACCGGCGCGATCCGGATCGGGCCGACCTCGGCGACAACCAGCGGCCCCCACCCGGGCGGGAGGTCCCAGAAGACCGCGAGACCGGTCCCCGACGCCAGCGAGACAGTCCCATCGACGGCCGCGAGGACGGCGAGGTAGGCGACAGCGACGACCGCCGCGAGCACCTGCCGGCGCCGAGGGGCCGGGGCGACGTCGGTCCGGACGAGAACCAGCCCCGCGACGTTCAGCCAGACGAACGGGTACAGGAGGTACCGCAACTCCGTGACCCCGCCCGGGGAGGCACGGAGGTACGCCCACAGGGACAGCGCCTCGA
This sequence comes from uncultured Halobacteriales archaeon, assembly GCA_964623735.1. GTDB lineage: Archaea > Halobacteriota > Halobacteria > Halobacteriales > Haloarculaceae > SW-9-67-25. Next base: position 5,911 of record CAZUVE010000023.1, on the reverse strand, counting down.
GAGCGCAGACGGCTGCGAGTCCCGCCACGACTGTCCGTCCCGGCAGCGACGACGACCGGGTCAGCCGGGCGCCGACACTCACGCCTCGACCACCCCCGTCTCGCCGACCGCGGGGTCGCGGCGTCCCGGCCGGCCGTCGCCGTCGAGCAACCCCCGGGCGGAGTTGCCGACGACGAGCAGGCTGCTGGCCGCCATCGCCGCCGCGGCGAGGAGCGGGTTGAGAACGCCCGCCACCGCCAGCGGCAGGGCGACGGCGTTGTAGCAGAACGCCCAGGCGAGGTTGCTCTTGATGCGGCGGTTGGTCCGGCGGGTCAGCGCGAAGACCGTCGGGACGACCCGCAGGTCCTCCGACGTGAGCACCGCGTCGGCGGCGTCGGTCGCCAGGGCGGCGTGGTCGAGCGCGATCCCGACGTCAGCGGCCGCCAGCGCCGGCGCGTCGTTGACGCCGTCCCCGACCATCGCGACTGTCCCCCCGGAGCGCAGGCGGTCGACGACGGCCGCCTTGCCCTCCGGCGGGACGCCCGAGAAGACCTCGTCGACGCCCGGGTGGGCGCGAAACTGCTCTGTTGCCGCGGGATCGTCGCCGGTCACGACAACGACCCTGTGGTCGGCCGCCAGGTCGTCGACAACGGCCTCCCACTCCGGCCGGGGTTCGTCGCCGGCGACGATCACTCCGCGTACGCGCCCGCCCCAGCCGACGAGGGTCGGGATCCGCCCGTTCTCCCGGGCCTCCCCGGCTCGCTCGGCGAACTCCCCGGGAACCGTCCAGCCGCGCTCGGCGAACAGGTCCGTCCGGCCGACGACGACCTCCTCGCCCGCCCGTCCGTCCGGCACCCCGTCGGCGTCCCCGTCCGACACGTCGCGGGGGACGAGCCGGGCGCTCACGCCGCTGCCGGGGTGTGACTCGAAGTCGTCGACGGCGGCGTCGACGGGTCCGGCGGCGTCCGCGATGGCCTCGGCGACGGGGTGGTCGGCGTACTGTTCGACGGCTCCGGCCCGGCGGAGGATCCGTTCGTCGCCCGTCTGCTCGTGGACCTGCATCTCGCCGGTCGTGAGCGTACCCGTCTTGTCGAACGCGACGAGGTCGGCCTCGTGTGCAGTCTCGAATGCCTCGGCGTTGGTCACGACGGCGCCCCGGTCGAGCCCCTCGCGGATCCCCCGCGAGACCGCGAGCGGCGTTGCGAGTCCGAGCGCGCAGGGGCAGGACACGACAAGCACCGTCAGACCCACCAGCAGCGCCGGACCCGGCGGGCGGCCGGACAGGAGGTGCCAGGCGACAGTGCCGAGCGCCAGGGCGAACACGAGCGGCACGAAGACAGCCGCGAGCCGGTCTGCGAGCCGCTGTGCGCCCGGGCGGGAGGTCTGGACGTCCCAGAGGACCCGGACGACACGGTCGAGCGTGCTCGTCGCGCCCTCTGCGGCCTCGACGACCAGCCGGCCGTCAGCGACGACCCCCCCGCCGACGGCCTCGTCCCCTGGCTCCCTCCTGACCGGGCTGGACTCCCCGGTGACCAGCGACTCGTCGACGGCCGCCGTTCCCTCCCGGACGACGCCGTCGACCGGGACGCGCTCGCCCCGTCGGACGACAACCTCGTCGCCGGGTTCGAGAGCCGCTGTCGAGACGGTCTCGGTCCCGTCTCCCGTCCGCCGCCGGGCCTCGTCGACGCGTCCCTCCGTCAGCGCCGAGAGCCGGGCGGCCGCACCCTGCTTGATCCGCCCCTCGTAGTAGTTACCGACCGCGACGGCCATCACGATGACCACCGCGACGTCGAAGTACACCTCCCCACGACCGAGCACGAGCACGGCCGTGCTGTAGAGGTAGGCGGTCCCCGCTGCGATGGCCACGAGCAGGTCCATGTTCGGGTACCCGGCCCGGGCGCTCACGTACGCGCCGCGGAAGACCGGGTAGCCGACGAGCCCGAGCACGACCGTCGCGAACAGCCAGACGTTGCCCAGCAGGTACCCCCCGGACGTGCCCGAGAGGTCGAGCAACAGGGCCTCGGCGGGGAAACCGAGATACGCGGGATAGAGGAAGAGAACGTACCAGACCATCACCAGCATGGCAAAAAAGCCCCCGATCAGCAGGCGCCCCGCGGGATCGGAGTCGCGCCCGTCGGCCTGCTCGCGCGCTCCGCCCGCGGCGGCCTCGTAGCCCACCCCCTCGACCAGGCCGGGGAGGTCCTCGGGGTCGAGCACCCCGGGATCGTAGGCGAGTTTCACAGACCCGGCGGGATAGCTGGCCGACGCCGCGAGTACACCCTCGTGGTCTGTCGCTCGTGCCTCGAGGAACGCCTCGCAGGTCGCACAGTGCATCCCCGACACCGAGAGGAACGCCTCCTCGCCCCCCGGAGCGTCGCCGGGGCCGCAGTCCAGCGCGTCCGCGGGGGACGAGGAGACGGCCGCAGGATCCGAGTCCACCTGCTGGCCGGTGTCACTCCCGGGGGCCAGCGCGTCGGCGTCGGGGTCGTCGAGAGCGCGCGCCACCGCCAGGCAGCCCCGACAGCAGAACGCGCCGTCGACACCGCTGGCGCTGACAGGCGGGTCGGGCGTCGGCAGGCCACAGAGCGTACAGGCCATCTGTCTCAGGCGTGCGTGCGCCCGGTCGAGAACATCGCGTAGAGGCTCGCGACGATGACGGCCACGCTGACCAGCGACAGGGCCAGCGAGGCGGTGGTGGTCCCGAGCTGGTAGACGACGACCGGCACGGCCACGAGCACGGCGAGCGCCGCTGCGAGCACCCGGGGACGAACGTTCATGAACACGGGTTGGCGAAGCGGAGAATAAAAGACAACGACGGTTTCCCGGAATCTGGGAATCCGCGCGCGCCTGAAATACACGCGCGAAAACAGTCAACCTGATGGCGACTGCAGCGAGCGCGAGAGCAGCCCGGACCGGGAGTCGGGTCCGGGTGCCGCAGTCAGCGGACGGTGAGTCAGCATGACAGGTTCCACGCAGTCGGACGGAGGCATCGAGGCGACGACCACCGGCCCGCCGGTAGCGCGGCGCACGTTGCTCCGGGGGGCCGGTCTGGCTGGCGCCGGACTGGTCGGGGCGGGGGTCAGCGTACCCGCCGCCGCACAGGACGGCTTCGGCGGCTGGCTCGACGACGTCGGCAACTACGACGGCACGACCACAGACAGGACTGGACAGTCGGAGGTAACCCTCGAGGTCGGCGCCGACGGCAACGGCGGCACCTTCGCCTACGAACCGCCCGCACTCCGCGTCTCGCCGGGCACCACGGTCACCTTCGAGTGGACCTCCGACAACCACAACGTCGTCGTCGAGGACCAGCCGGACGACGCTGACTGGGCCGGCGAGGCGTCCCTCGAGAACACGGAATACACCTACTCCCACACCTTCGAGACGGAGGGCGTCTACAAGTACTACTGCGAACCTCACCTCTCGCTTGGCATGAAGGGGGCCGTCGTCGTCGAGGGCACACAGACCAGTGAGGGCAGCGACGGCGACGGTGGTGGTGTCCCTGCCGAGTACGACGACTGGTTCACCGGCGAGGCGCCGGGCGGCGCGGTCGGCAACTACGACGGCACGACCACAGACAGGACTGGACAGTCGGAGGTAACCCTCGAGGTCGGCGCCGACGGCAACGGCGGCACCTTCGCCTACGAACCGCCCGCACTCCGCGTCTCGCCGGGCACCACGGTCACCTTCGAGTGGACCTCCGACAACCACAACGTCGTCGTCGAGGACCAGCCGGACGACGCTGACTGGGCCGGCGAGGCGTCCCTCGAGAACACGGAATACACCTACTCCCACACCTTCGAGACGGAGGGCGTCTACAAGTACTACTGCGAACCTCACCTCTCGCTTGGCATGAAGGGGGCCGTCGTCGTCGGTCCCGGGCCAGGTGCAGGCGGGGGCGGCGCCAGCGTCCAGCAGCCAACCGGTCCGCCGGAGGGAGTGACCGTGTGGGAACTCCTGGCTGTCGGGTTCGGGTCGGTCGCGCTCCTCTCGCCGTTCGCGGTCTACTACTACCAGCAGCGCCGCGAGGCGCCCGCGAGCGCCGAACCCGGCGTGGACGAGCGCGGTGCTGTCCGGGAGGCAGACGTCGAACAGCCGACAGAGGAACTCGACCACGACGAGTACGATCCCGTCGGGACGCTGTCGCTGATCGTGGTGTACTTCCTGATACTGGTCGGGCTGTGGCTGTTCATGTACTTCGTGGAGTTCCTCGGAAACGGACCGACGGTGATCGGGTGAGACCATGGAGATTCACAGGTTCGAAAAACTCTGGCTGGGCGCGTCGCTCCTCCTGATCCTCGGGTTCATCGCGACCATCGTCTACGGGGCGGTCGGCGCCGGTGTGGCGATGGTCAACGACGACGGTGGCACGGTCGATCCGACCGAGATCACGGCCTCGGACAACTTCCGCGAGCCCGGCGTCTACCAGACTGACGACGGCGAGTACGCGGTCTACGTGGAGGCCCGGCAGTTCTCGTTCCAGCCCGGCTCCAGCGAGGACATCGAGATACCGGCCGACACCCCAGTGACCTTCTACGTCACCTCGCCGGACGTGACCCACGGGTTCAACCTCGTGGGTACGAACGTCAACACGATGGTCATCCCGGGCCAGGTCGCGAAGATAACCGCGGAGTTCGAGGAACCGGGGACGTACCACATCGCCTGTAACGAGTACTGCGGAGCTGCCCACCACGGCATGGAGGGACGCGTCCGTGTCGTGCCACAGTCCCAGTTCGAGGTGTCGTCGGGAGCGGACGGTGCCGCCGCGGCCGAAACGGACGCGCCCGGTGACTCCGCCGACGCGACAGAGGCGGTGAGTGGCTGATGGCGTACGTCGACGAGTACCCGGAGGCGGCCAAAATCGCCAGGTGGGAGTTCGGCGTGGCCTTCCTCGCACTGGCACTCGGCGGGGCCCTCGGCCTCCTGCAGGCGCTGTACCGGACGGACACGTTCCGCGAGGCGCTCCCGATCAACGCCACAGAGTACTACACCGTCCTGACCGCCCACGGTGTGTTGCTCGCGCTGGTGTTTACGACCTTCTCGATTGCGGCACTGTTCACGTGGGCAGTCACCCGCAGCCTGGATCGGCCACTCGCCAGCAACCGGCTCGCGTGGGGCGGATTCGCGCTGCTCACCACCGGGACCGTGCTGGCTACAGTGTCGATCCTCAACGGGTTCGTCCCGCAACTCCCCTTCGAATCCTCGGACGTGCTCTTTACGTTCTACGCGCCGATGCAGGCTCATCCTGCGTTCTACGTCGGTGCGGCACTGATCATCATCGGGTCCTGGGTCGCCGGCGCGGTGTACTTTCTGACCTACTGGGAGTGGCGCAGTGACAACCCGGACGAGCGCATTCCGCTGCAGACGTTCATGGTGTTGATGACGTTCCTGATGTGGTATCTCGCGACCCTCGGGGTCGCAGTCGAGGTTGTCGTCTTCCTGATCCCGTGGTCGCTGGGCTGGATCGACACCGTGAACCCGCTGTTGACCCGGACGCTGTTCTGGTTCTTCGGCCACCCTGTCGTCTACTTCTGGCTGTTGCCCGCGTACCTGGTCTGGTACACCATCCTGCCCAAACTGGCTGGCGGACGCCTGTTCAGCGACCCGCTCGCGCGCGTCGTGTTCGTCCTCTTCCTGTTGCTCTCGACGCCGGTCGGATTCCACCACCAGTACCTCGACCCCGGTGTCGCGGAGGGCTTCAAGTTCGTCTCGATGACGAACACGATGATGCTCCTGCTCCCGTCGCTCCTGACGGCGTTCACCGTCGTCGCGTCGCTGGAGCACGGGGCACGCCAGCGCGGCGGTGACGGCTACCTGGGGTGGCTCCGGTCGCTGCCCTGGGAGAAGCCCGCCTTCTCCGGCGTCGCGCTGGCCGGACTGATGTTCGCCGCCGGCGGCTTCTCGGGCATGATCAACGCCGGCATGAACATCA
>CAZUVE010000022.1:0-28209 GCA_964623735.1 uncultured Halobacteriales archaeon | reverse complement strand
CACGCCCGCGAGGCCGGCATCGACTGGAAGCAGTTCGAGGGCGAATCGCTGATGTTCGGGGTGAACGTCCACCCGTTCACCTCGCTGATGGAGAATTTCCTCCCGTACTTCGAAGATCTGACCGGCATCACGGTCGAGTTCAACGAGTTCCCGGAGGACCAGCTCTGGCAGCGGCTCACGCTCGACCTCGAGGGCGAAGTCGGACTGTTCGACGGGATGTTCACGGGGCTGTGGCCGGCAGCGCGATACCACTCCAACGGGTGGATGCAGGACCTCAACGAGTTCATCGAGGACCCCGAGCTGACCGACCAGGACTGGTGGGCGATGGACGACTTCCCTCAGCCGGTCATCGACGCGATGACCTACGGCGCGGACGACGAACTCGTTGGCATTCCGTTCGGTCCGGAAGCCTACGGTGCAGTCGCGTACGACGAGCCGACCTTCGAACAGCTCGGTATCGACCCGCCGGACAACTACGACCAGTTGCGCAGTGCCGCACAGACCATCCACGAGTCCGACGAGGTCGACAAGGCCGGGGTCGTCTCCCGAGCGAGTTCGACGACGCTGTCGTCGGCGAACTGGGGAACGGTCCACAAGTCCTTCGGTGCCGACTGGATCGACCGCCAGTCCCGCGAGGCCGTTCTCAACTCCCCGGAAGGCATCGAGGCACTCGAGCTGTTCGCGGAACTGATGGGCGACTACGGCCCCTCGGACATCGGGTCCTACGACTGGTACAGGAACGGGACGTCGTTCGGGAACGGCGACGTCGGGATGTCGCTCCAGACCGCCCAGCTCGTCGGCGTGCTGCCCAACGAGCAGCTCCAGCGGACCCAGTGGGTACTCCCACCCGAGGGACCGAACGGCCGGGTCGCAAACACCTGGGTCTGGGGACTCGGCATCAGCAACTTCAGCGAAAACGCCGAGGCCGCGTGGCTGTTCCTCCAGTGGGCTATCAGCCAGGAGGCGAATCTCCTGCAATCGCTCAACAACTGGCAGGGGAAGCCCACCTACGGGTTCGCCCGGTCCGGATACATCTACGACCAGCCGGAGTGGGACGAGTTCGGTCTGAAGGATTCGTGGGTGACCGCACAGCGGGACGGCCTCGAGTTGATCCCCTCGGACCCGCCGCCGGTGCCCCTCGACACGCCCCTGAACATGGACATCATGAGCGAGGCGGCCATCGCGATGAACGCCGCGGTGACCGACGAGAAGACGGCCGAAGAGGCGCTCAACGACGCCGCACCCGCGATCACCGAACACGCACAGAACATCCCCGACTCCTACCTCTGAGCGGAGCGTCGGCGCAAGTATTTTACTCCCCCGGCGTGCTAACCCAGACACATATTCAACCAGAGCATGAGCGTATTACAGAAAATCTCGCCACGGGCTAGCAACGAACCGTTACTGAACCGGGTAGACGTATCCGACCGGACGCTCAAGTGGGCGCTACTGATCCCGTCGGTACTCCTGCTCGCGTTTCTCACGCTGTATCCGTTCCTCCAGAGCATCTGGATGAGCGTCAACGCACTGGACTCGCTGGGGTTCGCCGCCGAAACGGAGTTCATCGGCCTCCAGCAGTACCGGGATCTGTTCGGGACCGAACGGTTCCGGAACGCGGTCCGGAACACGGCCGTGTTCACCGGCGTCGGGGTCTCGGTCCAACTGGTTCTCGGCATCGTCATCGCGGTCTATCTCAAGTCGCTCTCGAAGACGTGGCGCCCGATCTTCCGGACCATCTTCGTCATTCCGATGATGATGACGCCCATCGCGACCGGGCTGATGTGGCGGCTGATGCTCGATGGCCGGATCGGCGTCATCAACTGGTTCATCCAGAGCCTCGGTTTCACCGCGCCGGAGTGGACGTCGAGCGGAACGATGGCAATGTTTACGATCCTCATGATAGATACCTGGCAGTGGACGCCGCTGGTCATTCTGATCGTCTATGCCGGCCTGCTCTCGGTGCCACAGCACCTCTACGAGGCAGCCGAAGTCGACGGCGCCCCCCGGTACGCGATGTTCTATCACATCACGTATCCGCACATCAAGTACATGATCGCCATCGCCGCGGTGTTCCGGCTCATGCGGAGTTTCCGGACGTTCGACTACATCTGGCTGGTCACAGAGGGCGGCCCCGGAACCGCAACGGAGATACTGAACATCTACCTCTACCGGACCGCCTTCGTCTTTCTCGACGGCGGTCGGGCCGCCGCGCTGGGGCTCGTACTGCTAGTCTCGACCATCGCCGTCACGATGGGAATCCTCAAGTGGGTGGGGGAGGTGTGATCCGATGAGTCTCGGTTCCGTGCTGACGACGGTCCGCTCGGGCGCGGGCAGTCTCCGGTCTGTCCTGGGCGTCGAGAGACTCCGGTCGAACCCGCTGGGGACGGCGAAACTGACAGCGAAGTACGCTGTTGCCGTGCTCGTCAGCCTGTGGATGCTGTTTCCCATCTACTGGATGTTCGTCACGGGTATCCAGCCCCGCGCCACAATCCAGAACTGGCCGCCACAGTTCCTGTTTTTCGCGCCGACGTTCGAGCACTACGCAGCCCTGTTCCTCGAGGAGGGGTACCACCTGTTCCTCCTCAACAGTCTGATCGTGTCGGCCACGGCCGTGGCGATCAGCCTGGCGCTCGCCATCCCGGCGGCCTACAGCCTCTCGCGGATGAACGTGCCCGGTGGCCACCACTTCGCCTTCTACATCCTCTCGACCCGGATGGTGCCCCCGCTCGCTATCCTGGTTCCGCTGTTCGTCTTCTACCAGAACCTGGGGCTGTCGAACAGCCGTCCCGGCCTGATCATCGTCCACCTGCTGTTGACGCTGCCGCTGATGATCTGGATCATCAAGGGGTTCATCGACGACATCCCGGTGTCGCTGGAGGAGTCGGCGATGGTCGGTGGCTGCACTCGGATGCAGGCGTTCCGGGAAGTGACCCTGCCGCTGATCGCGCCGGGCGTGGGTGCCGCAGCGTTCATCGGGTTCATCTTCTCCTGGAACGACTTCCAGATGGCACTGGTTCTGGTCGACGGCGCGAGGCGGACCGCCCCGCTCGCGGTCCAGGCCACGATGGGCTACCTGGAGATCAAGTGGGGCCAGCTCGGCGCGGCCGGCACGGTGACGGTCCTCCCTGTCATCCTCCTGAGCCTCGCCATCAGGAACTACCTCGTCGCCGGCATGACCATGGGGGCAGTCAAGGAATGACCGTCGACGGCGGACTGGCGGCGGCTGGCGACCCGAAACACACACTCCACCACAGGTACACACAAGAATCATGAACGCACTCGTGACAGCGAACATGGACAAACGGGACCTGAACAGGCTAGAAACCGAGGTCGGGCTGGAGGTGTCGTACCGTCCGATTGGCGACCGCGAGGAGCGGTACTCCCCGGCGGAACTCGAGGAGCTCCTCGAGGACGTGTCGGTGCTCGTCGTCGGGTACGAGGGCGTCTCGCCGGAGTTACTCGACGCCACGGACCTCGACGTGATCGCCTGCTCGCGGGGCGGCCCGGACGCCAACGTCGACATCGCCGCGGCCACCGAACGCGGGATCCCGGTGCTGTACGCACCCGGCCGGAACGCTGTCAGCGTGGCCGACTTCACGCTCGGACTGGTGCTCGCGGCGGCCCGTCACATCGCTCACGGCCACCACCTCCTCAGTACGGGTGTCTACACCGGGGAGCCGCGCGGCGATAGCGCCCCCGGGGGCGAACGCGAGGACGTCACCTGGGGCGTTGCGGCCGGGTCGCCGTACACCGAGCTGAAAGGCCCGGAGCTGTACGACAAACAGCTGGGCCTGGTAGGCTTTGGCGACATCGGGCGGAAGGTTGCAACGCGGGCGGCCGGCTTCGGGATGGATGTCGTCGCCCACGACCCCTACGTCGACGCCGAAACGATGGCCGAAGTCGGCGTCGGGAAGGTCGGCCTCGAGGACCTCTGCCGGGAGTCGACGTTCGTGTCGGTCCACTGCCCGGTGACCGAAGACACCCGCGGGCTGCTCGGCGAGGACGAGTTCGACGCGATGTCCGACGACGCGTACTTCATCAACACTGCCCGCGGAGCGATTATCGATCAGGAGGCCCTCGTCGGGACGCTCCGGAGTGGGGGGCTCCGGGGAGCGGCACTGGACGTCTACGACCAGGAACCGCTTCCGGAGAACCACCCCCTTCTGGAGATGGACAACGTCGTGACGACGCCCCACCTGGGCGGCGCCGCCGAGGAGGTCGTCGAGCGCCACTCGGCGATGCTCGTCGACGACCTGGCGCGAGTCCTGGAGGGTAATCGGCCCGAACACGTTGCAAACCCGGACGCGCTGGCGGCCACAGCGGGGGGTGACCACTGATGACAGAGATCGAACTCGACGACGTGACGAAGGTGTACAACCCGTCCGGCGAGGCCGTGGTGGCAGTCGAGGACCTCTCGCTGACCGTCGAGGACGGCGAGTTCCTGGTGCTCGTGGGCCCCTCCGGGTGCGGGAAATCGACGACACTGCGGATGGTCGCCGGCCTCGAGAAGATCACCGAGGGAACCGTCTCGATCGGCGACGAGGTCGTCAACGACCAGGAACCCAAGGAGCGCGACGTCGCGATGGTGTTCCAGAACTACGCGCTGTACCCGCACAAGACCGTCCGGGAGAACATCGGATTCTCGCTGAAGTACACGTCGGACTTCTCGAAGTCAGAGATCGAGCAGAGAGCCGAGGACGTCGCGGAGATGATGGGCATCGAGGAGCTGCTCGACGACAAGCCGAAGCAACTGTCGGGCGGGCAACAACAGCGGGTGGCGCTGGGGCGGGCGATCGTCCGCGAGCCCGAGGCGTTCCTGTTCGACGAGCCGCTCTCGAACCTCGACGCGAAGCTCCGGACCCGGATGCGAACCGAAATCGCGCAGCTCCAGCGCGACCTGGACGTGACGTCGGTGTACGTCACCCACGATCAGGCGGAGGCGATGACGATGGGCGACCGCATCGCGATCCTCGACGAGGGACGCCTCCAGCAGGTCGGGACGCCAAACGAGGTGTACCGCCACCCGACCAACCGGTTCGTCGCCGGGTTCATCGGGAGCCCGTCGATGAACTTCCTGGAGGTCACCCTCGAGGAGTTCGCCGGCGGCTACGAACTGGTCGGTGTGACCGAGGGGGACCTGACCTACTCCGTCGAGGAGTCGCTGGCCGACAGCATCGACGCCAGGGCCGGCGACCAGCTCACCATGGGAGTGCGTCCCGAGGACGTCAGGGTCACCGAACCGGACAGGGACAACCGGTCGATCGGGGCACGCGTCGAAGTCGTCGAGCCGATGGGCAGCGACAACTACCTCGCGCTCACAGTCGGGGGCGAGGAGTGGACGGCCCGCGTGTCGCCGGAGTACACGCCGGAGGAAGAGTCGGCCGTCACGCTCTCGTTCGACCGGGAGTCGCTGTACCTCTTCGCCAGCGACGGCCGCGCCCTCAAGACGCAGGGAACCGCCGATACCTCGTTCCACGGGCCGGAAGTGAGCGCCCCAGAGACGTCCCGGTGATGGACGGGTCCCCCGCGGGTCTGTCCGGTGCGTTCCGGACCCCTATTCCGGCGGGTCCAGCCGCGACAGGAGGTCGGCCCGCTTTGCCCACGGCTCGAACATCGCCTCGTAGGTGTCGGTGTAGAGGTCGTACCACTCCGCGTAGAAGGCCTCGTGGTCGGGGCGTGGCTCGTACGTCCGGGCCGTCGAGACCGTCCGTTCGACGGCAGTCTCCAGGTCGGGATACCGGCCGGTCCCGACGCCGGCCAGCAGCGCGACGCCCTTCGCTCCGAGTTCCTCGCCGGCGGTGACCGCGATCTCGGTTCCCAGGCAATCGGCGAAGAGCTGACACCAGAACGGCGAGCGTGCGCCGCCGCCGCTCACGACGACCTCGTCGGGGTCGGCGGGGATGGCGGCGTAGCAGTCGCGCATCGCCAGCGCGACCCCCTCGTAGACCGCCCGGAGAACCGTCGCCCAGCCGTGGTCCGGTTCGAGCCCCATCAGGCCCGCCCGGGCGTCGGCGTCGAGAAACGGCGCGCGCTCGCCGGCGCCGCTGAGGAAGGGGAGGTAGACGACACCGTCGCTGCCCGGCGGCACGTCCGCGACAGCCTCCTCGACGGCCTCGAAGTCACCGGTCGGCGCGATTGTCTCGACCGCCCAGTCGAGGTTCGGCGTCCCGGTCATCGAGGCCATCGCGCGGCTCCACAGCGAGTCGAACCCCAGTGCCATCGTGAACCCGACACCGACGGGGCTGGTGTCGGGTTCCCCGAGGAACGTCTGGTTGAGCGACGTCGTCCCGACAACGGAGGAACTCCCGCCGGGGGCCGCCACGCCGCTCCCGACTGCCGACGCGATGACGTCGAGCAGGCCCGAGACGACCGGCGTGTCCTCGGCCAGGCCCGTCTCCCCGGCCGCCGTAGCAGTCACCCGGCCGACGACCTCCGGCCCCGCGACCAGCCGCGGACGGGCGTCGGCAATCCCGGGAATGCCCGCGAGGGCGAGGACGTCGTCGCTGTAGACGCCGGCCCCGACGTCGAGATACGGCATCGACGCGTCGGTGTAGTCGGTCGTCCGCTCGCCGGTGAGACGGTACTTGAGCCAGTCCTTGCAAGAAAAGACCGTGTCGATCCGGCCGTACTCGCGTGGCCGTTCGTCTTTCAGCCACGCGAGGATCGCCGCGCTCGCACCCGGAAAGACCGCACTCCCGCAGATCTCCGCGATCTGGTCGGCCGTGCCGTTCCCGGTCCAGGCCTCGACAACCGAGGCCGCCCGGCCGTCCGACCACAGGATCGCGTCCCGGGCCGGTTCGCCGTCGCTGTCGAGCGCCCAGCAGCCGTCGCCCTGTCCGGTGACGCCGACGGCGGCGATCCGCTCGTCCTCGCCGAGTGACCCGACGACCCCGCGGATCGTCTCGCAGGTCCGCTCCCAGGTGGCCGGGAGGCTCTGTTCGGCCCACCCGGACTCGGGCCGGGCCACTGTGTTCTCCCGGGCGCTCCTGTACCGTTCCTCCCCGTCGGCCGCGAGCGCGACCGACTTGATGTTCGTGGTCCCCGCGTCGACGCCCAAAAGCAGGTCCTGCATGTGCCACCGGATGCCCGGCCGTCCTATCAATCCACCGCCGGATACCCCCTGATCCGGTGGCTGTGAGCCGGATGTCCCGTCGCTATCGGTCAACTAGTATATTTTATATATACTACTAATATATCCAATTGTTGTTCCAATCGCGTACACTACTCGCACCAGGTATTTACTCCTGGACATCCCAGAGACGATTCGTAGCCGACACTGGAGCAGATTTTTCCCACAGGTTCGCCCCGCTGCAGGACCAGAAGACAGTCTGCTCCGTCAGACGTACAGTAGTATCTGTTACGTGTTCGCGATTGTATGTGCATATCTGTTACTTTTCGACGCGGTACCCTCCCGGTCGGTCTCCGGTGTCGGCGGGCCACGAGAGAGACGGTACTACTTTGACCGGTGGGGCGCAGACGCCCGGTATGGAGTACACGTACCTCGGTTCGACAGGGACGCGTGTCTCGCAGTTGTGTCTGGGTACCTGGCGGTTCGGCCGCAAAACCGGCGGCGTCGTCGAGACGGACAGGGAGACCGCCCACGCGTTGCTCGACGCCGCCTGGGAACACGGCGTCAACTTCATCGACACCGCCGACCGGTACGGCAATCCCCACGGTACGGCCGAGCGGTACATCGGGGAGTGGCTCGACGACCACGACCGCGAGGACTTCGTCATCGCCTCGAAGGTGTACTTCCCGTTCAACGGGCGCGACCCCGGGCGGGGACCCGGCCCGAACGACTCGGGGCTGGGGCGCAAGCACGTCCGCGCCCAGATCGAGGGGACGCTGGACCGCCTCGGGACCGACTACCTCGACGTCTACTACCTCCACCGCTTTGACGACGACACCCCAATCGAGGAGACGCTGGCGACACTGACCGACCTCGTCCGTGAGGGGACGGTCCACTACCTGGGTGCCTCCACCATGGCCGCCTGGCAACTCACCAAGGCCCTCTGGACCAGCGACGTCGGGGGCTACGAGCCGTTCAGGGTCACACAGCCGCTCTTTCACGCGGGCTACCGCGACGACGTCACCGACTATCTCGACGTCTGCGTCGACCAGGACCTGGCGGTCTGTCCGTACTCGCCGCTGGCCGGCGGGTTTCTCACCGGCAAGTACGAGCGCGCCGACGAGGACGACCCCACCGCGTTCGAGGGTCCCGAGGGGGCGCGCGGGGATATCTACGACTCCTTCGAGGACTACTACCTCTCCGAGCGGGGCTGGCACGTCCTCGAGGAGGTCCGCGCCATCGCCGACGAACTCGACGCCACCCCGGCACAGGTCGCCCTCCGCTGGCTCGTCGAACACAACCGGTTTACCTGTGTCCCGATTGTCGGCGCCCGCACCACCGACCAGGTCGCGGAGAACGTCGGCGCGGTCGACATCTCTCTCTCGACGGCACAGTTCGACCGCGTTGTCGACGCCCGCTACGCAGACGACGGACAGCGCTGGGGTCACCGACGGTAGGCCGGCGAGCGGTTACCGCCACAGCTCGACAAGCACCATGAGAACCGAGCTCACCCCGATAGCGAGGGCGTTCCTGACCAACCGGACCGTCCGGTCGGGCGGGTCGGTCACACCAGCACTCCCACGACGACAAAGAGAACGACCACGCCCAGCACGTCACAGACGTTGGTCACGACGGGGATGACGACGTCGTCGGGGTCGAGTTCCCGCCGGTACGCGGCGTAGGTCGCGACGAGGGTGACCGCAACAGCGAGCACAGAGAGGACGAGTCCGCTCGTCACCGCGACGGCCACGACGCGGGCCGGGCGGAGCGCCGCGCCGACGGTTACCTCCGCGAGGAGCCACGCGCCGGCACCGACAAGCGGGAAGATAGTGGCCGCGAGCGCGACCGTCGCCACGGCGTTCCCGACGAGGACGTCGTCGTCGGGGGCAAAGGAGAGGGTCCCGAGGTGAAAGGCCGTGGAGAGCCGTGCCGCGAGGACGCTTCCCAGGTTGCCCGCGCTCCCGATCGTGACCGGGACGAGCACCAGCAGGGACGGCGAGCGCAGCAGTTCCTCCTCGAAGCTGCCGAGGACGAGCCCGCTGCCGATCTCGACGAGCGTCAGCGCCAGCAGGACGGGGAGCATCGCCCGCGTGATCGCGCGGACCGACCATTCGGTCTGCATCTATCCGACTCCCGCGGCCAGCAACACGGCGCGCACGGCGAGAAAGAGGAAGGCGACGCCGAAGACGTCGCCCGCCGTGGTGACAATCGGCCCGACGAGCGGGTCGGGGTTGTACCCCCGCCGGTAGCCCGCGAAGACCACCGCGACGACAGTCGCCGAGAGGACGACCCCCGAGAAGACGGCCGCGAGGACGGCGATAGCGACCAGCCAGGGAAGCGGTGCCGGGTCGCCGCCGAGTGCGGTCAGCGCCGCGAACCCGGCGACAGCCGCGAACGTGCTCGCGAGCAGGCCGTTCGCGATTGCGGCCGCAGCGGCACGGTACAGGCGCGGTTCGGCGCCGCGGACCTGCGGGGAGACCAGCCCCTGGTGGAGGCCGGTCGCGACGCGTGCGCCGAGCGACCCGTAGACGTTGCCCCGGGTGGCCAGCAGCGCCGGCACCAGCACGAGCAGGCCCGGTACCGCACGGAACTCCGCGCGCATCCCGCCGAGCACGACACCCGCCAGCAACCCGCCGACAGCACTCGCAGCGAGTGCCGGCAACCCCTCGCGGTAGGCCTCGGCGGCCACCTCGCGGACGCTCATCGGCCGTGGAGACGACCCCCGGCGCAAAAAGGCCGGGGACATCGGCGTCGCGGTTCCGTAACCGCTTTGCCCGCGAGCGGCCGACTCCCCCCAATGTCCGACCCCGCTGTCCTGCTGACGAACGACGACGGCGCCGACGCCCCCGGGCTGGTCCGCCTCTACGAGGAACTGACTGCCATCGGGGACGTGACCGTGGTCGCTCCCGACGAGAACAAGAGCGGCGTCGGCCGCACCCGCTCGCACGCCGCGGTCCGTCGCGACCATCCCTGGGGCTACATACTCACCGGCACACCGGCCGACTGTGTCGCCTACGGCCTCCGCGGCCTCGAGACGGACTTCGACCTCGTGGTCTCGGGGTGCAACCACGGCCCCAACGTCGGCAACTACGTCACCGGCCGCTCCGGAACCGTGGGAGCCGGCGTCGAGGCGGCCTTCCTCGGGACGCCCGCGCTGGCGGTCTCGGCGTACCACTACGAAGACTTCTTTCCGGACCCCGCCGACGCCTACGACTTCGCCAGGCCGGCACACGTCACGGTCGAACTCTGTCTGCGCGCCCGCGACGCCGGACTCCTGTCGCCCGGGACGCTGCTGAACGCCAACGTCCCGCTGGACGTCCCGGACCCGCGGATGCGCGTCACCCGACCCTTCCCGGACTACGACCTCCACGTCGAACACGACGCAGACCCCGAGGCAGTCGACCCCGTCGAAGCCATCGGCAGGGACGACACCGTCGCCGCCGGGGACGGCGAGGTAATCCGGCTTCGCGACAACGTCTGGCCGGGGGTCGTCGGCTTCGAGAACCCCTTCCCGCCGACGGAGGAACACCGCGAGCGCTACCCGGAGGGAACGGACCGCCGCGCGCTCATCGAGGGAGAGATCAGCGTCTCGCCGCTGTCGGTCGACCACGGCGACGCCGAACACCGGACGCTGTCACGGGTAACAGCCGAGTACAACGAACGGAACGGCTAAAACGTTACAGCAATCCGTATCAGTCGCCGAAGGGGCCGCCGCCGCCCATGCCGGGGCCGCCGCCCATGCCGGGGCCGCCGCCCTGTTGCATCTGTTTCATCATCCGCTCCATGTCGGCGTCGCCCATGCCCTGGAACTGCTTGATGGTCCGTTCCATCATCCGGTGCTGTTCGAGGAGTTCGCGCACCCGTTCCTCGGGTTTGCCCGAGCCGCGGGCGATGCGCCGGGTCCGGCTGGCGCCGACGACGCGGGGGTTTTCGAGTTCCCCGTGGGTCATCGAGTCCATGATGACGTCGAAATCCCGCATCCGGTCCTCGGTGACGTCCATCGCGTCGTCGGGGAGCTGGTCCATCAGCCCCCCGCCCATGCCGGGGATCATGTCCATCACCTGGTCGAGCGGTCCCATGCGGTTCATCGCGTTCATCTGCTTGCGCATGTCCCGCAGGGTGAACTGGCCCTCGAGGATGTCCTCGGGTTCCCAGTCGTCGTCCTCCTCGCCGGTCTCGGCCATCGCGCGCTCGACACGCTCGGCGAGCTGTTCGAGGTCGCCCATCCCCAGCAGCCGGGAGACGAATCCCGACGGCTCGAACCGCTCGATGTCCTTGACCGTCTCGCCGGTCCCGAGGAAGGCGATCGTCGAGTCGGTCTGGTCGACCGCCGCGAGCGCGCCGCCGCCCTTGGCGGTCCCGTCCAGCTTGGTGATGACGACGCCGTCGACGCCGATGGCCGCCTCGAACTCCCGGGCCTGCTCCTTGGCGCTCTGGCCCATCGCGGCGTCGAGCACGAGCAGGTTCCGGTCCGGATCGGCGGCAGCCTCGATGTCCTCGATCTGGTCGACCAGTTCCTCGTTCAGCGCGTCCCGGCCCGCGGTGTCGACGATCCGGACGTCGGCGTCTGCGGTCGCCTCCAGCCCCTCGCGGGCGATCGCGACCGGGTCGTCGGCGTCGGGGTCGCCGTAGAAGTCGACCTCCGCGCTCTCGGCCATCTGCTCGGCCTGGTCGTAGGCGCCCGGCCGGTCGGTGTCGGTCTGGACGATCGCGGGCCGGAGCCCCTTCTTGGAGAACCACCACGCGATCTTGGCCGCCGTGGTGGTCTTCCCCGAGCCGTACAGGCCCGCCAGCAGGATCGTCTGTTCCTCCAGGGGCAGGTCGGTCGACTCCCCCAGGATGCCGACCAGTTCCTCGTAGACGATCCGGAGCACCCAGTCCCGCGGCGGGGTGCCGGCTGGCGGCTCCTCGTCGAGGGCGCGGGACCTGATGCCGTCGGAGAGCTCCTGGACGAGCGAGATGTCGACGTCGGCCTGGATCAGCGAGCGCTGGATCTCCCTGACCACCTCGTCGACGTCGTCCTCGGAGATGCGGGACTTCCCCCGGAGGTTGTTCAGCGTGCTCCGGAGGGAACTCCCGAGATTGTCGAGTACCATTTGACTCCGGATACGCGTCCGTGCCGGTAAAGCCTTTTCTCGCTGTCCCCGCCGTCCGGCAGTCGCTGGCCGGTCCTGTCGTGCGTAACGACTAAGACGCGATGGTCTGAAACCGCCCTGTCATGAAACAGCCGATGCTGACGACGGACTTCCTCGACCGCGCGCTGGATACATACGGCGACGCCGTCGGCGTGGTGGCCCACGACGGCACCGAGTACACGTACGACGAGTTCGGCGAGCGCGTGCACCGCCTCTCGAACGCGCTGCGCGGGATCGGGCTGGAACGGGGCGACCGGGTGGCGCTGCTGGCGCCGAACACCCACTGGTTCCTCGAGACGCTGTTCGCGGTCAACCAGGTCGGCATGGTCTCGGTCCCGATGAACTACCGGCTGATCGCCGACGACTACGGGTACATCCTCGAGGACTGCGGGGCGGCCGCCGTCGTCGCCGACGAGGAGTACGCCGGGAGAATCGAGGCGATCCGGGGCGACGTCCCGACCGGCGAGTTCGTCGCCCACGGCGCAGACTCCGTGGCGGGCGAGTGGCGCGACTACGAGACCCTCGTCGCGGGCGCGCCGCCCGATCCGCCGGAGCGACCCGAGATCTCCGAGGACGAGGCCGCGACGATCAACTACACCTCGGGGACGACCGGCGAGCCGAAGGGCGTCGTGCGCACCCACCGGACCGAGCACTGGCACGCGCTGATCACCGCCCACCACACCGAGATCAGCGACGACGACACCTACCTGTGGACGCTCCCGATGTTCCACGTCAACGGCTGGGGCTACCCCTACGTGATCACGGGCATCGGGGGGACACACGTCTGCCAGCGGACCTTCGAGGCCGCGGGAGCGATGGAGCGGATCCGCGAACGCGACGTCTCGTACCTGTGTGGCGCGCCGACGGTCCTGAACAGGCTCGTCGAGGAGTCGCAGTCCTCCGACCGGCCCGCGAGCGGCGACGCCGACGTGCGGATCGCGACAGCCGCGAGCCCCCCGCCGGAGGCGACAATCCGGACCGTCGAGGACGAACTCGGCTGGCGGATCCTCCACGTCTACGGGCTGACCGAGACGGGACCGCTGATCACCACGAGCAACTCGCCGCGCCGGATCGCAAGCGAGGGGCGGTTCGCGGTCAAGACCCGCCAGGGCGCGGCGATGCTCGGAACCCGTCTCCGCGTCGTCGACGAGGACGGCGCGGACGTCCCCCGCGACGACGAGACGATGGGGGAGGTCGTCGTCCGGGGCAACCAGGTGATGGACCGCTACTGGAACAAACCCGAGAAGACCGAACTGGCCTTCACCGACCGCGCCGAGGGGTGGTTCCACACCGGCGACATCGCTACCTGGGACGAGCACGGGATGCTCTCGATAAAGGACCGCAAGAAAGACATCATCATCTCCGGCGGCGAGAACATCTCCAGCGTCGAGGTCGAGGACGCCCTCTACGGCCACCCCGGGATCGAGAAGGTGGCGGTCATCGGCGTCCCCCACGAGGAGTGGGGCGAGACCCCCAAGGCGGTGGTCGTCCCGGCCGATCCGACCCTCTCCGAGGACGACGTGCTGTCGTTCGCGAACGAGAGCCTCGCGAGTTTCAAGACCCCCACGAGGGTCGAGTTCGTCGGGGACCTCCCCGAGACAGCCACGGGCAAGGTCCGGAAGGTCGAACTCCGGGAGACCCACGGTGGCGACGGGTAGTGCCCCTCGCGGAGCCGACGGGAACGGGCTCGAGAACCGCTGTGGGTCCGTGTCGCGGCCACCCGAGGAGTCCGTATCACGGGGTCGGTTGTAACGGTTCACCGGTCCGACCGCACGACGGCGTACGGTCGATCCGGAAGTGGCTCACAACTGACCCTGTCAGACGCCCTCGACGGTCTCCCGGTAGGCGTGGATCTCGTCGAGGGCTTCGTCGATTGCGACGGCGACCTCGTCGCTCTCGGAGGTCTGGACGGTGTCGAGTTTCGCCTCGATGCGCGCGAGCCGGCCGTGGTCGGGGCCGCGATCGGCGTCAGCCAGCCGGCGGAGCTGGTCCGCGATGTCGGTCAGCGTCTCCCGCGCGTCGGGGCCGGCGTCCTCGGCGGCCGACGCGAGCAGGTCGCCCGCGGTTGCCAGTTCTGTTCTCGGCATGTGTGAACGTTGCACGAGGGGAGCGATAACCGTTACGATCACCTGACGGCGGGGCCACACTCGCTCGTGTCCCGTCTGTTTGTCCCGACCGTGTCCGACAGCTGGTCCCCGGCGGTCGAAACCGCGTCGGCCCCGACTTCCGGGGGAACCAGGCGCCTTCTCCCGATCACCGTGGCGGTGCCCAAACCATTAGGCACCCAACTTACACAGGCGTGGAGCCTATAGTACGATTGTGAAGACGTCCCAGCTCGAGCGCGGGAAGACGATTCACAAGGAAACCGGTGAGACGTTCTACTACGCGACCCGCCTGCTTCCCGCCCGGATCAGAACTCCGACGTACGTCCTCTATGGCTTCTTCCGTGTGGCCGACGAAGTCGTCGACGGGGACCACGACATGTCGCCCGACGAGCAGCGCCGCCGTCTAGAAGACATCCGCGAGGCCGCGCTCGGCAACGCCGAGGCAGAGGAACCGGTCGTCGACGCCTTCGACGAGATCCGGCGCGGTCACGGCATCGCCGACGAGGAGATCGACTCCTTCATCGACGCGATGATCGCGGACATCGACACGGACCGCTACGAGACCTACAGCGCCCTCAAGGAGTACATGCGCGGGTCCGCAGCCGCAGTCGGCCACATGATGATGACGCTGATGGCACCCGAGAACCCGGAGACTGCGCGTCCCCGCGCCGGCGCCCTCGGCGAGGCGTTCCAGCTGACGAACTTCGTCCGGGACGTCCGCGAGGATATCCGCGATCTGGACCGCGTGTACCTTCCCATGGAGACTCTCCGCGCCAACGACGTCACGGTCGACCAACTCCGCGAGGTCGACGTCACCCCGGGCTTCCGGCGCGCCGTCAGAACCGAACTGCTGCGCGCCGAGGAGCGCTACCGGACCGGCGTGGCCGGCATCGAGTGCCTCCCGGAGGACTGTCAGTTCCCCGTGTTGCTCGCCGCGACGCTGTACGCCGAGCACCACCGCCTCATCAGGAACCGCGACTACGACGTCCTCTCGGCGCGGCCGACGCTGTCGACGCCTCGCAAACTGTGGGTCGTCGCCCGGACGTGGTGGAACTGGCGGCGCTTCGAAGACCCAGTGACCGTGTTCCGCCGCGTGAGTCCGGTCCCCGAGGCAGACGCGGTGGGTCCCGACGCGGACGAACCCGCGTCCGTTCCACGGCCCGAGTGAGTGCCCGCCCGGTGTCTGGTACTGGTTCTGTGTGTTATCCGGAGTGACGGCCGCGGACGCGCCGGAAGACGGCGAAGTCGAAGCGGTCCAGCCGCAGGAGGCCGGCGGCGAACACTCCGGCGACGGCGACTGGAATCCAGGCCCGGTAGAAGGCGTTGACCGCACCCCAGAGCAACACGAAACTCACCAGATCGTCGAGGACGAACGGGCACGACCGCACCCGGTCGAGAAGCGCGGGACGGTCGAAGGCGGCGTCGACGAGGACGGTTGCGACCGTCGCGCTCAGCATCCACCCGGCGAAGTTCAGCCACGGGACACCGTAGTAGCTCCCCGACTCGTAGACCCAGAACCCCAGCGCCACCGCGGCGGGATCGAGCACCAGGTCGACGGCCACGACGGCACCGATCACGGCCGGAACGCGGACGAGCGCCGAGCGGGCCCGTCTGCCGAGCAAGAGCAGGCAGAGCAGGTACGCGTTCAGCACCAGCGGCATAAAGAAGACGGGGAGCCCGAGGGGGATGGTGTCGAACACCATCGGACCCAGCGGAATCTCGTAGGCGAACTCGCCGTAGGGAAGTCCCGTGGTCGCGCCGACGAACTCGACGCCGTACGCGTAGCCCGCGAGAGCGAGCAGGAGGACCGCGCCACGCCGGTCGACAAGCGGGAACAGGCCTGCGACGAGAGGAAGGCGCATCACCAGTACGCCCGCGAGCACGAGATACGGGTTGAACGCCAGCACCGCGGGCAGGAGACCCTGTGCGCTGGCGACCAGCAGGACCGCGCCGACCAGCGGGAACACGACCGCGATTGTAAAGCGGTTGCGCGTGACGAACGCGTCGAACTCCCGTTCGAACGCCTCTCTGTTCACGTCCACTCTCTCCGATTGGGCTTTCGGACCGGTCGGACGGGATCGTAAAGCCCCCGGTCGCTCGATTCTCCGGGGCTCTCGCGGCTCCCTGCGGTCGCCGTTCGAGCGGACCGAGCAGGCGGGTGCTTCCCGGGCCGAGTGGATGGCCGTTCCAGCACCGTAGTCGGTCGCTTCGCCGCCGGCTCCGGTGTGTGAGAGAGGGCTGCCAGTTCAGCCATACAGTATCACCCAGATGCCGCCCATCGTGAGCACCATCCCGGCGAGCGTGTTGACGAGTGGGAACCACCAGTAGGCCCGGTCGATGTCGACGTCGGCGGCACGGATACCCCCGACAAACAGCGGGTACCCGGCGAAGACCGCCCCGAGGAAGGGATGGAGCACTCCCATCACGGCAGCAGACAGGAACCAGCACCCCGCACAGTAGGCCAGCGCACCGCGCTCGCCCAGAACCGTCGCTGTCGTCCGGATCCCGGCCGCACGGTCCGGTTCGATGTCCGGGACCGCGGAGAAGGTGTGCATCGCCATCGTCCACAGCCACCCGCCGGCGATGGCGAGACGCGGCGGCAACTGGCCCGCGACGGCGGCGTAGGCCACGACACCGGGCAGGACGTACAGTCCGTTCGACAGCGAGTCCAGAAACGGGATCGTCTTCAGGCGCAACGGCGGCGCGCTGTACTGCGTACCGAGCGCGTAGAAGCCCACGAGCGCGTATATCCCCTCCGGCGGGAGGAAGGGCACGAGGAAAATCCCCGTCGCCGTCGCGAGGTAGACGAACATCACCACGACGGCGTCACCCTGGTATCGGACCTCCCGGCCCTCCTCGTCTTTCTTGGGGTTGTGCGCGTCGACGTCGGCGTCGTAGATGTCGTTGACGCCGTACAGGAAGATGTTTGCGGGGACCAGAAAGTACAGGAACGACAGCACCGCGGGCAGGGAGAAAAACTGCTCGGGAGTCCCGGCCGCGTAGACGACGCCGACGATCACCGGGCCGGCGAGGTACAGCCAGAAGCGGGGGCGGGACATCCAGAACAGGTAGCCCGCGAGCGACTGCTCGGAGGGAGCGAGCGCTGTGAGCCTGTCGGTGACGCCCGCCATGCGATCAGTTCCGCCCCGGCGCTCTCGCAATCATGATTGCCCCTGGTCCTCTACAAGCGCGTTCGCGGTGTGTTCGCCGCTGATGAGACACATCGGGACGCCGACGCCGGGCGTGGTGAACGAACCCGTGAAGTAGAGACCGTCGACCGCCGACGACCGGTTGCCGGGACGCAGCAGCGACGTCTGCCGGAGCGTGTGTGCGAGGCCCAGCGCCGTCCCCTCGGTCGCGTTGTACCGGTCGCCGAAGTCCGAGACGCTGAACTGTTCCTCGACAACGATGCGGTCGCGGAGGTCGACCCCGGTGTGCTCGGCGATGTCGGCGACGATGCGGTCGCGGTACGTCTCGCGGATCGAGTCGCCGTCGTGGAGCCCCGGCGCGACGGGGACGAGCACGAACAGGTTGCTGTGGCCCGCCGGCGCCACGGAGTCGTCGGTCTGTGACGGGACACAGATGTAGTACGCCGGTTCGTCGGGCCAGGACGGGTCGTCGAAGATCTGCTCGAAGTGTCTGTCCCAGTCCTCGGGGAACACGAGCGTGTGGTGGGCCAGCGGATCGACGTCTCCCTCGACACCCAGGTAGATGAGGAACGCAGAGGGAGCGTAGGTGCGCCCCTCCCAGTAGTCGTCGTCGTACTGTCGTTCGTGCTCGGGGAGGAGGTCCTGCTCGACGTGGGCGTAGTCGGCGTTACACACCACCGAGTCGGGCTCGTAGGTCCGGTCGGCCGTCTCGACGAGGAAGCCGTCGCGCCGGCGCGTGATCTCCGCTACCTCGCGGCCCGTCTCGTATGTGACACCCAGCTCCCGGCCCATGTCGACCACGCCGTCGACGACCTTGCCCATGCCGCCGTCGGGGTAGTAGACGCCGAGGTTGAAGTCGACGTGACTCATGATGTTGTACAGCGCCGGCGTGTTCTGTGGCGCGCCGCCGAGAAAAACCAGCGTGTACTGCATTATCTGCTTGAGCTTGGGGTTGTCGAAGTACTTGTCGACGTGGCTCTGCATCGAACGCAGGAGCGTCAGTCCGACCGGCGTGGCCCGCACCACGTCGGTGTCGACGAAGTCCCGCAGCCGGGAGCGGTCCTCGTAGACGAAGTGCTCCATGGCCGTCTCGTAGTGGCGCTCGCTCGTGGCGAGGTACTCATCGAAGGCCTCCCCCGCGCCGTCCTCGTAGGACTCGAACAGGTCGCGCATATACTCGGGGTCACCCCGGGCGTCACACCGGTCACCGTCCTTGAAGAAGATCCGGTAGTGGGGGTCGAGCTGTTCGAGCTCGTAGTAGTCGCTGGGCTGGCGGCCGAAGTGACCGAAGAACCGCTCGAAGACGTCGGGCATCATGTACCAGGAGGGTCCCATGTCGAACCGGAAACCCTCGGCGTGGAGGCGGCTGGCACGCCCGCCCAACTGTTCGTTCTTTTCCAACACGCGCACGTCGGCGCCGGCGTCGGCGAGATAACACGCCGTCGAGAGCCCGCCGAAGCCACCACCGACGACAGTCACCTCCGACTGGGCGAGTCCCGTCATACTGTATATTATGGGTCTGACGGCTTAAGCCGGTTTCCAAACGAGTGGGGTACTGTTCGGTCGCGTTCCGGGCGGACGGACGGACAGCGACTATCACGGGCGCGGGCCGCAGTCGGGGCTGCCGTGGGCCGCCGGTTCGCGGAGGCCGGGCCTGGCGCGCAACGACCCGCTGGACCGGCAGTTTTATTAATTCACGTATTTAGATTAATAACAATGGGTATCAACGCCGTCGCCAGAGTCAATCAGACGGTGCGGAGGGTCTCGCCGGTCGGGATTGCGGGGACGGCCGCGCTGGTCGGTCTCTCGGTGATTGCGGCCGTCCAGGGCCTGGTGAAGGTGCTCGCGGTCTCGTGGGTCGCGTTCGCGGCCATGACGGCGGGGGCCGCGCTCGGCCGAGTCGCTGCGAGTTCCTACCCGCGGCGGCTCGTGTGGGGCTACGGGCTGGCCAGCGGCGCGATGGTCACGAGTTCGACCGTCTTCCTGCTCCCGCAGGCGATCGGTCTGGAGGCACACGTCGGGGGCTTCGGCGTCGCCGC
Source organism: uncultured Halobacteriales archaeon (assembly GCA_964623735.1). GTDB lineage: Archaea > Halobacteriota > Halobacteria > Halobacteriales > Haloarculaceae > SW-9-67-25. The sequence continues at coordinate 8,712 of CAZUVE010000022.1, read as the reverse complement.
GGGCCTCCTGATCGGCTACGGCGCCCACGTCGCCGGCCACCGCCTCTCTCACGTCGACCTGGGGCTCGACCTGACTGCCGCACAGATAACCGCCCACGCGCTCTCTGCGGGGCTCATCATCGGCCTGATCTACACGTCGATGCCGGCGCTGAGCCTCCTGCTCGGGCTGGCGATCGTCTCTCACAAGGGCCCCGCGGGCTACGCCGCCGCCCACCGCCTCCGGGAGGCCGGCAAACCCGTCTCGGCGCTGCTGTTGCCGGCGGCAGCGGTCGGCGTCACCGCCATCCCTGTGGCGTTGCTGTCGGTGCCGAGCCTGCCCGCCCTGAACGCCGCCGTCTTCGGGTTCGCCGCCGGAGTGTTCCTCCACGTCGCGATGGACTTCCTGCCCTCGTGTGAGGTCGGCGGCGAGGTCGACGAGGTGTGTTCTGTCTCCGAGCGGTCCCACGGCCTGCTCGACCGCCTGCGGATCCACGCCGTCGCGAGTACGCTGCTCGGCGGGGTCGCTGTCCTCGCCGCCTGGCTGCTGGTCGTCTAGAGTTCTCTGCGGGTCTCCGGGTCGTCCAGGTCCCACAGGACTTCCGGGAGGAAGGCGTCGAGGTGATCGATCACGCGCCGCTCGCTGACGTTCAGCCCGTCACAGTGCTGGTGTGCCTCCTCGCGGACGGAGACGTGGATGTCCCCGCCCTCGCGGGCGGTCAGGTCGCTGTCCTCGACGGTCACCTCGAGCGGGAACACCGAACACCGCGCGGGCTTCCAGTCGTGCTCGGCGTGCAGGGCACACAGGCCGTCGTCGCGGAGGAAAAAACAGGCCTGCCCGTCGTCGACGTGCTCCTCGCGCTCTTTCGACTCGCGGCGCACGAAGTCCTCGCCGCGGACCTCGGTTGTCGCGTCAGAGAGCGAGGCACACCCGGCCAGCCGCAGGAAGTCGGGCTCGTAGAGCATGACGCCGTGGTGACAGCACCACGTGCAGCCGTCGACACACTCGAAGGTCAACCCGGGATCGAAGTCCACGACGACCTCCCTGCCCGGATGGACCTCCACGGGCCGCGCGGCTTCCGCACTGCCGGCTTCGAGGTCTGTGGACACACCGTCCGGTTGGACGTCGACGGACAAAAGCCTCGCGTCCGACCCGCGCCGGACGAGTCCACGGCTGTCGTTGGGCGGAGGGCGCGGCCCGCGGTGTCGGCAGTTACCCCCACTCGCCGAGACACCAGTCGTCGACGATGACGCCGTCGACGCCGAACTCCCGGAAGCGATCGACCGTCTCGTGGGCCGTCACGTCCCACGGGACGACCGCGAACTCCCGCTCGTGGGCGCGTGCAACGCGGTCCGCGTCGACGAGGTCGGCCGAGGGGTGGACGGACTCACAGCCCAGCGACCGTGCCGCGTCGAGTTCCGCGTCCCAGCCCTCGTAGAAGAGGTGTCCCAGCGGGAATCCCGACCCGGCCAGAGCCGCCGTCGCCTGCGGGACGAACGACGAGAACAGGAGTTCGTTGTCCGCGCCGGAGGCGATCTCGAGCAGATCCGCCGCCATCCCGGCGTGTTTGAGTTCGACGTCGATACCCAGGTCGGCCGGCACCGCCTCCAGGAACGACGAGAAAAGCGGGATCCCTGCCTCCGAGTCCCCGACCGTGAGCGTCCGGAGAGTCTCCAAGGGCGTGGTCGCGACGGCACCGCGCTCCCCGGTGAGCCGGTTGAGCGTGGTGTCGTGGAAGACGACGATCTCGCCGGACCCGCACCGCTGGACGTCTATCTCGACCATGTCGACGTGGCCGGCCGCCTGTCGGACTGCCTCGACCGTGTTCTCCGGGCCGTGGGTCGGACACCCTCTGTGACAGATCACTCGCATGTGACAACACTCGCCGCGGTCGCGTCCATCGAAGTATTACCGATTCTGCGACGACCAGGATAACCATTTCGACTCCTCGGGGCCCCTCGCCCGTGTGGCGGGCCGCCGGGACATCCGTCCGCGGCCGTGTACGGGTTGCCGTCCCCGTGTACAGCACAACCACACGACGGCGTGCGGTCGATCCGGCACCGACCTGCAGCATTCCGTATAGACGGGAACGGCGGCACACCTCTTGGTATATAGATATATAAAGAATATTAGAAAATAATATATACTTCCACTACATCTGGTGTATACATGTCCAAGCAGGAGGGCGACAGCGCATCGCGTCGGACAGTTCTCAAGGGAGCGGGCGCAACACTGGCGGCGGGGACAGTCGGACTTGCAGGCTGTAGCGGCGGCGACGGCGGCGACGGCGGCGACGGCGGCGATAGCGGGGTGTCCCCCGTGTCCGAGGACCTGACAGGCTGGCACGCCATGGGCGGGGAACTGGGCGAGACCCTGGACCAGATCGCAACGGACTTCGAGAACGAGTCCGGGACCGCGGTCAACATGGAGTTCCAGGACAGCTACGAGAACGTCCTGACGAACCTCCTGGCGGCGTTCGAGTCCGGAAACGTGCCGGACATGGCACAGGTCGACAGTCTGTTCGCGAAGCAGGTCCTCGACACGGGACAGATTCAGCCGGTCGAGGAGATCATGCCCGACGACTTCGACACCGACGCGTTTCTCGCGAACGTCTCCGACTTCTTCGTGATCGACGGGTCGCTCGCGTCGCTCCCGTTCAACAACTCGAACGCCATCATGTACTACAACCGTGACAAGTTCGAGGAGGCGGGGCTGGACCCGGACGACCCGCCGACGACGATTGCCGATGTCCGGTCGGCCTCCGAGCAGATTGTCGCGGAGACCGACGTCGACTTTGGCATCACCTGGCCCAACCACGTGTGGTTCGTCGAGCACTGGTACTCCTTCGAGGGCGAACTCATGACCGACGCCGAGAACGGCCACGCCGGCTCGCCGTCGACGCTCCGGACGCCCGACGCCATCACCGAACTCTACGAGTGGTGGAAGGGGATGGCCGACGACGGGTTGTACACGAACCCGGGCATCGAAGCCTGGGGCGAGGCCACCTCGATTTTCACCGAACAGAAGTCAGCGATGTTGCTGACGAGTACGGCCTTCGTCACGGGCGCCCAGAACGCGGCCGAGGATTTCACCGTCGACAACGCGCCCTACCCGAGCATCAGCGAAACCCGGGTCGGTCCGGTCATCGGGGGAGCCTCCTTCTACGTGCCCTCGGGGCTGTCCGACGACCGGTACAGCCAGATCGGCCAGCTACTCCAGTTCATCGCCCGCCCGGAGACACAGATCGATTGGCACCAGGGGACCGGCTACTACCCGAACAACAAGAACGCGCTCGAACAGTTGCGCTCGGAGGGTTTCTACGAGGAGAACCAGATGTTCGAGACGGCCATCGAACAGCTCCAGGCGTCAGACACCGACAATCCTGCGACAAAGCGGATCCTGCTGGGCCCGGCTCGACAGGTCCAGACGACGGTCCAGAACAAGTCCGTCGACATCATCAACGCCGACGATATCGAGGCACAGATCGAAGACATGAAAACACAGGTCGAGGAAGCGCTGGAGAGCTACTGATCCAGCCGGGGGAACCGAAACCGGACACCGCCACACCACATCGACGGTCCACCTCGAACCACGCATGTCCTCACGGGAAGTCTTCGAAAGCCGACTGCACGCGGCACTGTTACTCGTTCCCACGATCGTCGTCTCGGTCGTATTCCTGTACTACCCGGCGGTGCTGGCCGTCCGGACGAGTTTCTTCAGGTCGACGTTCGGTCGTCCGGACGAGTTCCTGGCTCTGGAGAACTACATCGGACTGGTGACGTCCTCGGAGTACCACTACAGCATCCTCGTCACCGTGGTCTTTGCGGTTCTCGTCATCGTCGGCGTCATGGTGTTCTCGCTGTACGTCACGTTTCTCATCCACGAGGTGAACTGGGGCGAGAGTGTCTATCTGGTCTCGGCGATCTGGCCGTACGCGCTGCCGCCGGCGGTCGCTGCGCTCGTGTTCACGTTCCTCGTCCACCCGACGCTCGGAGTCCTGACAGCACCGATCGAGGCGCTCGGGATCGATCTCGACTGGTTCAGCAACGGCCTCCAGGCGTTCATCGTGGTGACAGTAGCGGCGATCTGGAAGCAGGTCGGCTACAACGTGATCTTCATGATCGCCTCGATGAACAACATCCCCAGCGCACTCACCGAGACTGCCGAACTCGACGGGGTGAGTCGGCTCCGCCGACTGGTGTGGGTGTACGTCCCGATCATGACGCCGACGCTGTTTTTCCTCGTGATCATCAACACGATCTACGCGTTCTTCCACACGTTCGCATTCATCGACCTGATGACCGACGGCGGCCCGTCGAGCGCGACGAACATCCTGATTTTCGATCTCTACCAGGAGGGGTTCTCGTTTTTCAACTTCGGGCTCGCCTCCGCCAAGTCCGTCGTCCTGTTCGTCGTCGTGGGCCTCCTGATGTACGTCCAGTTCCGGGTGACCGACGAGTACTCACACTACGGTGGATAGATGTTGGAGATCGTGCAGTATCCGAGACGGTGGTTCCGGGCCACGAAGCGACGCATGCGCACGTTCACTGGCGAGGAGTTCTCCCTCGAACAGGTCGGGCTACACGTTCTGCTCGGACTGGGGGTGTTCCTCATCGTGTTCCCGATCGTGGTTGCCGCAATCGTCAGCACGCAGCCACAGGGTATCGTCACGAGCCTGAGCGATCTCCTCCCCGGCGGCCACGCGGCCGAGAACTACCGCACCGTGATGGTCGACTTCGGCTTCGGGCGGTTCCTGTGGAACTCGTTTCTGATGTCGGTCGTCATCGTGATCGGGAAACTGACCCTGTCGCTCCTGGCGGCGATGGCGGTCGTCTACTACCGTGTGCCGTACAAGGACCTGGTCTTCCTGTTCATCCTGTTCACGCTGATGTTGCCCGTCCCGGTCCGGTTCGTTCCGCTCTTCGAACTCGTCAACGACCTCGGGTGGGGCAACACCCTGGCCGCGATCACCATTCCCTACCTCGCCAGTGCCACGACGGTATTCATCCTGCGTCAGCACTTCCTGTCGATCTCCTCGTCGATCGTCGAGAACGCGAAACTCGACGGCGTCGGCCCGCTGAAGTTCCTCGTCTACGTGCTGGCCCCGATGTCCCGCGGCATCCTCGTGGGCGTCGCCATAATCATGTTCATTTTCGCGTGGAACCAGTTCCTCTGGCCGCTGGTCATCATCGACTCCGAGGCCAATCAGGTCGCACAGGTCGGACTCAGCCTGCTGGAAGGTGACGTCCGGTCGGGTGACGTGGCGTGGGCGCTGGTGATGTCCGGATCGATGCTGACGCTGTTGCCACCGTTAGTGTTATTGATCGTATTCCGCAAACCGCTACTAGAGACGTTCACAATCCAGGAGAAATAGCATGACAACCGTCGAACTACGGAACCTCCGCAAGGAGTTCGAAGACGTCGTCGCAGTCAACGGACTGGATCTGGAGATCGACGACGGGGAGTTCGTCGTCATCGTCGGTCCCTCCGGCTGCGGGAAGAGTACCACGTTGCGCCTGATCGCCGGCCTCGAGACGACCACTGACGGCCAGATCGTCATGGACGGCCGGGACGTGATCGGGGTCGAGCCGAAAGACCGGAACGTCGCCATGGTCTTCCAGAACTACGCGCTGTACCCGCACATGACCGGGCGGCGCAACATCACCTTCGGGATGAAGTCGACGGGCGACTTCACAGACGAGGAGATCGACGACCGCGTCGAGGAGGCCTCGGAGATACTGGACATCACCGACCTGCTGGACAGGAAGCCGCAAGCGATGTCCGGCGGCGAGCGCCAGCGCGTCGCGCTCGGGCGGGCCATCGTCAGGAATCCCGATGTCTTCCTGATGGACGAACCCCTCTCGAACCTGGACGCGAAGCTCCGCATCCAGATGCGCGCGGAACTGTCGAAGCTCCACAACGAACTCAGGACGACGACCATCTACGTCACCCACGACCAGACCGAGGCGATGACGCTCGGCGAGCGCGTCGTCGTCATGAACGACGGAGAGATCCAGCAGGTCGACCCGCCACAGCGGCTGTACGACTACCCCGAGAACCGGTTCGTCGCGGAGTTCATCGGCGACCCGGCGATGAACATGATGACCGCGACTGTCGAGCGCGAGGGGAACGGGTACGCGCTCGCACACCCGGAGTTCCGGCTCCCGCTCGGATCGGCCGACGAACTGAACCCGAAACGCGGCTCGGACGTCCTGCTCGGCGTGCGTCCCGAGGACCTGTACATCGCCGACGAGGCCGGAACGGAGTTCTCCGGCGCCATCGAGGCGGCCGTCCGCGTGACCGAACCCCTGGGGGACAGCCTCCTGCTCGAGTGTGCGGTCGGCAGGGACACTCTCAAGATCCACTCCTCCCCCCGGAGCGGGATCCAGCACGGCGACACTGTCGAACTGGCCTACGACCCCGAACGGCTGCACGTCTTCGATCCCGGAACCGGCGAAGCCCTGTACCACTCCGCGCCCGAGGCGTCCGTCGGCCGCAGGCACCGTGAACGCTCGGTCACGGAGTGAACCCGCCACGTCTCGGAGCACAGTCCCACGGGAGATGTCGACTGTTCCCCCCGAGCGGTTCGCCGCGGAGTTCGCCCGTCTCCGGCCGACCGAGCGCGCCGCGTTGCTCGCCGACCTCTTGCGTGCGCGGGGGCGGACCGTCGACCGCCGCGGCGCGGACCTCGTGCTCGACGAGGGCACCCGCGTCACCCTCGACCCCTCCACGGGCCGGATCGAGGGGGCGGCAGACGAGGTGGTCGCACCCGACCCCCCGGCCGGACTGCGCGCGGCCGCGGAGTCTGCCGGCGTGGCGGTCCGGGACGCGGCCGACGTGCGCGAACTCCTGCTGTACGGGCTCGACCGGGAGGACGCCGAGACCGTCTACCGGCGACACTTCGGACGGTCGCTGTACTACGCCGAGACCGAACGCCCGGCGAACGGGGCCGTCCCCGGCCGCCTCCCGTCGTCCCGGCTCGTGGCGGCGGCCGCGGTGACACTCCTCGCGCTGGCCGCCGTCCTGTTGATGGCCGGCACTGGACCGGCGGGCCTCGCGCCGGACAGCAGTGCCGGCCCGGAAGCGAGTGCAGGCGGACCCGGCGACACCCCGACCGGGAGGGCAGCCGGGGAACCGCTCCCGCCGGGCGTCAGCGCGAACGGCACAGTGGACGTCAGCGAACTGTCGGCCGCGCACGCGGCGCGGCTCCGGATGACTCCGTTCGCGATGCGGGTTCGCTACACGGGTCCGGAGAACGGCACGTCCTACGAACGTGGGTCGGTGGTCGAAACACGGCTCCACGTCGAGAACACCTCGGTGTTCCGGTTCGAACGGCGGACCGTCGGCAGGACCCAGACGGAACGCGAGACGGCGGCCGAACTGTACGCCGACGGCGAACGGACGTACGTCCGGATCGAGGACGAACGCGGCGTCCGCTACGACTCCGCAGCCGTCGGCGGGGCGAGCAACGTCCCACTGTACGTCGGCGAATCCCGCTGGAACCTCCTGCGGTTTCTGGCGACAACCGAGGCGAACGTCGAGCAGCGGGCGGGCGGGGGTGTCCGGATCCGTGCGACCGGGACACCCCGACGGCTCGAGGCGAACGTCTCCGGGTACAACGCGACAGCCGCGGTCCGTCCCGACGGGGTGGTCGAGTCGCTCTCAGTCGAGTACCGGGACGAGGACGCCGGCGCGACCGTCGAGTTCGTCCAGACTGTCGAGTCCGTGGGGACGGCGACCGTCCCGGAGCCCGGCTGGTACGCCGGGCACCCGGACCGGGAGTCCGCCGACGAACCGCGAGTGCCCAGTTCCGGGAGCGTCCCGCGGGGCTTTTTCTCTGGCTGAAAACGCTGATACCCGTTTATTTTTTGCCGGAACGTGGTGGGAGTATGGACGATACCACGAAGCCGACCCTGTTGCGTAACCGACGGAGATTCACCCTGACGGTCCGGGAGCAGTGGCTCGCAGCCCTGAGCGGGAAAGCCTCCGAAGACGACTCCGAGTGATCCGCCGGACGCAACCGCGGGTCGCACTGTCGGCCGTGACTGCGTGAAGCTGGTCGACCTCCCGCAGTGTCGGAGTCGCTCACGGGCCCACGGCCGGCAGTGTCAGCTGTACTCCCGCCACCGGTACCCGCACTCTTGGCACTTGAAAAAGCGCGTCGGCGGTTCGTCGGCCGAGGCGGTCTGCTTGATCGTGTACCACGCCTCCCCGTGACCGCACTCGTCGCAGGTCACGTTGTCGGCCGTCGGCTTCCCCTCGAAGTTCGCCCCCTCCTCGGTCTCGATGACCCCCTCGCCGGACTGTTCCTCCGTGCTGACGAACTCGGCGGCGCGGTCCTCGTCCTTGCGGACGCGGGCCCCGCAGGACGAGCAGACCATCTCGTCGCCGTCGGCGTGCATCATGGAGCCGCAGTCGTCGCAAAACTGCATGGACAACAGTACGGCTCCGACCGTAAAGAGACTAGAGGGTGCTGTCCCTCCTCGGGGGTCGGAACACCCTGGCCCCACGGGCGCCGGTCGGCGGCGCTACTCCCCGTCCGGCTCTTCGAGGGTCTTTCGTTCCTCGACGACCGGGCAGTCTGCGACTCGGACGGTCTCCGTGTCCGGGAACGAGAGGATGTCCGTCCCCTCGTGGGAACACGAGACCCCGGGCGGCGCAGAGAAGTACCGGCACTGCTCGCAGTAAGCGTGTTTCGACACCTCGGCGGTGGTCCGTTCCTCGTCCCCGGCGGT
>CAZUVE010000021.1:0-28312 GCA_964623735.1 uncultured Halobacteriales archaeon | reverse complement strand
ACCGACGAGAACGTGCTGTCTCCAACGGCGTGGAGTGACAGCGCGGCTGACCTGCTCGGTGAGATTCCGGTTTTTCGACCAGGAGAAAGCCTCTCGTGGGACGTGTTTCAATCGCAGGATTCCCGCGTACTTAATGATGTCTCGGCAGAGCCAGAGCGGGCAAATTCTGAGACACCGATCCGAAGTGAGATCATCCTCCCGCTGGGAGACTACGGGATTATGAACATCGGGTCAACCGAGGCCGAGGTGTTCGATTCGACGGATATCTCGCTGGCGCGGGTGCTGGCGGCTAATACGGAAGCGGCGGTTTCCCGTGCAGACCGTGAACAAGCATTAAACCGGCAGAACGAGCGCTTGGAACGGTTTGTCAGTATCGTCAGCCACGAACTCCGGAACCCGTTGAACGTGGCGATGGGTCGGCTGAAACGGGCGATCGAGACCGGCGACGAGGCCGACCTCCGGACGGTCCAGCAGCAACACGAGCGGATGTCGTCGATGATCGAGGATCTGCTGGATCTTCAGACGCCGTTAGAAGGCCTAAAAAGCCCGAAAATTGCGAATAAGCAAAAGTGGACTCGCCGGAATTCCGTTACAGTGTTTCAAAGAAATCACGTAATCTCCGCGTTGTCCAGCGGTTAGACTATCTGACAGCTCGGACCGTCGTTCTTGCAGGTACGCTTCGACAGCTTCGCCGATGCTCACAGTCATGGTTGGTTGAGTGTGCCCGCGGGTCAAGCACGCGACGAACGCTACCCGATACCTCAGGCTCGGAAGCCGGCGTGTCCGCGAGCGGAGCGAGCGGACAGCCAGCGAGACGAGCGCAGCGCAGCGAGCACGTCTCGCACACGGTTCGAATCCGCCCCCACCCATGCAGCGAGACTCCTGAAAGGCTACAGCAGTGTTTGGCCTTTGGTCTCAGTCCCCCACACGAGTAGTGCTCCCCCAGCCAGGAACAGCGACACCGCCACCGGCGCGAGCGCAATAAAATATCCAAACTGCGCGAGCGTCCCGAAGAACACGGGGCCGGCGACTGCCGCAGTCTTTCCAATCGAGCCGGTGAATCCCAATCCGGTTGAGCGCACTTCGGTGGGAAACACCTCGGAGGTGTAGGCGTACAACACCGCCCAGGCTCCGAGTAACGCAAATCCCATCACGAACAGGCCAAGTAGAAACACCGTCGACCGGTTGGCTCCGATATCTACTCCGGCCCCGGGAATGCCGGCGGCAAACAGGAAGGTCCCGACCCCACCGAGGGCGGTGAATCCACCGAGAGTCCACTTGCGGCCGATACCTTCGATGAGGTACGCCCCGCTGAGTTGCCCGATCAGTTGAAAAATCGTGACGACAAACAGGAACCGATACAGGTTCTGGGCGTAGCCAGCCGCCCCGACTGTGTCAGGGAGCCAGGTGTAAATCCCATAGAATGCGAGATTCACGACGAACCAGAGGCTCGCAACCAGCGCTGTCGTCGCGAGCAACTCGGGCCCGAACAGACGCCGGTAGCCCATCTCATCCGGATCGGTCACCCGCCATGGTCCCGAGATCGCGGGCAGTTCGACACTGTTGCGTGCGGCGATGGCTTTGAGCTGCGTGGTTGCTCGTTCAGTGTGTCCCTGCCGGGCGAGGAAGTACGGCGATTCGGGGAGATACCGGACTGCGAGGACCGCAAGGCCCAGCGGCGCGATGCCCGTGGCGAAAAAGACGCGCCACGCGGCAACGCCGGTGACTGTGCCGTCAGGTGCCCGGAGTGCCGAGAGGGTCGCCCAGGCCAGGGCGACCACGACGAAGCTGCCGAGAGAATAACACGCCTCGAGATACGTGACATACCGGCCACGGACGTGCGATGGGAAGTGTTCGGTGAGATACGACGTGCCTGCGACCAGCGCACCCCCGAGGCCGAGTCCGGTCAGAAACCGCATCACAATAGCCGAGTACAGCCCAATCGCGAGTGCAGTGAGGCTGGTGAACACCGAGAACGTCGTGATGGCGATGACCAGCGTGTGCTTGCGGCCTGCGCGGTCGGCGTACCATCCGCCGACGCTGTTGCCCACGAGCATCCCGAGCAAGCTCGCGCTCCCGAGGACGCCCGCGGTGAACCCCGAGAGATCCCAGAGGTCGATGAACGTCGGGAGAGTAAAGGAGATGCTGAGGACGGAGATAGCCATTGCAGCCCAAGTTCCACCGACAGTGGCCATCACCAACCAGTGAAAGCGTCCGACCGGGATGGTGTCGATGACATCGCCGATGCGCTGGTGCTGGCCGTCCATTCTGTGAGTAGTTGCGGCGGTTAGTGGAAAAACGTTGGCGCCCTGGTGTGGGTCCGACGGCCTACACGGTAATACAGTGTGAAAATATACGTCAATATTACTGTAGTCATGCATGACTATTATTTTATATGAGATACATGTATCTCACTACTCCAGAATATTCGAATCGTATATCGAATTTTAAATCGCATATCGAATTTAAAAATTACTAGATAACAAAAAATATATACTGATATTGTTTTTTGTGACTGAGTTTGGAACCCAGGTCATCGGTGGTACCTCGATCCGTCACCCAAGACATCTCGCGGCGTGGACGCGTCCATCAACTCTTATCCCACAACCCTGCGTTGCAGTACCTATGCCCGCCGACGAGTCCGAGATTGCAACAGCTGCGGAGGCATTTCACGAAGATGTCTCCCACGAGTTCCAGGTTTCGTTGTCGATGTCGCTGAACACCCGTAATGATCTGGACGCCATCCAAGATGAGGTGAATGACATCCTCGGTGAGCGGGTGTTTACAACGAACGACGCAATGCGTGTTGCCCTGGTAGCGGCCGCCAGATACAACGAACTCGCGACAGGGGAGAATCCCGACCTCGACACACTCGACGAGGAGCAGTTGGTTCCACTCACATCTGCCATTCGAGAAGTTGTCGAAGAGGAGAGCCCCCACTCGTAGTGATTGCTGTGACTGTGTCCCGGTACGACCGTACGCCGTCGTGCGGTCGATCCTGTAATGACTTTCGAACATCCCTATATGAGACGAAAGGTACCGGTTGGCACATCCGGAGTCAGAGAGAGGACCGACAAAGAGTTCCAAACAGAGGTGGTGGCCGTTAGCCGAGCGGATCGTCGGTTATCGGGACCTGGCCGCGGTCCTGATACTCGCCGAGTGCGTCTGGGCTGACGTCGAACTCGAAGACATCCTTCGGAACAGCGACAGTCGTACAGGCGTTGGGGATGTCCACAATCCCACTCACGCGGCCTTCCATGGGTACAGTCCCGAGGATCATCGTCGCCTGCTCCCGCGAGTATCCGAACTTCGAGAGGTACTCGATAGCTTCGAGGCAGGCCTGCTTGTAGGCGACGTGTGCGTTCATGTAGTGTTGCTCGCCGTCATCGTCGACCGAGTACCCCTCGAAGACGATGTAATCGGAGAAGTCCGGGCCCCGGTGGCCGGGTTCGAAGATGGGGTGAGAGACGCCGTGTTTCTCCATCCCATTCTTGACCAGTTCGAACTTGATGTCGACGAACCCTGCCATTTCGATCGCGCCACAGAACGTGATCTCCCCGTCGCCCTGAGAGGCGTGGATATCGCCGATGCCGAACTGCGCGCCGTCGACGAACACCGGGAAGTAGATCGTTGATCCCAGTGAGAGATCTTTGATGTCGCAGTTGCCGCCATGTTCCCGCGGCGGGACCGTCCGGGCGCCCTCGGTCTCGATCCGCTCTACCGCGTCTCCGGACGCGGCGCCGGCCTGCGCACCGTCGGCGGTCGGTGGGCTCGCGACCGGCGGTTCCTCCTCGCCTGTCGGATGATTGTGGATCGACTCTGGATCCTCCTCGTGTTGATCGATGAGTTCCTGTTCGCGGGTGGTCCACCGCTCGAGCAAATCCTCGGAGGGAGCCGTACCGATGAGGCCCGGATGGATCTTCCCTTCGTAGTGCACGTCCGGGACGTGTCGGGACGACACGTAAGTGCCGTCGATGTCCCAGATCGACTTTGCGGCGTCGGGGAAGTGATCCGTCAGGAACCCGCCGCCGTTTTGCTGTGAAAAGAACCCGTTGAATCCCCACTCTTTACGACCGTTCAACGGGCCGATATCCAGTAGCGTCACTTTCAACAGGTCACCTGGCTCCGCACCGTCGACTTCGACGGGGCCGCTCAGGTAGTGGACCTGGTTCAGATCCACGTCGCGGATGTCGTTCGCGTTGTCGTTGTCTCCGATCTGACCACCCGTCCATTCCATACACTCTAACCGCGTCGTCTCGCCTGGATCGACGCTAACGGCTGGTTCCAGCGCTGGGTGCCAGCGGTTAAACGGGTTCTCTCCCGGCTGTTGGTCCGGGGATTCGTCTGTGTCAACCTCGAAATGTACTTCTGGCATTATTTCACAGGCTCGAAAGCCCGTCCTCAACGACTGATGGGAACTATTTAAAATTATGGACCGGCGAAATAGTTGCGGGCGCGACGGGCGAGGTGCTGAAGACGGCGGGTGCGGTGGCCGGAGTGACGGCTCGAAATGGAGTACGTGTCTTGATGTCGATCACACCCGGTGCCCACCAGTATTTATTTTCCGTGGTACAAATGGTACCACATGCCATCGCGGATCGCGCCACTAGAACCGGGCCAGGCGGATGACGATCAAGCAAACCAGATCTTGGCGGAGAGCGAAGAGGGCTGGTACAGAGACTCGGCCTACTTCGGAGTCCTTGCCCACCTGCCGCGCTTTCTGCGGCGTCTCGTTGCGACGTTTCGGCTGTTCCCGAGCAGCGACCAGATCGACGCGGAGACACTCGAACTGATGCGACTGCGAGTAGCTGCCGTCCACGGCTGTGCCTACTGTGGGACCGTCCGGACGTGGGAGGTCAGAGAAGAGATCAAACCGAAAGAGGACGCCATCTTCGCCGAGGAGATCGACGCCAGCGTCCTCACCCGACGCGAGGAACTTGCCGTCCGGGTAGTCGACTACATGTCCCGAGACCCTCAGACGATGCCTGACGCGTTCTTCGAGGAGTTGCGTATGGAGTATACCGATGAGACAATTCTCGAACTGTTGTTGTTCGCCGCTCTTGAGGTGGGATTAGACAGGTTCTGCATCGCATTGCGGCTTGACACGACCGAGCAGAGCCCCTATCCGACCGGGCTCGAGTATCCCCTCGACAGTGGACTCTGGCAGGAGGAGCAGTAGGCTGGCCCCCGCGAGCGAAATACATACGTAGTCAGCGAGAGAGGCACTCAGGCACCGATGACCGACGACCTCCCTGAACTTGGCGACTGTGTCGATCTGTACGTTGCGGCATATCGGTCGTTCGGGATGGACGCGTTCGACCCTGATCAGCTTGACCCGGGCTGGATAGATGGCCGGGTCGAAGACCTACTCGACCTCACGGTCGCGTACGGACTGTTGGAGAGAGCTACAGAAGGATACAGCGTCCGGATTGTGCCCGGTGCGTCCGCTGACCGGTGGGAGACACTGGCGATTGATCGGGTTCAGACAGTACAGCAAGCGGTCGCTGATCGAAGCGGTGGCACAGGTGTGGCTCGTCGGAACACCCGAGACGGGTCCGAAGACGCGTCGGGTGAGGAGGTACTCCACCGTGACGGACGACGCTACGCGAGTGTGACTGTCAGGGATACCGACGACCTCGACTCGGTCGTTGCGAACGTCGCAACCGCCACACAGAACAGCGGGACTGACGGCGTCGTCTTCCGATCCGCCGGCGAACTCGCTAATCGCGTCCAGCAGTTCGCTGACCGACTCTGTGACACCGACACAGTGGCCGGGGAGTCACTGTCCGAACCGCTCCAGAAAGTCGGCTCCGATGTCGAAGGTGAGGACAAGGACACCCTCGAATTCCGGCTGTTTCTCGAACCGCGGTAAGTCAGACCATTCACGATCGCAGAGAGGGTTCGGGAACTGTCGGGTCCGATCCGCCGGGAGTATTTTCATACTCGTGGCCGTGGCCAGGAGTAACAATGTCCGAACAACGACTCAGAAGGGCTGAAACTGTCGTACTCATCGCTATCGGGGGCTTTGTCGGTGCAAACTCGCGATACTTCATCGGACTGTTCGCCCCTGGTTTGCCCGGCACGTTTGTCGCAAACGTTACGGGGAGTTTCGTTCTGGGATTTATTGTCTACGAGGCTACCTACACGGACTATCTATCGGAACGGGGACGCCTCGTCATCGCGACCGGCTTTCTCTCGTCGTACACGACCTACAGCACGTTCGCAGTTGAAACGGTCCAAGCTACACCGGTGTTGGGACTGGCGAACGTGGGTGCGAACTACGCTTTCGGGTTCGCCGGTGTGCTCGTTGGGCGGTGGGTCGCCCGGTCTGTCGGGGGTGATCGGCGTGTTTGACCCGGCACAGTTCGTCGGTTTCGGTGGCGCCCTCGGTGCCCTCTGCCGGTACGGCGTGGGTCAGTTGCTCGAGACAAAACGGTTCCCACTGTCGACGTTCGCGGTGAACGTCGGCGGAAGCTTTCTCCTTGGCCTCGTCACGTTCAGCGGGGTAGGCGAGTCGGTCCTGCTGTTTGCTGGCGTGGGCTTCTGTGGTGCGTTTACGACCTTTTCGTCGTTCTCGGTCGATACGATCCAACTCTGGGAGGAGGGATACACGAATCTCGCGGCTGCGTACGCGCTTGGAAACGTCGTCGTCTCGGTCCTTGCAGTCGCGGCAGCGTGGGCAATCCTGCAGACGCCGGTAGCCTGATCCGGGCGGATCACTTCCGAGAAAATACGTCTGGAGACCTCCGACACTACACTATGCCCAGGGCCAGGCACCCATCGCCATCACGTAGCCCGCGGCTCCCGAGGCGATACCGACGACCAACGTGTACCAGGCAACGATATCGTTGTACGCGTCGCGCTCGATGCCAAGGAGCACCCAGAACCCGAACCAGAGGACAGCCCAGATCCACCACAGTGCGGCCAGGCCGAGGTCTCCCGACTGAAACACGAGAAATCCTGTCGGGGCCGCCAAGGCTGCCACGAACAGACAGTACCACCCGAACGAACGCTGATCGTCGATTCCCCGCCACGCGTTCGCGCCGACCCACAGATACGTGAACGAGAACAGGAGTGTGCCGGCGGCATTGAACGGGTTACCGTCCGAGGCTTCGGGAAAGAAAGCCCACCACGCTGCGATCAGGAACGTGATCAGCCCGGTAAAGAAGTTGATCATCGCTACGTCCTTTCCGGTTCCGTATCCGAGCAGCCAGATTCCGTTGACGATCAGCACTGCACCGACGTAGACCAATCCCATGCCGAGGACTTCAATGAGCGCCATCCTGACCACCCGTGACGCCGGAAGGTATTCGTCTCACATGCACCTGTCCGCTCGCCTCAAAGGACGCATTACTCATGTGTAACATTGAACGATCACTTCTGTGAACGTGAATCACACGCATACTGCTATTCAGCAACTGCCCTCTTATATTTATTTATTGGTTTGGATATATTTCGTCCGCCTTGGCACAGTCACGGCGAACGTCGCAGTCGGGATTGACAGGGACTGGACCACCGACACAGAGTTGGATTGATCGTGATTGCTGTCCCTGTGTCCCGGTACGACCGCACGACAGCGTACGGTCCATCCGGCACTGACTTACAGCAGTCACTATGAACCAACATATAAGCGGATACTCGACTGAGATGTGTCCGAAACATGACTGCGGACCGACCCGAGTCGTCTTCGGAAGCCCAGAGTCAGAAGACTATCACGAACCGGATCGACGGTTTAGAGCCCGGCGATGTCGTGTACGTGAACAACCGCCAGGAAGCGTACGAAGTCGTCGACACAGACACGTACTCGGTCGTCGCGAGAGACAAACACGACACGCGAGTAAGGCTCGCACAGAACCTCCAGACCGGTGGGTGGACGCTCAACGAAGAGATTCAGCGCATAGACATCGAGGACAGTGATGCGTAGTCTCTGACCGCCCACTGTCGTCATATACGGATTGCTGTCCCTGTGTCCCGGTCCGACCGCACACGCAGTCGTGCGGTGGATCCGGTACTGACGGACAGCGATCGGTATCAGTCCTGACCTTGCACACGACGAGATTCCACCCTCGTAACAGCCAACTGGCAGGCACCGACAGACACACACCAGGTTAATTAACAAACTATAGGTTGTTAAGCTATCTGCCGGGCAAGACCCCGATAATGCCGCACCGGCCCACGTGATACGGATTGCTGTCCCTGTGTCCCGGTACGATCGTACGCGGTCGTGCGGTTGATCCGGTACTGACGGACAGCAATCCGTACGAGTCTTGAACGGCACTGGGGATCAACCGTAGTAGTGCGTGCCGTTAGCCTGACACTGTTTCGTGTGAGTCATTGCCGGTCTCTCACCACCCCGAGGTGGTGAGGCACCGATACACAGTCACACGAAACACTGTGAGGCGAAAATATAAAAAATATTTTTCATACAGAATTAATTATAATTGCCGGGACAACGATTGGTAACGTGCGTCATGCCAGAAACTGTCTTCGAGGTAGACACAGACGCCTCGATAGACGAGCAGCCAGACCCGATCGTGAATCGGTGGCACCCGGACGTGCCGCCGGCGGCGACGCTCCAGCCGGGGGAGAAGGTCAGGATCGAGTGTCTCGACTGGACAGGCAACCAGGTTGTGAACGACGACAGCGCCAACGATATTCGCGACATGCGGTTGGATCCGAACCACCATCTGAGTGGCCCGTTCGAGGTAGAAGGGGCAGAACCGGGGGACATCCTCGTCGTAGATATTCTCGATCTGGGGCCGTTCCCGGACCACGAGTGGGGCTTTACCGGCATCTTCGACACCGACAACGGCGGCGGGTTCCTGACAGATCACTTCCCGGACGCGCGGAAGACGATCTGGGACCTCAACGGCGTCATGACCGAATCACGGCACGTTGAGGACGTCCGCTTCCCGGGTTGTTCCCATCCCGGAATCCTGGGGACGGCACCCTCTCACGAACTACTGGAGGAGTGGAACGAACGCGAACAGGCGCTCATCGACCGCGGCCCGGACGCGGAGACGGCAGTCAACCACGAGACACGCGAGGATTCGCCACCGCTCGCGCTGCCACCCGAACCAAACGAGGTACTCCTCGGGGATATGGACGAGGACGAGGTCGAGGAAGCCGCCGAGAAGGCCGCGCGGACGATCCCGCCACGGGAGAACGCGGGCAACTGTGACATCAAGAACCTCGGTCGCGGCTCCCGGGTGTACCTCCCGGTGTTCGTCGAGGGAGCGAACTTCATCACTGGCGACCTGCACTTCTCGCAGGGTGACGGCGAGATCACCTTCTGTGGAGCCATCGAGATGGCCGGCTGGATCGACATGCAGGTTGACGTAATCAAGAACGGGATGGAGAAGATGGGGACCGACTACGCCATGTTCAAACCCGGGTACATGGACCCCGACTTCTCCAATTACATGGTGTTCGAAGGCTACTCGGTTGACGAGGACGGAACCCAACACTACAAGAACGCCAACGTCGGCATGCGCCGTGCATGTCTCGACGCGATCGATTACATGACGAACTTCGGCTACAGCCCGGAGCAGGGGTACTTCATCCTCAGTACGGCACCGGTCGAGAGCCGCATCGCGGGCGTCGTCGATCTTCCCAACACCTGCGTGACCGTGTCGGTGCCACAGGAGATCTTCGACTTCGACATCGATCCGGACACGTTGGCCGACGGGTCCGCCGCGTCAGACCGCGGGAGCACCGCGGACCCGTCGTA
The DNA here is from genome assembly GCA_964623735.1 of uncultured Halobacteriales archaeon. Taxonomy (GTDB): domain Archaea; phylum Halobacteriota; class Halobacteria; order Halobacteriales; family Haloarculaceae; genus SW-9-67-25. The sequence goes on along the minus strand of CAZUVE010000021.1, from coordinate 18,582 downwards.
AGGACGCGAACCACCTGTCCCCGTTTTTGTCCGGAGGCTCCGCTTCACTAGTCGGCCTTTTTAAGTCTGGGGTCGGAAGGGGTATATACCACCACCCGTCCACGGTCGATATGGTGCGGCGCTCAGGTGTCGATGACGTCTTGCCACCATGGGCCTTTGAGAAGCTGTTCAGAACTGCAGCCTCAATTCGGGAGAGGTTTCACATCATCGATGTACCCCCGAATCGTCTCCTCTGCAATATGTAGTCTGACGTCGTACCGCTGGCCGGGCTTGACGTCCGTATTGTCCTCACAGAGGACGGTCTCTGTGTCCTCAGCGACCTGGACAAGCCTACGGCTCCCCTCACTGTCGAGCAGCAAGCGATATTTGATGAAGACCAATGGGTCGAACTAACACAGACAACTCCCGGCAGCGATGACGAGTTTGACCCCGAAGAAGGGATCGACGAGTGGATGCAGGAGACACATCCAGAGCTATACGATGACCCGGCGTTCGAAGTGAGATCAGCGGATTATGACTTGGAGTAGGAATACTCTGGAGGATGTTGCCCGGGTCAACTGCGAGGGCGGCGGCTTCTGCGGTTCGGAGGGGGATCTCTCCCCCCTTAGAACTGTGTTTTGAAGCTCGCGGTTCGCTCGGGGGCACGATCTGGACTACGGCTCACACACCCAGCGATACGTCGTCTGAGAGTCACTACGTGTCTCCAGGGCCCTGCTCACACTGTCCCGGGAGGTCAGTAAAACAGTCACGGCCCGAATAATTGGTGACTTGCCAGGGCTCGGCTACGCTGACCCTGTATCAGCCGGTTGCGCGGAGTCTGATCGGAGATGGGCGGGCATCCTTCCGGACACCATCATTTCAACGACTTGACTCTGGGTCACATCGTCAGTGGCAACTGTCCCAACATGGTCACTATTATCCAGCACGGTAATCCGATCACACACAGAGAACACCTCATCCATATTGTGACTAATGACGACGATCGAGATCCCCTCGTTCTGGAGGGTCAGAATGAGATCCTGGACCCGTTCAGCGGAGTCGGGCGAAAGTGCCGATGTCGGCTCGTCCATTACGATAATATCTGGATCGGTGACGAGAGCGCGAGCAATAGCAATGCTTTGCCGTTCGCCGCCAGAGAGGAATTCGACACGCGTCGTCGGGTCGATTTCCAAGTTCATGCGTTCTCTGAGGATCTCTTCGGCCCGATCGTTCATTTCGTCCCAGTTGACGATCGGGATCACGCCACCGATCCGTCTGACTGGGTTACGAGCGAGGAACATGTTGGCCGAGACCGTGAGTTCGTTAACGAGTGCCAAATCCTGATAGACTGTCGAAATCCCGAACATGCGTGCCTCCTTTGGACTGCCAATCCGTACTTCCTGTCCTCTGATTCGGACTGTGCCCTCATCGGGTTGGTGAACGCCAACGAGACATTTGATGAGCGTGGATTTTCCGGAACCGTTGTCTCCGAGCAATCCCATGACTTCGTTCTCGCGGAGTTCAAAATCGACCCCGTTGAGAGCGATCACACGCCCGAAGCTCTTGTGGATGTTTCTCATTTTGATGATGGGCGGTGCGTCGGATCCATCGTGGTGATCGGTCTCGTTCATGCTTGTCTCATGCCGCCAGGATTCTTTCGCGCAGGTATTCTTCGCCGGTGTATAGGAGAACCGCAATGAGCAGTATGACTCCGTTGATGACTCGGACCAGCGTTGCGTCGACGTTGATCAACACCAGCCCAGATTGGATCGTTGAGAGCAACAGCACGCCGCCAAGGGCTCCGAGGATGTTCCCACGACCGCCAAAGAGGCTAATCCCGCCGATTACTGCTGCGGCAAACGCCGGAAACAGTGCTCCATCAGCGAGCGTTGGCGATGCTGTGCCGATGAACCCCGTATAGAGAAGTCCTGCAAGTCCGGACAACAGTCCAGAGACGAGATACACGAGGACGATAATAAACGCTGTATTGATCCCAGCTTCATTGGACGCGTTACTGTCACCTCCAACAGCGTAGACGGCGATGCCGATCCGCGTATATCGGAACACGATCCACGAGAGAATGAACAGCGCTAGCAATACGAAGACGGCAACCTCGACACCGCCGACCGTTCCGACACCGAGATAGAGATACGACGATGGGAGGTCCGAGATCGAGAGCGACGACAGGACGGAGGTCCCTTCGCCAAAGATGATAAAGAATGTCAGCGTCTGCAAGAACGGATTCACGCCGAAGATTCCGACGGAAATTCCGTTGAGCAGGCCGATAACGCCGCCTACCCCAAGAACCACGAGAATCCCTACCCAGCCCGGCATGCCGGGAAACCACTGGGTGATAAACAACGCAGCGAACATCGCTGAAAACCCGGCGTTTGCTGCTATCGAAAGATCGAAATTACCGCTCAAAAGACAGACCGATTCCGCAAGAACCAATACACCAAGCGGTGCGCTCGAATAGAGGATGAACCGGATATTCGTCAAGGACGTGAATATCTCCGGAATAAGTACGCTGAAGATGAGAAACGCGAGGATAAGGATCGGCCAGATGATGTTTTCCAAGGCCCGGACCAGAAGGTAATCAATGTCTGTTCCGCTAATGACCTTCTCGAACTGCGTGCTCATTTGTACAGAAGGAGACTCCTGGAAATCAGAGCTCTCGCGTCAGGTTCCCCCAGAGGTACGGTGCTTCGGCTAGCTCCTCATCGACAACGGGGATTGCCGTCGTCAAAAACGGGAACCCGAGATTTTCGTCGTTGAAGGAGACGAATTCACGCACTTGCGCGGGCGCCCAGAGTTGCTCTTGCCACACCTCGGTCCCAAGGTGTGTCCCACCTTCAATCGTCACGTCATCGGCTGTCACTTCGTTGCCGATCGTGGGCAGGGCGTCGTCACTCTGCCCGCTGTTCAGGTATTCTACCATGTAGTGCACGGACAGGGGACCGTAGAACTGCACGGGTTGGTCCAGCACGAAATCGATGAATCCGTCGAGGAGATTGTCGATGATTGCTGCATTGGCGTCCAGTGAGACGATCGGAATGTGTCCTTCTTCTCCGCGCTTTGCCTTCATATTGTTCCGTTCCGTCGCTCGCAGGACACCCAGGGGACCACCAGTCCATGGCGCGAAGACGCCATGGATATTGTCATCGCTTTGGAGATAGGTCGTGGCTCGGCTAGCGACATCGTCTGCGCTGTATCCGTCAATTTCGATCTCTTTGACTACCTCCGCGTTGTCGTGGTTATCGATAGCGTTATTGAATGAACGGTGTCTCAGAACCGCGTTCGAATTGTCTTGGTCCATCAGAATCTCCAAGACCCGATGCTGATGATCCTCACCGTATTTTTCGTTCATCGTCTGGACCAGCTGTTCCCCGGCTTTCGAGCCGAAGTCCATCTGGTTGACGCCGGCGTGCATCCCCACCTGCTCCGAATTGATTGGGATATCGGCGCTAAATACGGGCACGTCGGCCTCCTCCGCAATCCGGGCAAGGCCGTTTGAGTCGGTTGGAGTGATTATCAAACCGTCGACACCCTGTCGGAGGAGGTTCCGGCAATCATCTATTTGCTGGGAGGTTGATCCATCAGCTGCTGTCGATCGAAGCGTCACGTCGTCACGGTCGGACGCATACCATTCTGTCGCCTTACGGACCATGACCTCGAAGGGAATGGCGTTTGTGAAATTCGAGTAGCCCAGCAGATAGCTATCGCTCCCGCCGTCACCACTGTCACCTGTACTCCCGCCACCGTCGCCGCCATCGCTATCGCCGCCCTCGCCACCGTCACCACCGCCGCCATCGCCATCGCCGCTATCGCCACCATCACCGCCGGAACAACCTGCGAGCAGCGTTACACCTGCCCCGCCAGCCACCGTCGTAAGAAATTTACGTCGATTGTATCTTTGTGATTCGTTGTGTATCGCCATGACAACAGCACCCAACAGACACGGATAGAGCACTAAATATTAAAACTACCGGTGGTAGACATATCATACTATTTATAATAAATCATATCTCAACCCAACTACGCTGCTCATACTGTCGGCTATAACTTCGTGAAGATATTCCACACCCCGGGGTGCCGAACTTGCTCACGCGCTTATAGCCGACAGTATCAAGCCGTGGTTGGCGGCTGCAATTCAGGCGCATTAGCGCTGGCAGTGGCGAATGGGCGTCTGTAATGGGACGATGCATGACACACAGTCCACAGACAGTTGGAAGAAAGCAGAGACGAGCGGAGGCGTTGTGATCGCCAGTACTCAGCTGCTGAGTTTGGTAGTTGACCGGCAGGCACAGATAGTAAGCTTGCCGAATGTCGGCACGGTCGAAACTCGCTTCGAGTGCACAATTCCTTGATAGGGAGCATACCGTTTTTTATCGACAGCGGGTGTGCCTCCATGAGCGTGGTGACGGCGGTGGCCGGGCCGTCGGTGACGATCTCACCGGTATGGTCCTGCTGAGAATAAATTCTATACAGATTACAGTGTTTGAAGACTGAAACACGGGTACGGATCCAGTTCCGGCTGGTCGGAGTGGCCCACGTTTCCGGTTCACAGGAATATATATACCTCGGATACGCGACTGATAGCGGTCATGTCCACATCAGACACGACAGTATATCGGGAGTCAGACGCGGATTTGTCCGTTCTTGAGGAGAAGACGATCGCTATTATCGGTTACGGGAATCAAGGGCGTGCCCAGGGATTGAATCTTCGTGATTCCGGTGTCGAGGAAATCATTGTCGGAAACCGGAAAGACGAGTCCTGGGACCAAGCTGAACAGGATGGGTTCCCCGTCTATCCGATTGACGAGGCCGTCGGTCGGTCGGATATCGTGTTCGTGCTCGTTCCCGACGAGGTTCAACCGGACGTATACCGCGAATCGATCGAGCCCAGCTTGGAGTCGGGGGATCTGCTGAACTTCGCGTCGGGATACAACATCACGTATGGGTTCATCAAGCCGCCGGAAGATATCGATGTCGTAATGGTGGCTCCTCGAATGATCGGTGAAACTGTAAGGGAACTCTACAAGCAGGGTGACGGTGCCCCCGCGCTGCTGGCCGTTGAACAAGACGCATCCGGAGACGCTCTGGAAATCGCTCTCGGGGTGGCGAAAGGAATCGGCGCAACGAGGTCCGGAGTTATTGACTCGGAATTTGAGGCGGAGACAATCACTGATCTGATGTCGGAACAGGTGCTATTCCCGATAGTAATCAACCTCCTGCAAGCAAAATACGAAGCAGAGGTGGCAGCTGGCCTTGCGCCTGAGACGGTTCTCATGGAGCAATATCTCTCACAGGAAATTTCACATATCTTTGAAAAAGCGGGAACGATGGGCCTGATTGAACAGTTGGTATTGCATTCCCAAACCAGCCAGTACGGTCAACTGCGGTTTGCCGACGAATTTGACGCTGAACCGATTCGAGAATTCATGAACGAACGATTGACCGAGATCCAGAATGGGAAGTTTGCAACAGAATGGACCGCCGAACAACAGGCTGGCTATCCGCAGTACAGACGACTGTTTGAACAGTACCGAAACACCGAAATGTTCGAAAGCGAGCAGTCAATCATCGACGAGTTCGGCCTCCGTGAGGAGTAATTGGATCCGTGTAGATCTTTCTATCGAGTAGCACATTGAGTTACGGTCAGCAGGGACGTGTCGATACGACACTTAGCCCCTCCGTGTGAATCAGTCTATCGTCAATGATGCGGACTTGTCATGCTGAATGGATTCTCTGAGCCTCTCAGTCTCGCGTAGTCTCCGGCTTGTAGCCGTCGTCACTGGGGAAGGCGGCAAGACAAAGGGCAGCCCCGACACGTGACTCCTCAGCGCAGATCGTGTTGTTCGTAGAACTCGTTGAGGGAGTCACAGTCGTGTTCGTCGACCATGGTGATCCAGCCGCCAAACCGGTATCGGCGCCAGCATTTCTGCCCGTCGATGAACACGGGATTTGCGCCCGCGTCGGGTGGCAGTCGGATCGTGTCGTCGGCAGTCTCGGGGCGCTCGCTGGGCGGCCACCCGTGCCAGGGTTCGGCGCCGTCGGCCGTGACCGCGCGCTCGTCGCATGCGTCACACACGACGGCCGGAGCCGAGTTTGCACCCCCGCCGTCCGCGCTCCCACAGATCGGACAGCCCATCTCTGACAGGTCAATCCCCAGAGTGATAATTCGTTCGCCTGGGGAGACAAGTGATCGATAGCACATTCTCTCAGCCGAGTCGTTGGCCCGTTTCATCGCCAGCGGTGGCGCACAGTACTCCTCCTCACCTCAGGTCGCCTCACCACTCGCTGGGTCGAACCGGGCGGTCTCCAACGCGCGGGTCATCGCACGGCTGAACGGCCCATCGCTTCGATCTCATCGCTATCAAGCCGGTAGTAATACCCCTCCCATTCTATCTATCCGTACTATTTTTAATTTATGTCACTATATAATATAATCACGGATACTGCGCGAAAAACTGATAGGTTTTTCAGACGCTGCTGAATACAGCGCGCGAGTCTTGTACAACGATCTGCCCAAATGGGGATGGGTGAACTGGTTGGCACGGTACTTCGGACTACAAAACAGTTCAGTGCACATAGGAATGGAAGGCGCACCGTGCGTATGCCAGTCCAGGTTCAACTGGCAGGGTGTTGTGCAAATATATCAATCTATATTAGACTCAATTACATTGACAATCCACAATTCAACCTCAATCGTCGTCCCAGCGAGTTCATGATTGAGATCGACTGCGACGGTATTATCCTCAACCTCGGTTATCCAACCAATCTCTCCCGATTCACTATTGACAAGTGCGTCCGGTTCGGGTTCGGCTTCAAACTCAGTTTTGGGCACCTGATAAACTTTCTCAGATTGACGCTCACCAAAGGCGACTTCAGGTGTAAGCGTGACAGTTTGTTGGTCTTGGATGTCCATCTCCCGAACAGCGTCTTCGATACCCGGGAGCACCTCACCGTCACCAACTCGAAATGAGATAGGTTCGTAATCGTACCGCTCATCGTAGACGCCCTCTTTCTTGGCGATTTTCGCGTCTGTCGTGTCGAAAACCTCCCCTTCGTGTGGACCCTCTGCAATCCGCCCTATGAAATGAATCGTCGCAATCTTACCGTCCTTGACCATATTGATCATGAGACAACAAGTGATTATAAGCACTTCCCTGTTCGCTACACCAGGTACTCGTCACCGTTGTTTCTTCGTCATGACACTGTGCAAAGTGAAGATTGTTCAGGAGCGCCTCATCTTGGCCATTCGTCTGTTGGTATGGTCAGACATGCCACAATAATTGCCGCATTACATAACGATAATTATATTCCATGATATTCTTTAAGTCTACATGTCAGAGGATGATCCGGCGAATCGTCTGATGAAACGTCGAAAGTTCCTGCTGTGTACGGGTGCCTCCGCAGGCACGACGCTACTCGCAGGTTGTCCGGGCGGACAGGAGGAGACACCAACCGCCGAACAGGCAACGGCGACGCCGACGGCGGCACCGACTGCGACACCGACGCCTGAAGAGACAGAGACACCAGTAGAGGAGGAGACGCCCACCGAAACGGAGCCGAGTTTGCAGGAGCAATATCCCCGGCTCAGCATCCTCTCTGCGGACCCGGAGAACGCCCAAGCTGCCAATAGAGTAACGTACACGAAATCGAAAACTGATCGCGAGGCTCACTATATCAGGAATCACTACCTTTCCCCGTCGATCGACATTGACGAGTGGAGCGTTTCGCTCACTGGAGCCGTTGGCGAGGAAGTGGAACTGTCGATGGACGAGATCAAAAACGATTATTCTACCCGGACAATCACTCACACGATGCAGTGCTCCGGGAATGGGCGGTCGTACTTCGATCCGCAGGTGGGAGGTAACCAGTGGTCCTTTGGCGCAGTCGGCAACGCCGCGTGGACCGGGTCGCCACTCTCGGAGATTCTGGAGGCCTACGGCGCGGAGACAGGTGACGGAATGTGGCTCTCTGTCATGGGGGGCGACAATCCGGAGGGAAAGGACGTTTTCTCTCGGTCGATACCGATGGAAAAAGTGATCGATGACGTGTTGCTCGCGTATAGGATGAACGGCGAGCCGATGACGCCACAGCACGGGTATCCCGTCCGACTGTTGGTTCCCGGTTGGTACGGGAACAATAACGTGAAATGGGTCAAGCGAATGCATGTGATGGATATGATGTTATTCGGTAACGAGTGGGAGGAACCCGGCGCGCCCGAAGACGGGCAGCGGACATACACCCACTGGCAGCAGTACTCCTACCGAATCTTCCCACAAGGGACCTCGGCCAATCACAACCGCGAGATTGAGACCTTCGACACGCGTGAGCAGATGGAATCGGACGAAATCACTCACCCGTACATGTACGACCAGATGGTGAAATCACTCATCGGTCATCCCGGGGAGGGAGAGACTGTCGAAACGAATCCCGCAGGTGAAGTTGAGGTCATCGGTGTGACCTGGGCGGGCGATGACGCTGTCGATATGGTGGAAGTATCGGCTGATAGCGGCGAGAGTTGGGGCGAAGCCGAGTTCTTCGGCCCCTCACAGGGCGACTACTCTTGGCGTCTGTTCCGGTATATGTGGTCCCCCGACGGAGCGGGTGACTATGACTTGGTGTCCCGGGCGACCGACGACCGGGGATACCAGCAACCGGCAACCGTATCCGCCCCTGATGACGACGCCTCGGTGGAGGCCAGCATCACTAACGACCAATATCCATGGAATACAAAGGGATATGCAAACACTGCGTACATGCCCCACAGTGTTTCTGTTACCGTGGAGTCGTCGTAAATCGTGACTGACAGAGACACCGGTGATGACTGGAGCCGCCGTCGACTCGTTCGGCTCGGAGCAATAGCGTCATTCCTTACCCTGAGTGGCTGTGCCGGCAACGGAGACAGCAACGAAGATGATACGACGCCGACGGAGACTGCGACGCCGACGGATACCGCGACACCAACCGAGAGCCCGACTCCGACAACAGCGACTCCCGTGTCGAGTGACGCCGCATCCAACCACGAGAGTCCGCATCCGACCAATCAGGTTCCTGAAACGGAGGCCAACGGAAACGCTCTCAATGGGATTGAACGAGGGACGCCCCCCGAAAGCAAGGACGGCATCGGTTTCCAGCACACTCCGAAGGGCGAGGAGAGATGCGGGAATTGCAGCCAGTACGTCCCTGACGAAACAGAGGACGGATACGGGGCCTGCACGATTGTTTCTGGGACGATCCATCCCTGCGACTGGTGTCAGCTCTGGGTCGAATTTGACGGGGAGGGCGTGGCCTGCGACGAGTGACTGTGGGCGTTACCCGTCGGCACAGCCACACTCAGCGTTCTATCTTCCATGGTTTGAATTTCTTCCCGGTATATATCCCTCATCAGTAAGCTAGGGTGATGGGGTGATACGCCTGCAATTCAGTGCTGACTACACGCTCTGACGCTCTACATCTAACAGTCGCTGATTCGTCATGTCTGAGTGCTGTCAGAATGGCTTGTACAAGAGGGACCGCGCATATTCAGCACGTCACACACCGAGAACCGGAGCTATCTGATTGGGCCAGTATAGTCAGTATGTGCACCCATCAGCCCGACGTGTTCTCCGAGCAGAAGAAAGTAAAAAACCCCTTCCTAAGTGACGGCCATCATGGCACTAAAATTCACGCGCCGGCGCCTCCTTGCCGCGACGGCCCTAGCCAGCGTCACGGGTTTTGCAGGCTGTGGTGGCATCCTCGGTTCAACCAGCGGTGACGTGTTCGTTGACGTGCAAAACGAGGGCGATATGCCTCGGGATGTGCGGGTCACACTCACCGTCGAAGAGGAACAGCCGCCGTCGATAGACCGGACCGTCACCGTCGAATCGGGAGCGACCGTCCGCCTGCACCGGGCAAACGTCTTCGCCGATGAATCCTACCGTGTTGAGGTGGTCACGGCCACCGGCCGCGCAGAGGAGACGGACACCGCAGACTGCATCCGACAACGACGCGAGGAGGCGGAGGAGTCACCGCACCACGAGCAGGTGACAGTCGTCGTTGGTACGGAGATGGTCAACCTGACGACTGGGTCGTGTTGAGTCACTTGCAGTCTATATCCTCTGAGGGCGCAATAAAAAGGTTATTTTCACAGTATAGGTGGAGTACAAATCCCGCTACTGCCTGATTTGAGTGGGCAAATTTCTGTCTCATCCTCTTCTTTCGGTGCCCTCAAGATCTGGATGACCGACGGGGAACTCATACTGCCGGCTATAAGCGCGTGAGCACTGTCGGCACCCCGGGGTGCCGAATATCTAGACGAATAAATGTTGTTCCTGCGAGTGCGGTGACGACGAGGATCGAGTGGTGCGAAGGATCCGCGGCTGCTGGTGGTGTTGGTCGGCTGCGATGGGTTGGGCAAGATTTGAACTTGCGACCCTCGCCGTGTGAAGGCGATGTCATAACCGGACTAGACCACCAACCCGCGCTACGATATCAGTTGCGAATCGAAATAAAATCACCGGTAGCTATCCACCTGGTCACGGTCCACTCAATGAGAATGTAGACTGAGCGGGCATTCGAAGGCGTCTCGGGCCTGTTCCTTCCACCCGAATCTTGAACGAATCGTGACCGGGTGGATATTTGTGTTCTTCAATAGATGTCAGAGACGTGCCCGGGGTGCTTGCGCGCACGTCCGCTCGCGGACACGCCGGCTTCCTCCGTGTGAAGGAGGTATCATAACCGGACTAGATCACCGACCCGCCGCAGGTGTCGCTACTCCGACCCCGGACTTAAGAATTGCCGTGCTTACTTCTCGCGGAGGGTCTGCAGTTTCCCGCGCGCGTCGCTGATCGCTTCCTTTGCCTCGCCCTCGGCGCGGTTCTGGATCTCCTCGAGGTCCTCCCGGATCTCCTCCAGGCGACCGGGGTCGGGTTCCTCTTCCTTGCCGGCCAGTTCGCGGACACGCTCCTCGACTGGCTCTAGTTCCTCCGTGATGCCCTTCTTCGCCGTCTCGCCGGCCCGCTTCAGGTAGTATCGGGTGTCTTCGAAGTGCTTGTTCATATCTGTCCTTACGTGGGGAACAAATAAATTCCTTGTGGGTGGCTGCGCTGCCGGTGCGGTGCTCGTGAACGGCGGCGGGGTCGAATATCGTCACTCGGAGAGCGACAGCGTCACACGGATTGGTGTGAGACGGATTGCTGTCTGTCGGTGCCGGATCGACCACACGCAGTCGTGCGGTCGGACCGGGACACAGGTACAGCAATCACTATCAGTAGGTGGGACTCTCTTCGCGGACCCCTTCACGTTGATTGATCACGCGCGCGAGGGTGAACAGGGCGTCCGAGAGGCGGTTCAGGTAGACGACAGCAGTGTCGTTGACCGACCCTTCCTCGGCGGCGAACGCGACCGCCCGGCGTTCGGCGCGCCGGCAGACCGACCGCGCGTGGTGGAGTTTCGACCCCGGGTCGGAGCCGCTGGGGAGAATAAACGACTCCAGGGTATCCAGTTCGTCGTCGTAGCTGTCGATCCAGCCTTCGACCGTCTCGACGTGGTTGTCGCGGACGACCGGGTCGTCCTCGTCGGGGTCGGGGTTGGCGAAGTCCGCCTGGACGATGTGGAGGTGGTTCTGTGCCGTCCGGAGTTGCCCGTCGATATCGTCGTACCCCGTCGGCCGGACCATCCCCACCAGCGAGTTCACCTCGTCGACGGTCCCGTAGGCTTCGATGCGCGCGCTGGCCTTCGAAACCCGGTCCATGTTCCGCAGGTCGGTCAGCCCCTCGTCGCCGCGGCCGGTGTATATTTTCATACGCCCTCTGGGGCCGTGAGCGACTTATACTGACGGGTACGCACGGGCCGACAGAACAGTTTCGACCCCGGGGTTGCGAAATTCTCGAAACACTACACCCGGCAGTATAGGAATGTTCGAAAGCGTTTATCAGGTCGACCGCATGCCTTCTCGCGGTCGATCCCGTAATGACTTTCGAACATCCCTATATCACTCCACGTGGACCCGCGTGACGTGGCCACCACAGCCACACTGGTCGACGTACCAGTACTCGATGTCCTCGAAGGTTGCCTCCAGTTCCTCGTAGAGGTACTCCGCCGGATGGCCGTGGTCGCCGTGCGTGACGAGGTTGACGTGGTTGTCGGGAGCGGTGTGTTCGACTGCGTCGAGGGACTGCTCGACCACGAGGTTGCGGCTTTCGGCGTGTACTGGTTTCTCCAGGTTGGCCGACCACGAGTTGTCGTGGACCACCTCTGTGACCGGGTCGGCGTCGTCGTGTGAGACTCCCATACCCTCTCTTGTGCCGTCGGCCACCAGTACTCGGCCCCGAACGTGTTCGGCTCGTCTGCGCGGGGACGTCGACGGACAGAGGATGTCACGACAGCGGTGAGGGCGCTCCGGACGCTCGCGCGGGCCGCGAGCGGCGGTCCGGCCACCGGGTACAGTGTACTGACAGTTGTGAACCACTGCGGGGCTGACCACGAGAGGGCGTCCGGGCAGTCCCACGAGCAATCACAGCTGTCAGTACAGTTCGCACGACACCGGATCCTCGTCCTGGCTCGCGAGAAGAGATACCCGCCGGGCCGTCTCCGGAGCCCAGGAATCACCGTCCAACGTACAGCGAGTAGACGATGACCGCGAACCCGAGCGCGACCAGGGCGCTCTCGACGAGCTGGCCGAGCTGGAAGCCAGCCTGGAGTCCCTGATCGACGACGCCCGCGAGCAACGACCCCAGGGTGACGATCCCGAACCCGAGCGAGAGGTACCACAGCGGCTGGGCGCCGGTCCGGCGGTAGGCTCTGTACGCCAGGAGCGTGATGAGGCCGCCGAGCAACAGCGTGAGTGTCTTCAAAACGATGATCGCGATCGGTGTCGTGGGTTCGTGTGGGCTCATGTCTCCTTTCGTACCTCCGACCAGAGGCTGGCCAGCCGTTCGTCGGGGGCCCGCGTCCGGTGGGTGATCTCGACCTCGAAGTCCCTGGTTTCGGCAAGCGCGATGACGACCTCCTCGAAGACCACCACGTACCGGCTGGCGTGTTGCCCGTCCGGGCGGATCTCGGTGCCCTCCTCCAGCAGCGACGCCTCCGTGAGCAGGTCGAGTTTCCGGTAGGTCGTCGAGAGGGGCACGCCCGAGCGGTCCGAGATCTCGTCGGCCGTCATGGGTTCCTCGAGCACCCGGACGATCTTCCGGCAGTCCGGATCGTCGAGCGCGTCGAGGATGTCCTGCAGATCGGGGGCGTCCCCGTCGACGAACGGGTCACGGACCATCCGTACCTCAGCGTCGCTCGCGGACGGTCATAACCCCACCGACACACACAGGCCGTCGACCGGCCGCGCGAGGCGCCCGGACGCGGACCCGACCACTTGTACAGGGCGAACACGTTCGCGTCCGTTCCTGTCGGGCGAGAATCCCGGGTTCGGTTAAGTACGGCAGCCGGCAACTGTCGACTGTCGAGGTAACACCCTATGTTCGAAACATCCCGGCGACGGATGCTCCGGGCGCTCGGTTTCGGCGGTGCCGTCTCGGTTGCGGGCTGTGCGAACGCACCAGCAGCGCGGGAACAGGGGCAGGCGTCGACCGGCACACCGGTCGCCCAGCAGGTCGACGTCGACCGGGTCGCGGCAGATCCGACGGACGTGCCGGACCCCGTCGACTGGAACGAGCCCCGGACCCACGAGGTCACGCTGACCAGCGAAGAGGTCACCGCCGAGGTCGAACCCGGCGCGACCTACAAGTACCTCACCTTCGACGGGCAGGTTCCGGGTCCGATGGTCCGCGTCCGCCAGGGTGACACCGTCGAGCTCACACTGGAGAACGCGCCCGACAGCAGCATGGCACACAACGTCGACTTCCACGCCGTCTACGGGACCGGCGGGGGCGCTGTCGCGACCACGGCCACGCCGGGCGAACAGAACGCGATGAAGTTCCAGGCGAAGTACCCCGGCGCGTACATCTACCACTGCGCGGTACCGCGGCTGGACTACCACATCGCCGCCGGCATGTTCGGGATGATCGTCGTCGAACCCCGCAACGGACTCCCGGAGGTCGACCGCGAGCTCTACTTCGGTCAGCACGAACTGTACACGGACAGGCCGGCGGGCGAGGAAGGCCACCACGGCCACGACATGGACGCGATGGTCGAGGAGAACCCCGACTACGTGCTGCTCAACGGCGAGAAGTACGCCTGGGCGGCCGCGAACCGCGGCCCACTCGAGGCGGAGGTCGGCGAAACCGTCCGTGTGTACATGGTCTGTGGCGGCCCGAACGTCTCCAGCAACTTCCACCCCATCGGCAACGTCTGGAGCCGTGCCTACCGCGACGGCGGCCTCCCCGCCGAGGGCGACCCCGAGGCCCACGCCAGCAGGAACATCCAGACGATGAAAGTGCCCCCGGGCAGCTGCATGATCGGCGAGATGGAGATGGTCGTCCCCGAGCGGATCAAGCTGGTCGACCACGCCCTCTCGCGGGTCCGCCACAAGGGCATGCTCGCCGAGATCGACGTCGCCGGCGAGGGGGACAAGTCGGTCTACGACCCCACGTTCGACGACTCCAGCAACGACGGCCCGATCTACTGACCGATCAGCGCCGGATCCACACCGGAGGCCGTCGCGGCACCGGCTCTGCTCGGAACGGCCGCTCGTCCAGTCGTGATACTCGCGTTTGTGACGGGTGGCGTCGAGCAAATCACGTCGGGGCCGACGGCAACGACCTCACGCCACCGCTTCGATCGCCCCGGCCAGCAGGTCGGCGCCGAGTTCGATCTCCCGTTCGGTGACGTCCAGCGGCGGGAGGAGCCGCATCGTCTTCTGGCCACACCCGACAGTCAGCAGGCCCTCGGCCATGGCAGCGGCCGTCGCGTTCTCGCGGCGCTCCTCCGTGTCGAACTCGACAGCGAGCATCAGCCCCTTCCCGCGGACGTCGACAACGCCGGGCAGGTCGGTGTCCCGGAGGCGCTGTTTGAGTGCCTGTCCGCGCCGGGTCGCGTTCCCGAGGAGGTCGTACTCCTCGATGGCGTCGAGCGTGAGCGCCCCCTGTGCGGCCGCGAGAATGTCCCCCGCGCCCCACGTCGAGGAGAGGCGACTCGTCTCCTCGGGGAACACCTCGTTCCGGGCGACCGTCGCGCCGACCCGGAGGGCCTTCGCGCTCGCGATGACGTCCGGCACGAACGCGTAGTGGTCCGAGGCCCACATCTCGCCGGTCCGGCCGACGCCACACTGGACCTCGTCTGCGACCAGCGTGAGGTCGTGCTCCCGGCACAGCGCCCCCACCTCGGCGGCGAAAGAGTCGCTGGGAAAGCGGTACCCGCCCTCCCCCTGCACGGGTTCGATCACGAGCGCGGCCACCTCCTCGTCGTTGACCCACCCCGTCCCGTCGGCGAGCATCTCCCGGAGCCAGGAGGTGTCGTCGAAGAAGAACCCACACTCGCAGGTCGGCGGGGTACAGGTGCGGTCGGTGCAGAAGGGCGTCGTCTCGACGCTGGCGATCTCGGGGAAGTGGCGCCGGTAGACCTCCTTCGAGCGGTTCAGCGAGAGCGTCCCGAGCGTGCGCCCGTGGAAGGCGCCCTCGCAGGTGATGGCGTACTTGCCGCGGGTGTGGTCGTAGGCGATCTTGAGGGCGTTCTCGACGGCCTCTGCGCCGGTGTTCGAGAGGAAGACGGTGTCCATCCGATACCCGGTCGCGTCGACCAGCCGCTCCATCAGCCCCGTCGGGCCGGGGACGTCGGGATCGAGGCCGCCGCCGCTGACGTAGAAGTCCTGGCCGGCAATCTTCATCGGGTCCACGAGGTCGAACTCCGCGAGAGGGTCGAGGATCTTCGGGTTGTTGTACCCCAGGGGCATCGCTCCCACGTGGGCAGTGAAATCCATGAGCACGTTCCCGTCGATGTCGGTACAGAACGGACCGACCGCGGGTTCGGTGTGGTCCCAGACGAACCCGTAGACGTAGGTGCTCGGCGCCGCGAACCGGTGGTGGTGTTCGACCCACTGTCTCGCGGCCTCGTCCGGGATTGACGACACCTCCGGCTCGACACTGTCGCGGTCCATAGCCGTCCCTGGAACCGGCGGAATAAGTGGTTTGGCTGTGTGCCCGCTCTGCCGGCGCGGGCGCCCCGCCGTTCCCGGCCACCGAGCGACACGCGAGTCGCACACGCGACACGGACCCGCCGGGGGAACCGGCGGTTGCCGACCCGGACCGGGAAGCCCCACCATCTTGAATACCGCTGGGCGCGAGCCAGGTACATGAACAAAGAGCAGGGGTTCCTGCTGGCGGTCCTGCTCGTCTCGGCGGCCGCCAGCCTACTGGTCGTCCTCCCGGTGTTGCAGTACGTGCTCGTGGCGGTGTTCACCGCGTACGTGCTGTTCCCGGTACACAAGCGGGTGCTGCCACACCTCGGTCGCCAGTGGGCACCGCTGGCCGTTGTCACGGCCGCCCTGCTTGTCGTCCTCCTGCCGCTCGGCTACATCACGCTGGTGCTCGTCCGGGATCTGACGGCGCTCGCGCGGGGGGAGACCGGCATCGACACCGGGGCGCTCGAGGCAACCGTCCGCGAAGTCACGGGACAGGAGATCGACGTCTCGGCGTCGGTCAGCACGTTCGGGAACGAACTGCTCTCTCTCCTGTTCGGCAACGCGACCGAGGTGGTGGCAATCGGATCGCGGGTGGTCGTCGGCGTCCTGCTGGCCCTGTTTCTTGTCTACTACCTCCTCAAGGACGGCCCGCGGTTCATCGCGTGGCTGATCGAGGTGGCGCCGATGCCGAACGCGGTCTGCGAGCGGCTGTTCGGGCGGATCGACCGGACGGCGCGGGGCGTCCTCGTCGGGCACCTGTTCGTGGCGTTCCTGCAGGGGGTCGTCGGCGGCGCCGGCCTGCTGGTCGCGGGCGTACCCAGCGCTGTCTTCTGGACGTTCGTGATGATCGTCCTCGCCTTGCTGCCGCTGATCGGTGCCTTCCTGGTGTGGGCGCCCGCCGCGACGTACCTGGTCGTCGTCGGCCGCCCCGCGTGGGGGCTGTTCCTGTTCGTCTACGGGGCCGTGGTCGTGGGCCTCATCGACAACTACGCCCGGCCGATCGTCATCAACCGCGGGGCCCACCTCAACCCCGGCGTGGTCCTCGTCGGCGTGTTCGGCGGCGTCTACGCCGTCGGAGCCGTGGGCCTGTTTGTCGGCCCAATCTTCCTCGCGGTTCTCACAGCCACCATCACGGCCTTCGACGAGGAGTACGACGCCCTGTCTGGCGGGACGGAGGTCTGATACGGATTGCTGTGAGTCACTACCGGATCCACCGCACGACTGCGTTCGTACCGGGACACAGGTACAGCAATCAGTATAGACATCCGACGGTATGGGGACGCGCTGGCACCTCCCGCCGACCCTGGCCGTGGCAGGAGTTGCGCTCCTCGTCTGTGCGGCGTTCGCCGCCGTGGTGGTCCGTCGCGTGCGCTCCCGCACTGGCCACGTGACCTACTGCTCCTCCAGTCGGTGGCCGTCGCGGGGACAGTGTTCGAACTCCGGGTCGCGGGTTCGGAACCCGCAGACGGGACACTCCCGGACTGGCGGGCGGTCCTCGCGCCGGAAGAGGAAGGGCACGAAGGGAACCACGATCAAGAACGCCGGAATGCCGAACACGGCCCAGAGAACGACACTCAGGGCGAGACTGGCGACGAGTCCGAGGAGAGCAGTGGTCGACCGCGCGGAGACCATCAGACGTCGACGTAACTGCCCTCCCACTCGCGGCGCGCCTCGATCTCGCGGCTCCCCCGGCGGGTCAGGCTGTAGAAGTTCGTCCGCCGGTCGCGCTGGCCCTTCTCGACCAGCCCCTTGTCGACCAGCGTGTCCAGGTTGGGGTACAGCCGGCCGTGGTGGATCTCCTTCTCGTAGTAGTCCTCCAGTTCCTCCTTGATCGCGAGCCCGTGGGGTTCGTCCTTGCCGGCGATGACGTACAACAGGTCACGCTGGAACCCTGTCAAGTCGTACATCGGTAAAGTCTACTTCTGTATTATTATTCGTATATATTAAATATTTCGTCCGGAATACGTGTCGGTCGCGCGAGTCCGAACAGTCGGCGTGTCGTGACCCGAGAAACACTGTCCGGGACAGCCGGTGCGGACGAAAAGGACAGCACAGGTGCCCTACACCGGCAAAGCGCCCAGAGAGAAATCCGGCGAGTCTCTACCCGGCCAGTCGGGCAGGCGCCACACGTAGCAATCAGGAGTCCGATAGGTGCGCGCTCTGTCCGGTTCATATAGATAACGACGCTGAGAATTCCGGGGATGGTATAACTGAGGTGTTAGATAACGGAAGAGACACGTATCGCCGCCGGCCGCGTATCTGGCAGTATGCCCGGGACAGTGCTGTTCGAGAGCGAGCGACAGAGCACTCGCGCGGACGTCGCGTCGTGCCTGCGGACGGTGGTCGACAGGCTGGCGGCCGGCAGCGAGTCGGTCACGATGGACCCGCCGGGGACTGTCACACCGGTTACAGCAGTCCACACAACAGCGGCTACCGTGGCGTAGTTGGTCGTGTGGAAACGGAAAGGAAAGCGGAACGCGCGGAAGACCCGCGCGAACGCTTGCCGCCCTGAATTGGTCCCCGCTGACGCTTCGGCCCTCCAA
>CAZUVE010000020.1:6599-28887 GCA_964623735.1 uncultured Halobacteriales archaeon | reverse complement strand
CCCAGCCGCTCGTAGATGGGGAGTTCGTTCTCCAGCGTGGAGAGGTACTGGAAGCCCGCGTGGAGTGTCCCGCTCCCGACCCGGAACGCGCGGTCCTCGATCTCCCTGGAGGCGGTGACCATCTGTCCGACGTCCCAGGAGGTGAATATGGTGTCGTCGAGGTGGTCGAGGATGGGCTGGTAGGGCCGGTCACGCAGCCCCAGTCTCGCGGGGTCGTCGTCGAGCATCTGCCGCAGATCCGACAGCCCCGCCGCCGTCAGCACCTCGCCGTCGTGGCTGAGCGTGACGAACTCCCCCGGCTTGCCGCTCGGAGTCTCCTCTCCCCGCACCCGGACGTTCCTGTCGCCGAAGTCCTCCCGGAGCCGGGTCACCACCCCGGGGTCGGCGTTGAAGACTGTCAGCGTCTTCTCGTTGTCCTCGACTCCCGCGATGAGTTCGCGCAGCGACATCCCGTGGGGGCGTCTCATAGTGAGTGCTGTCCGTCAGTGCCGGATCGACGGCACGCGGTCGTACTGGGACACAGTCACAGCAGCCAGTATCAGTCCCGGAGTGATTATGTTTTGTGCCGGCGGCCTGATACTGATAGTGATTGCTGTAACTGTGTACCGGTACGACCGCACACCCCCGTGGGGTGGCTCCGGCACCGACTTACAGCAATCACTGTGATACTGTCGGCTATACCTACCTGGAGATGTTCCCCATCCCGGGATGCCGACAGTGCTCACGCGCTTAGCAATCCGTGTAGAACGGCCGGGAACGCCACCCTGGTCGAGCGGGTCGACCCGCCGCCGTCCCCGGAATCGTTCATCGTCGTTTGCCAACGATAATCATTAATATGCCATTATATGGTGACAAGTATTTAGTCGTGACCGCTCGTTCTGTTAGTACGGGCCTCACAGGCCAGGAGGTACTATGACAGACATGAACCTAATGTGGCGAATCGCTGGCGGGTCGGGCGACGGCATCGACTCGACCAGCCAGAACTTCGCCAAGGCGTTGATGCGGTCGGGCCTGCACGTGTTCACGCACCGGCACTACCCGTCGCGGATCCGTGGCGGACACACGTACGTCGAGGTACGTGCCGGGTCGGAGCCGATCCAGTCCCGGGGAGACGGGTTCAACTTCCTGCTCGCGCTGGGTGACTCGTTCGCACGCAACCCGCAGGAAGACGCCTACTACGGCAACGAGGAGATCAAGCCCCTGACCGAGAACCTGGACGACCTCAACGAGGGTGGAGTCATCGTCTACGACTCGGGGCTGATCGACGAGGACGACGCCGCGAACGTCCGTCTGGAGGAGCGCGCCGAGGCGAACAACTGGCACGTCTACCCCATGAACCTGCGGGAGATGGCCCGCGAACACGGCCGCGAGGTCATGCGCAACACGGCCGGCGTCGGCGTGACCGCCGCGCTCCTGGAGATGGATACCTCGTACTTCGAGGAACTCATCGGCGAGGCGATGTCCGGCGAGGCCAGGGACGCGAACCTCGAGATCCTCCAGTCGGCGTACGACGAGGCCTCGGAGTTCGACTTTACCCACAACCTGCGCGTCTCTGACGGCAGCCACGACGAACAGCAGGCCCTGATGTCCGGGAGTAACGCCATCGCGTACGCCGCGCTCGATTCGGGGTGTCGGTTCATCTCGGGCTACCCGATGACCCCCTGGACGGACGTGTTCACGATCATGTCCCAGAACGTCGCGAAGTTCGGGGGTATCTCCGAACAGGTCGAAGACGAGATCGCCGCGGCCGCGCTCGCGCTCGGCGCCTCCCACGCCGGGGTCAAGGCGATGTCGGGCTCCTCCGGCGGCGGGTTCGCGCTGATGTCCGAGCCGCTGGGACTGGCCGAGATGACCGAGACGCCCGTGGTTCTCGTCGAGGCGATGCGCGCCGGGCCGTCGACGGGTATGCCGACCAAGGCAGAACAGGGTGACCTCGAACACATCCTCTACACGAGCCAGGGCGACTCCTGCCGGATCGTGTTCGCGCCGGGCAACCTCGAGGAGGCCTACGAACAGACACGGACGGCGTTCGAGGTGGCCTACGACTACCACCTGCCGGCGATCCTCGCCTACGACCAGAAACTCGGCGGCGAGATGCGCAACGTCCCGACGAGCCTGTTCGACCGCGAGCCGGACCCCTCGCTGGGCGCGACCCTCTCCGAGGAGGAGATCCAGGAGGCAGCCCACCACGACTCCGGGAAGTTCAAGCGGTTCCAGTACAGCGGCGACGACGGCGTCAGTCCGCGCTCGATCCCCGGCCAGAAAGACGGACGGTTCCTCGCGACGGGCAACGAGCACAACGAGGTCGGCCACCTCGCCGAGTCCCCCGAGAACCGCGTCCTCCAGATGGACAGCCGGATGCAGAAACTCGACGCCATCCGCGAGAAACTCGACGACCGAGAGGCCAGCCACCAGACCTACCACGGACCGGCCGACGCCGACCTCGGCGTCCTCACGTGGGGCAGCCAGCAGGACACGGTCTTCGAGGCCGTCGACCGCCTCAACGAGCGCGGCGTCGAGGCGAAAGCGCTCGGCGTCAGCGACCTCATGCCCTATCCCGAGCGGGAGGTGAGCGCGTTCTTAGAGAGCGTCGACCAGTGTGTGGTCGTCGAGATGAACGCCACCGGCCAGTTCCGCGGGCTGACACAGAAGGAACTCGGGCAGTACGGCGAGAAACTCTCGAGTCTCCTGAAGTACGACGGCGAACCGTTCGAGCCCGGCGAGATCGTCGAGGGGTTCGAATCGAGCATCGACGGCGGTCGACCCGGCGGCCAGAACGTCAAGTTCGTACCAGCGGCAGGTGACTAAGCCATGAGTTCATTCACAGCCATCGGCGAGGAACAGGAGATAGAGAGAGAGGAGTTCACACCTGGCGTCGAGCCACAGGCGACGTGGTGTCCCGGGTGTGGCGACTTCGGCGTCCTGAAGGCGCTGAAACAGGCCATGCCCGAGGTCGGTCGGTCACCCGACGAGACGCTACTCGTGACGGGCATCGGCTGCTCTGGGAAACTCTCCTCGTACTTCGAGAGTTACGGCTACCACGCCATCCACGGGCGGACGCTGCCGATCGCGCGGGCGGCGAAACTCGCCAATCCCGGCCTGGAGGTGATCGCCGCAGGCGGTGACGGCGACGGCTACGGGATCGGCGGCAACCACTTCATGCACACTGCCCGGGAGAACCACGACCTCACCTACATCGTGTTCAACAACGAGATCTTCGGGCTGACGAAAGGCCAGACCTCCCCCACGAGCCCGAAAGGTCACAAGTCCAAGACACAGCCCCACGGCTCCGCGAAGGATCCCGTGCGGCCGATGTCGCTGTCGCTGGCCTCGGGGGCCTCGTACGTCGCCCGGACGGCGGCAGTCAACCCGCGCCAGGCCAAGGACATCCTGATCGAGGCCATCGAACACGACGGGTTCGCCCACGTCGACTTCCTGACGCAGTGTCCCACCTGGAACAAGGACGCCAAGGAGTACGTCCCCTACACCGACATCCAGGACAGCGACGACTACGAGTTCGACACGGGCGACCGCCGCGAGGCCGCCGACATGATGTACGAGGCCGAGTCGGCCCTCTACGAGGGCGAGGTGCTGACGGGCCAGTTCTACCACGACCCGGAGCGTCCCTCCTACGGCGAGGAGAAGCAGCGCACCGGCGAGATGCCCGAGGATCCGCTGGCCGAGCGGTACTTCGACGGGGACGCCGAGTGGGAGCGGTCCGCGGACGAACTCATCGAGCGCCACACATAGCCCGCGGAGACGGACCGGCGTCTCGGAGTTCTCGCGGGAGTTGGAAAAAGACGGACGGGACATCCGCGCCGTCAGCGGGGCGTCTGTCGGCACGGTGACGGTGGCGGGCGGCAGGCTTGCGCCGCCAGTCGTGTGTTTTCCTCCCGCGAGTAAAGTACCTCCGGGCGTGTCTCGGAGCCGGCAACACTGCGTGGGTTTTATATACCCGGTGCCGGCGTTCGTGTCGCTCGTCCGTCGTTTTTCGTTTCGGAAGATATTTTTCTGGAGAAGTAAAAAGAACTAGTATGAGTGCAGAGCCTACCGAAGAACGGATTCTCTCGGTCCTCGAGGAGGACGCGCAGGCCTCCTACGCGGAGATCGCGGACCGGGCAGACGTGTCGAAGCCGACCGTCAGGAAGTACATCCAGAAACTCGAGGACGAGGGCGTCATAATCGGGTACTCGGCAGACGTGGACCCCAAGAAGCTCTCGGGACAGTCGATCGCGATCGTCGGGATCGACGTCGAGAGCGAACGGTACGTCGACGTGACCCGGCAGCTGAAGAATCTGGCCGCCGTCGAGGCGCTGTACACGTCGAGTGGCGACCACATGTTGATGGCCGAGGTCCGCGCGGCCGACGGTGACGAACTCGGCGAGGTGATCGACAGCGAGATCACGAATCTCGAGGGTGTCACGGCCGCACACCCGTCTTTCCTCCAAGAACGACTCAAGTGAGTGCCGGCCGTCACGGCGCGGGCCGCCACGCAACGGCTTGTAGGGTCGGTTGTAACGCTTTACCGGTAGGACCGCGCGTACGGTCGATCCGGAAGTGACTTACAACCGACCCGATCACACTGTCGGCTCTCCGCGCGCGAGCAGTGTCGCCACCCCGGGGTGGGGAATATCTTCACAGAGGTGTAGCCGACAGTATTAGGAACCGCCCTTCCAAAACAGGGGTATGCCAGACCGGCTGGTTCTCGGGTGCAGTTCGCTCGGTCGGACCATCGTCGAGGAGGTGGCCGACCGACCGGGGGGTGTGCGCGTGGTCACGGACGACGAGAACCGGGCGGAGACGCTGGTCGCCGGCGGCGTTCCGGTGACGACCGGCGACCCGGGGGCGGTCGAGACGCTCCGCGCGCTCGATCCGCCCGACGTCGTGGTGGTGGCGGGGGGAGACCCCGGGGAAAACGTCGCCGCAGCACGGGCCGCCCGACAGGCCTTCCCCGGGGCCGTCCTGGTCGCGTACGCGGGTCAGGGAGCGACCGGCCACGCGGCGCGGCTGGACGACATCGCCGACCGGGTTGTCGATCCGGCGCGAGAGGTGTCGTCGTTCCTGCTGGACCGGGTCGGGGACGACGCGACCCGCCTGTGGCAACTCCAGCGCGTCCTCCGGGGGATCGACCGGCTGGCGATCGTCGCCCACGACAACCCGGACCCGGACGCCATCGCGAGCGCGACCGCGCTCGCCCGCCTCGCCGAGCGGGTCGACTGCGAGCCCGAGGTGTGCTACTTCGGCGAGATTTCCCACCAGGAGAACCGCGCGTTCGTCAACCTCCTGGGGCTCGACCTGAAGAACCTCGATCCCGACGCGGACCTCTCGGCCTACGACGGGTTCGCACTGGTCGACCACTCCCGGCCCGGCGCCAACGACCAACTCCCCGAAGACCTGTCCGTGGACGTGGTCATCGACCACCACCCGCCGCGGGGGCCCGTCGAGGCGACGTTCGTCGACCTGCGGAGCGAGGCGGGCGCGACCAGCACCCTGCTGGTCGACTACCTCGACAACCTCGGCGTCCCCCTCACCGAGGAACTCGCGACCGGACTGCTCTTCGGTATCCGCGTCGACACCGACGAGTTTACCCGCGAGACGTCGCCGGCGGACCTCGAGGCGACCGCGACGCTGCTTCCGCACGCCGATCTGGGAACGCTCGAGCGCGTCGGCTCACCGAGCATCAGCCTGTCGACGTTCGAGACGATCGCCGACGCGATCGCCAACCGACGGCACGAGGGACAGGTTGTGGTCACCAGCGTCAGCCGGCTCTCGGACCGGGACGCCCTCGCGCAGGCGGCCGACCGGCTGCTCGCCCTCGAGGGTGTGACGACGACGGTCGTCTACGGCGTCCGCGACAGGACCGTCTACGTCTCGGCCCGGTCGCGGGGGACTGACCTCGACCTCGGGGAGACGCTCAGGGACGCGTTCGGGCCCATCGGCAGTGCCGGCGGCCACGCCGACATGGCCGGCGCCCAGATCACCCTCGGGGTGCTCGAGGCGGTCGAGGCGGTGGACGGGTCGCTGCTCGAGGTACTGGGCTCGGTCGTCGCGGACCGCTTTTTCGACGCACTGGACACCCGGTTGACACAGCCCGCGCCGGGCGCCTACGCCAGCGAACACGGCGCGGACCGGTATCTCGTCCCATCCGAGGAGCGCCCGGTTCTGGAGAGCGACGCCTCGCCCGACAGGGGCCGTACCGAACCGTCCTCGAACGGAGACGACGGCGCGTAGCCGGGAGGCTTTTGCCGGTGCCCGTCCGAGGTTGGACAATGGCAAGCGACGGCAAGCCGACCGTCCAGGACTACATGACACGCGACGTCGCCACGGTCTCGCCCGACGACACGGTCGGCGACGTCGCCCGTCGCGTTGCCGAGAGCGACGACTACAGCGGCTTTCCCGTCTGCGAGGGTCGTCACGTCGAGGGGTTCGTCAACGCCCAGGACCTCCTGCTCGAGGCCGATCAGGAGCCCATCTTCAGGGTGATGTCCACCAACCTGCTGGTCGCGCACCCGGAGATGGCCCTGACCGACGCCGCGCGGGTCATCCTCCGGTCGGGCATCCAGCGCCTCCCTGTCGTCGACGACGCGGGCAACCTCGTGGGCATCATCTCGAACGCGGACGTCATCCGCAGCCAGATCGAGCGCGCAACCCCGGGGAAAGTGGACAAACTGGTGCGAACGCTCGAGAACATCCACGGCGTCGACGTCTGCCAGCAGCGCCGCGAGGTCTGCCTCGCCGACCTCATCCCCACCCAGGGGCGGGTCTACGCCGACGAACTCGAGGGACGCCGGTACGAACTCGAACACGGCCTCGCGGAACCGCTCGTTGTCATCGACACTGACGAGGAGTTGCTGCTCGCGGACGGCCACCACCGCGTCAAGGCCGCCAACCGCCTCGGCGTCGAGACGATGGACGCGTACGTCATCCTCATCCACGAACCTGTCGAGCTCGGGATGGCCGAGACCGCACGCAAGGAGAACCTCGAGTCCATCGCCGACATCGACGCCGTCGACTACGCACACCACCCGCTTATCGAGACAACCAAGCGGCTGCAACTGGACGAGTAGTACGGACTGCGTGCGTCAGTGCCGGATCGACTCCGGGGCGATCGCGGTCGGCACAGCCGACAGTATCACTCCTGGCCGACCATCCGCTCCTGGCCCTCCCAGTACTCCTTTCGGATCTCGTACTTCTGGACCTTCCCGGTGGCGGTCTCGGGCAGGTCGTCCCAGAACTCGACGCTCGTGGGCGTCTTGTAGCCCGCCAGCCGCTCCCCGAGGAACGCGACGATGTCCTCCTCGCCCGGGTCGGCGCCGGTGTGGGGTACGATGATGGCCTTGGGCGTCTCGCCCCACTCCTCGCTGGGCACCGGCACCACCGCCGCTTTCAGGACGTCCGGGTGGTCGTAGAGGGCGTCCTCGACCTCGATCGAGGAGATGTTCTCGCCACCGGAGATGATGATGTCTTTCTTGCGGTCCTGGACGGAGATCATGCCGTCCTCGTCGATGGTCGCGAGGTCGCCGGTGTGGAAGTATCCCTCCACGCGGTCGGAGAAGGCCTCCTCGGTGATCTCGGGTTTGTTGAGGTAGCGGTCCATCACCTGGTTGCCCCGCACCACGACCTCGCCGATGGTCGTGCCGTCGCGGGGCACGTCGTTGCCGTCCTCGTCGACGACCCGCAGGTCGGTACACAGCGTCTCCGCGCCCTGCTTGACCTTGAGCCCGCGGCCGCGCTGGGCGAGTCGGCGCGGGGAGTTGCTGGTCGTGATGATGGGTGCGGTCTCCGTGAGCCCGTAGATGTGGATGATCCGCCAGTCGAACTCGTCTTCGACGGTCTCGATTGTCGCCGTCGCGGGTGCACTCCCGGCGGTCGCGATCCGCACGTCGCGGTCGCCCGTCGTGACGACGTCGCCGTTCTCGTCGTCGTAGTACTGGATCAGGGCGTTCAACACGGTCGGTGCCCCGCACATGAACGAGACGTCGTGTTCGCGGACCCGGCGGAAGGTTCCGGCGGCGTCGAAGGTCCGCTGGCAGATGTGCGTGGCGCCGGTGCCCGTGATTGCGTAGGTGTGTCCCCAGCCGTTGCAGTGGAACATCGGGAGTGTCCACAGGTAGTTGTCGTCGTCCTGGATCTCCATGTGCTGGTTCAACACGAGCGCGTGCCAGTGTTCTGTCCGGTGGGTCCGGACCACGCCCTTCGGGTCGCCGGTGGTCCCCGAGGTGTAGTTTATCGTGGCGTCGTCGTCCTCGGAGATCTCCGGTCGGTCGGGTTCCGCGGTGGAGTGGCCGTCGAGAAACGTCTCGTAGTCCTCCCAGTCGCCGTCGATCCGGTCGGCCTCGTAGCCGACGAAGTCCTCGGCGGGGACGTCGCCGCGGATCGACTCGATCCTGTCGGCGTAGTCGTAGTCCGCGATCACGAGGTCCGCGTCACAGTCGTCGAGTATGTACTCGAACGCTCGGGGCTCAAGCCGGTAGTTCATCGGCACCGACACGCCGCCGAGTTTGTTCACCGCGTACAGCGTCTCGATGAAGTAGTGGGTGTTCGGCGAGAGCAAGGCCACCTTGTCGCCCTGGTCGATCCCCCGCTCGTCGAGGGCGTGTGCCAGCCGATTGACTCTGTCGTTGACCTCCTCGTAGGTGTACTCCGTGCCGTCGTGTGCGACGACACCCGTCACGTCGTCGTAGAGGTCGACAGCCCGGTCGAGGAAGTCCAGTGTGAGCATCTCCTGTTTCATGATGATACACCGTGTGTTCGGTACAACATTACAAATGTCTTGTTTCACTGAACCAATTAATCGTGACACTCCCGGCTGTATCCCCTCGAAGGAAAGACGACGGTGGAGTGGCAACGACGACCAGCCGACAGTATCACTCCCAGGGCCACTCCTCCGGACCCAGGGAGTCGCCGTCGAGGAAGGCACCGACGCCCTCGCGAGCGTCGGCGGTCGCACACACGGCGGCGAACCGCTCGTTCGAGAACGCCAGGGCCTCGTGGTATAGTGACTGCTGTAAGTCAGTGCCGGATCGACCGCACACTCGTGCAGTCGTATCGGTACACAGTTACAGCAATCACTATAGTCCAGCCCCGCCATCTCGTGGAACGCCTCCTCGCCCGTCTGGACGGCGACAGGGCTCTTCGAGGCGATCGTCCCCGGGAGGTCCATCGCGGCCTCGACGTGGTTGCCTTCCGGGACGACGCGGTTTATCAGCGGCCACGACGGGGACAAAAAAGTGTGGGTGTGCCGGCTGTCTGGGGGTCCGTCCGGCAGTACACCGAACGCTTAAACCCGGCAACGACTACGTTGGCGTCATGTACGACGAAAACGACCTGCGCGACATCAGGGCAGCCCGCGAGTCCTGGGAGGCGGAGACGCTCGATCCAGTGCTCGACTCCTACGGCGAGCGCCAGGATCGCTTTGCAACGGTCTCCAACCTGGAGGTCGACAGGGTGTACACGCCCGGGGACGTCGCGGACCTGGACTACGGGGAGGACCTGGGCTTTCCCGGCGAACCGCCCTTCACCCGCGGCCCCTACCCGACGATGTACCGCGGGCGGACGTGGACGATGCGCCAGTTCGCGGGCTTTGGGACCGCCGAGGAGACAAACGAGCGGTTCCACTACCTCATCGCGGAGGGTCAGACCGGACTCTCGACGGCCTTCGACATGCCCACGCTGATGGGGCTGGACTCCGACGCCCCGATGAGCGACGGCGAGGTCGGCAAGGAGGGCGTCGCGGTCGACACGCTCCGGGACATGGAGATCCTCTTCGACGGGATCGACGTCGGCGAGGTCTCGACGTCGTTCACGATCAACCCCTCGGCGCCGGTCATCTACGCGATGTACATCGCTCTCGCGGACCAGCAGGGGGTCGACCGCGAGCGGATCCGCGGGACCCTCCAGAACGACATGTTCAAGGAGTTCATCGCACAGAAAGAGTGGGTCGTCCCCCCCGAACCGTCGCTGAAACTCGTCACCGACGTCATCGAGTACTCCGTGGAGAACACGCCCAACTTCAAGCCCGTCTCCGTCTCCGGGTACCACATCCGGGAGGCGGGATCGACCGCGGTCCAGGAACTCGCCTTCACGCTCGCCGACGGGTTCGCGTACGTCGAGGACTGTCTCGACCGCGGGATGGACGTCGACGAGTTCGCGCCAGCCCTCTCGTTTTTTTTCAACTCCCACAACTCGATCTTCGAGGAGATCGCGAAGTTTCGCGCCGGGCGGCGCGTCTGGGCCCGGAAGATGGACGAGTGGTACGACGCCGAGGCCGACGAGAGCAAGATCCTGAAGTTCCACACACAGACCGCCGGCCAGTCACTGACGGCACAGCAGCCACTGAACAACATCGTCCGCGTGACGATCCAGGCGCTCGCGGCCGTCCTGGGGGGCACCCAGAGCCTCCACACCAACAGCTACGACGAGGCGCTGGCTCTCCCCGGCGAGGAGGCCGTCCGCATCGCACTCCGCACCCAGCAGATACTCGCAGAGGAGTCGGGCGCGGCCGACATCGTCGACCCGCTGGGCGGAGCCTTCGCGGTCGAGGCGCTGACCGACGAGTTCGAGGAGGAGACGATGGCCTACATCGACCAGATCCGCGAGATCGGCGACGGCTCCATGCGCGCGGGCGTTCTCGACGGCATCCAGCAGGGCTTTTTCCAGCGGGAGATACAGGACGCCGCCTACGAGTACCAGGAGCGCGTCGAGGCCGGAGAGGAGACGGTCGTGGGCGTCAACGAGTACGTCATCGAGGAGGACACCGACCCGGACATCCTCACGGTCGACAAGACCGTCCAGGAGCGCCAGCGCGACCGTCTCTCGGAGGTCAAAGCCGGGCGCGACGACGAGGCCGTCGAGGCTGCTCTCCGGGAGATGGCCGAGGCCTCTCGCGAGGGCGAGAACGTCGTGCCGGCGATGATCGAGGCTGTCAAGGCCTACGCGTCGATGGGCGAGATCATGCAGGTCTTCCAGGACCAGTACGGCTCCTACCGGGAGACAGTCAACGTCGCCTGATACTGTTTAGTGTGACTGTTTGCCGGTGCCTCACCGCCTCGGGTGGTGGGAGACCGGTAATGACTCACACTAAACAGTACGAACGGGGTGGCTCGCTCGGGCCCCACAAAGTATTAGTCCCGCATCGGGCTTGTGAAAGACAATGAGCACGCGAGTGACCGAACGGGTCGACGACTGGACGGCACAGCCGTTCGAGGGGGGGTACGGGGAACTGCGGGACCTCGCCGCGTCGGAGTTCTCGGGCGTCGTCAGGGCCAGCGGGGTTGCCCTCTACATGACCAAGGGGACAGCCGTCGGGATCTTCGGGGGGAGCATCGAGGCGTTCGAGGGTGGGGGGACCGTCCACGAGGCGCCGACGCCCGCGCTGCCGCTGCTCGGGGTCATGCAGGAACGGGACGGGGAGGTCCGGGCCGAGTACTACACCGAGGAGACCGCCATCTCCGAGGTCGACGAGAAGCTCTCCGGGACCGGCTTTACCGGCTACGTCGAACTCTCGGAGCGCGTCCTCAGCGGTGACTACTACCTGGTCTACCACGGGGGGCGCTCGATGAGTGTCGCCTTCGTCGGCAACACCGGCCGCCTCCTCGAGGGCGAGGAGGCCTTCGAGCGGGCGAACGGCGAGGTCGGCATCTACAGTGTCTACCCGGCCGACATCGATCCCGTCGGGATCCCCGAACCGACCGCGCCAGACTCCGGACCGGGCTCGGCCGCCGGGGCCGGGGCCGGGGCGGGAGCGGGAGCGCCAGCGGGCGAGTCGATCACCGACGAGACCGGCGCGGGCGGGGACACGGAGGGCGAGTCGGCCTCCGGACCCGGCGGCGATGAGGACGCCGACAGGGAAGCGGCCGAGGACGAAACGGGTGTGGAGGACGGCGACGACGGGGAACGCGAGCGGGACGCAAACGTGGCCGAAGCCGCCGCGTCGCCGGCGGACGCCGGCGGGACAGCCGGGGAGGGGACCGCCGAGAACGCAGGCGACGACCCCGGCGGGGCCACGGGGAGCGCGGACGGAACCGCGGCCGACCCGGCAGAGTCCGGGGGGACCGTGACGGCCGACACGGGTGGGTCGACGGCAGAGTCGGGCGGCGACGGCCTCGAGACCCGGTCGGTCCCGTCGCCGGATCCCGACCGGACGCAGGCGGACGCAGTCGAAGCCGGTGCCGGGGACGACGCACCCGGTTCCCCGGACAGCGACGCCGCGTCCAGCCAGTCGTCGACGGCCGGCGAGGGCGGCCCCGGGCCGACGGCAGACGCGGGGGACGGCGCCGACCGCCTCGAACGCCTAGAGACGGAACTCGAGGAGCGCGAGGCGGAGGTCGACCGCCTCGAGGAGGAACTCCGGTCGGTCACCGAGGACCGGGACCGCCTCGAGGAGGAACTCCGGTCGGTCACCGAGGACCGGGACGAACTCGCGGTCGAGGTCGAACGGCTGGAGGCGGAACTCGGGCGTCCCGACAGCCCCGGTACAAGAACAGACGCCGAGCGGCGCCTCGGTCCGGAGGAGGCCCTCGAGGCGACAGACGTCTTCGTCAGGTACCGCTCGAAGGGGGACGCGACGCTGGCGAAGGCCCGCGACGGGGGGGCCAGACGGGAGGATCTAGTCGGGAATCTCCTCCTGGAGACGCACACACAGTTCGACGCCGGCGCGGCGGCCGTCGACGGCCGGGACTACGGGGAGTTCCTCGAGAACACCGTCGAACACCAGTTCCTCGAGTGGCTCACCGAGGACCTGATCTTCGAGATCCGCGAGACCGGGAACGCGGACCCGCTGGCGACCCTCTACGGTGCGCTCCCGGAGGTCGACCGCGTCGAACTCCGCGGGTCCGTCGACCTCGACACCGCCGACGGCCGGGAGACCGAGCAGTTCGACCTGGTGTGTCGCGACCGGATGGGCGACCCGCTCGCCGTCGCGAACTTCAACGACTCCCGCGAGGCCGCGACGGAGTCGATGATGGAGGACCTGGTCACCGCCGCCGAGCGGGTCGGCCGGGCCAGCGACGGCCTCGCGGCAGCCTTCCTCGTGACGACGAGTTTCTTCGAACCCGGCGCCCTAGAGACGGCGAGTGAGGCCACGCGGGGCGGGTTGCTCAACCGGAGCAAGCACAAGAGCTTCGTGAACCTGTCGAGAAAACGTGGCTACCATCTCTGCCTTGTCGAGGCGCGAGGGGGCAACTTCAATCTCACCGTGCCCGAACTCTAGCCTTCGATCTCCGCGACGCTGTCGATTTTCATCGCCTCGAGTTTCTCGATGATGTCGTCGACCTTCCCGTCCAGGTCGTTGACGAACCCCTCGGTTTCCTCGGTCGTGATCGCGCCCTGACTGGATGGCTCGATGAGGTTCTCCTCCTCGAGAACCCGCAGAGAGTAGCGGACCTTGTGGTGTGGATAGCCGGTCTCGTTGGACATCTTCACGATGCCGATCGGCTCGTTCTCGATTACCATCCGAAGAACCTGCAGATGGCGCTCCAGCATGTCGACTTCTTTCTCTAGCCTATCTATCATGGCAAGTGTTAACTTGTGTTGATCGGATTTAAAAGTTGCTGTCGGTTGGACGGGACTGAGAACGTGCGTGTGCCACTCTGTCTCTCACACGCCGGGATAATAAACGCTTGCACGGCTGTCTTCCCACTCTGGCCTCGTCGGGCCGGTTCCCCCCTCTCCCCGGGACCGAAATCGGTTTATCACGCTGGCCGGAATGAGGCCGTGATGACTGTCACCATCGTCGGCGCACAGCTCGGCGACGAGGGGAAAGGCGGCGTCGTCGACCTCGTCGGCGAGCCCGCGGACGTTGTCGCCCGCTACCAGGGTGGGGACAACGCCGGCCACACCGTCGTCCACGGGGGCGAGGAGTACAAGCTCTCGCTGGTCCCCAGCGGCGCAGTCCGCGGCAAGGTCGGCGTTCTCG
Source organism: uncultured Halobacteriales archaeon (assembly GCA_964623735.1). GTDB lineage: Archaea > Halobacteriota > Halobacteria > Halobacteriales > Haloarculaceae > SW-9-67-25. The sequence continues at coordinate 14,972 of CAZUVE010000020.1, read as the reverse complement.
GCAACGGCTGTGTGGTCAACCCCCGTACGCTGTTCGAGGAACTCGACGCCCTCCGCGGGCGCGGGCTCGACCCGGACGTCCGCGTTGCCGAGCGGGCCCACGCCATCCTCCCCTACCACCGGCGGCTCGACGGGATCGAGGAGGAGGCAAAGAGCGACGACGACCTCGAGGCGGGCACGACCGGCCGGGGCATCGGCCCGGCCTACGAGGACAAGGCCGGCCGCCGCGGGATCCGGATCGGCGACCTGCTCGATCCGGACGTTCTGCGCGACCGCCTGGAGTACGCCGTCCCGCACAAGCGCGCGCTCGTCGAGGACGTCTTCGGTGTCGGCGCCGGCGAAGCCTTCGACGTCGAGGCGCTCCACGAGGAGTACAGCGAGTACGGCCGGCGCCTCCGCGAGGAGAACATGACCGTCGACGCCGGGTCGTTCCTCTCGGAGGCGGTCGCGGCCGGCGACGACGTCCTCCTCGAGGGCGCCCAGGGAACGTCACTGGACATCGACCACGGCATCTACCCCTACGTGACCTCCTCCAATCCCACCGCCGGTGGCGCCTGCGCGGGAACCGGGCTCGCCCCGACGACGGTCGGCAGGGGCGAGGTGATCGGCGTCGTGAAGGCGTACCTCTCGCGGGTCGGGACCGGCCCGCTCCCGACCGAACTCGGGGGCGAGGAAGAGAGCGATCGCCTCGCCGAGTACATCCGCGAGGAGGGCGGCGAGTACGGGACCGTCACTGGTCGGCCCCGGCGGGTGGGCTGGCTGGACATGCCGATGCTCCGCCACGCCGCCCGCGCGAGCGGTTTCACCGGCCTCGCCGTCAACCACGTCGACGTCCTCGCCGACCTGGAAGAGGTGAAGATCGGCCACGCCTACGAGCGGGACGGCCGGCGCCTGGAGACGATGCCGACCACCACCGAACTGTGGGGCGAGTGCGAGCCGGTCTACCGGACCTTCGAGGGGTGGCCGGAGGTCGACTGGGCGGCCGCCGCGGACGAGGGGTTCGACGCGCTCCCCGGGAACGCGCGGGCGTACCTGAACTACGTCGGCGACGAACTCGGCGCCCCGCTGAGCGTGGTCGGGGTCGGGCCGGGCCGCGCGGAGTCGCTCGTTCTCGACCACCCCTTCGCGTGACAGGGCGGCCGTCATTCCCGGGATCGCCGGACAGCGGGCGACCGACACCGAAGACGGCCACGGCGACCCTGTGGACTCCGCGGGCACGACCGGTCGGGAACTGCAAACGCTTTTGAGCGGGCCGCTCTAGGCTCCGGTATGGACGAGGACCTGATGGAGATTCTCTGCTGTCCGGTGGACAAGCACGAACTCGAACTCGAGGCCGACGAGCACGAGGGCGAGGAGATCATCACCGGGCGGCTGGTCTGTACGGAGTGTGGGGAGGCCTACCCGATCGAGGACGGCATCCCGAACCTCCTCCCGCCGGATATGCGGGAGGACGCGCCGGCCTGAACCTTTTTTTACCACCCCCACCGACCTGCACCCGTGCCAGACGAGTTGCCCGTGCACGTCAGCCGCCACGAACTCCACTCGCTGGACGTGCCGGCGTCGTTCGAGGCAGAGGGACCTTTCGACGTGGTCTTTATCAACCACGGCGAGGGGGCCCACGTCCACCTTCGTCTGGACGACGCGCTCTCGGAGGTGGCGTCCGTCGACACGAGCAACCACTACGTCGAGGGCGACTCGCGGCGCGCGGTCGGGGTGGACGTCGAGAGCGAGGTGCTCCCCGACCAGCCGGTACTGGGCAAACTCAAAATCGCCTCGGGGTACGGCGCACAGACCACCTGGGTCGACGTCGAACTCGCCCCCGGTGACGGCACCTCCGAGGTCGAGGTGGGCGAGTCGCTGGCCAGTCCGCCGGCGCCGGACCCCGGCCGGCAGGAGTCCTCACCCCTGGTCCGTCCGGAACTCCCCGTGCTCGGTCTGGGCGTCCTCGCACTCGCCGTGGCGGCGTTCGCGGCCGTGGCGCTCGAGGACACGCTCGTGGTGCTCGGCGCGCTCGTGGTGTTCGCGGGCGTTCTCGTCGCCCTGTTCCTGCTGCTCCGCTAGCAGGCCCACAGCCCTCTCCCTGCCGACTGTGCCCTCGCCTCCACAGTCTCGAAGGAGTCGCGCAGCGCGAACCCGGTCTCGTAGACGCGGGCGTGGCCCGCTGTGACGAGTTCGCCGTTCAGGTTCCGTCCGTCGACGTAGACGTACGCGAGCAGCCTGTCGTACCCGCCCCGGCGGTCGGTCTGCGGGTCGAGCGCCAGCGTGACCTCCTGGCCTTCGAGGCGCGCTGTCGTGTAGTCGGTCGCGTTGTGTCCCGCGCGGCGCAGACACAGCGCGCCCTCGTCGGTGCCGGGGACGCCATCGAACTCCGCGGGTTCGTTCTCGACGTGGACCTCCGGCGTGTCGACGCCGACGAGTCTGACTGTGTCCTCGCTCCCGTCCGGGAGGCGGACCTCGACCGTGTCGCCGTCGACGATCCGCGTCACGGTTCCCTCGATTGTCTCCGGGGGCTCGAAGCCGTCCGGCCCTCCCGTCGCGTTCGCCCCGGCCGGGAACGGTGTCACGCCGCTTGCGGTCGATTCCGCACCGGCGGTCCCGGTGGCAGCAGGCGTTTCTCCGGCGGTGTCGCCGCCGGTCGCGCCCGTCCCACAGCCAGCCAGGACGAGCAGGCACGCGACGAGGAGAGCCGGGAACAGCCTCATGCGCCCGGCGGCGTCACAGTGATTGCTGTAACTGTTTACTGGCACGACCGCACGCCGTCGTGCGGTGGATTCGGCAATCACGTACAGCAATCACTATCACCCGGAATCGACCGCCACGACCGCGGCCGCGCCACACTCCGGGCAGTCAGCGTGGTCGGCATAGAGCGCCGTCTCGCAGCGCTCGCAGTAGTGCGTGGCCGACCCCTCGGAGGCGGCCTCGGCCTCCCGTTTCAGCTTCTCGACTTTCCGGCCGAGGCGGTTGAACAGTCCCATTGACCGTGCTTGGTGCTCCCCGGATGTAAACCTGGTTGCGAAAATCGAGTCACAGCGATGGAGCGCACACGGTGTCGGGGCCGGGCGTCTTGTGTGCTGCTGTCGCCGTTCCAGGCCGGTCACCCGCCGTCGGGTGATCGATCCGGCACTGACGTACAATCAGTATCATAGTGATTGCTGTAACTGTGTACCGGTACGACCGCACACATCGTGCGGTCGATCCGGCACTGGCGTACAGCAATCAGTATCAGGCCTGTGGCCCCTCGAACTCTTCGAGCGTGGCGCTCGTGGTTCCCGCGGAGTTCTCCCAGACGACCGAGACGGTGTCGTCCTCGTCGATTCCGATTGTCTCGGAGTTGCCCGCAGTAACCTCCGTGTCCTCAGAGCCGCCGTACAGGGAGACGGGGCCGCCGCCTTCCCTGTCTGTCGCGTTGAGCCGTGCCTGGGCGATCGACGCCCCGCCGGAGTGGGTGATCGTCAGGTTTCCGGACGAACTGCTGTCGGCCAGGGTCTCGGGATTGATCTGACCATCTCCCGTGCCGTTGTAGTCGAAACTGAAACTCGTCTGCGGTGCTGCGTCGCTGACCTGATCGCCCAGGCCGAGGACGAACGTCGCGATGACGGCAGCCAGGATGACTGTAATCGCAACCATCAGGATTACCCCGATGACTGGGCTCACTGCCGCGTCGTCGTCGAATAGTTCGCGTATTCTCATTTTTGTCTCCCGACCGGGTCGAGCAGGACTCCGCGGGTCTTCCGACCTGCCCCGCCGATGGTCGTCTCACCTGAGATAGCTCACGAGCTGATTTAAGTGTGCTGGCACTGTTATCAGAAATAAAACTCGCGGCGGCATTAGCGCGCGTTTCCGGAGTGTTCGCTCCAAACACATAACTACGTCAGTATCCGAAGGGTGGTATGGTCGCTCGCGGCGACGAGCGCGGACAGTCGATCCAGATCGGCGCGATCCTCCTCTTTGCGGTGTTAGTGCTCTCTTTTGCGACCTACCAGGCTGTCATCGTCCCGCAACAGAACGCGGCCGTCGAGGCCGAACACACCGAGGTGGTCGACCGTCAGACGCAGGACCTCCGAAACGCTATCGTCTCGGTTCCCGGGTCGTCCTCCGACAGGGCCGTGACCCTCTCGCTCGGGACAACCTACTCCCCGCGCGCGGTCGCCGTCAATCCACCCCCGCCCGGCGGGACGGTCCGGACCGTCGGGACGGGCACCGAGTCGGTCAACCTCACGCTCGCGAACGCGGTTGCGACCGACGGCGAGACGAGCGACTTCTGGAACGGGACCGACCAGTCGCGCAACACTGGCGCGGTCCTCTACGACCCGAACTACAACGAGTTCCGGAACCCGGGCACTACCGTCTACGAGAACACGCTGTTGTACACGGAGTTCAGTGACGGCGAAGTCTCGCGGACGGGCCAGCGCCTCGTCGACGGTGACCGACTGACGCTAGTGTTCCTCAACGGCTCCCTCGCCCGCGCGGGCAGCGACAGTGTCAGTCTCGACGTCCAGGCGGTCAGCGCCTCCGACAGGTCAGTCGCGGTCACGAACGAGACGGGGGCAAACGTCACAGTCCGCGTCGCGTCGCGGCTGAGCGCGGACGCGTGGCGGGATCTCCTGACGAACGACGACCAGTTCCTCGACCAGGGCGGTCACGTCGTGTCGGTGACCGAACGTCCGCTCCCCGACCCGGACTTCGACCTCGTCGCAATCGAACTCGAACAGGGGGTCACGTACACTGTCGGGATGGCGAAGGTCGGCCTCGGAACCGGGGTCACTGAGGAACCCGAGGTGTACCTCACCGACGTCCAGGGAGAGGGTGTGAGCGTCCAGGAGCGGAGCACGACCTCCCTGGTCGTGGAGGTCCGGGACGCGTACAACAACCCGGTCACCGGCGTGACAGTCGACTCGAGCACCGGAAGCGGGTCTCTCTCGCCCCAATCGGTCACCTCTGACACCGACGGCCAGGCGGTCTTCGAGTACGAGGCCGACGAGGTCGACGGCGTCACCTCGCGGACGGTCTCGGTGAACGCCAGCGTCGCGGTCGACCCCGGCGGTTCGTTCGACCCGTCGACCCCCGAGAACGTGACGGTGAACGTGACCGTCCAGAACACCGACGGGAGCGGGGTCGGGGGCTCAGGTAGCACCGCGAGTGCAGAGCAAACTGAAGTCGACAGTTCGAGCAAGAACGACGCCGACAACGACGGCACCAGCGAGACCGTCGAATTCTCCCTGGAGAACAAGGGCTCGTCAGATGTGACCATCGAGACCATCACCGTGAACGGCGCTGAAAACGAAGATGTCGGGCAGGTTGGGAACGGGACAGAGAAGGGCAACAAGGGCAATGCCAACAACAGCAACAAGGGCAATGCCAACAACAGCAACAAGGGCAATGCCAACAACAGCAACTACGACAGCGACGGACCGGAACTGCGGAGCGCCGTCACCCTCCTCGATACGTCGGATCCATTCAATCTCGGCGAGACTCAGTTCCTCGATACCACGAGCACGATCGCAGGTGGAAGTACCACGGACTACACGCTGGCCGAGTTCAGGGACACCGACAACAACGAAATCGATCCCGGCTCTATGGTGAAGATCACCCTCGGCTTCAGCGACGGGAGCGAGAAGGCGGTAACGCTGACTCTTTAGGAACCGTCGTCGGAGAGGGGGTGGGACCGCTGAGGCACGCGAAGTTCCCCGAGATAAGTGTTCAGACTGTGTTCATAGTGAGTCGTAGTCAACCATCTATAGGGATGTTCGAAAGCGTTCACCAGGTCGACCGTATGCTTTCTTGCGGTCGATCCTGTAATGATTTTCGAACATCCCTACAGTAGTTGAGAGAGTCAATACGGTGTGCTCTTCGACGATCTGAGCAGGTCACTCCGCCGAATCTACCCGGAATTACTAATGATTTGCGTCCCTTTTGTGACAACGAGAGACTATCATGTATGAGGATTCTGGCCCAGGTCCGACAGAGGATTTCCAGGCGATGGGGGACAAGGCAGAGAGCGTCTACGAGATAATCGTTCGGGAAATGGAGGATGCTGTCTTTTTTATCGACGTCGAGCAGACGGACGGCGACTACACGTTCACGTTCCTGCGAAACAACGCTTCACACCGACAGCTGACGGGGCTTTCCGAGGACGAACTGCGTGGACAGACACCACGAGAACTGCTCGCCGACGAGCAGGGCGCAACCGTCGCGGCGAACTACCGTCGCTGTGTCGAACAGCGAGAGCCGATCCAGTATGAAGAGACACTCAAACTCCCAGCTGGAACCAGTCACTGTCAGACGAAACTCACACCGGTTGTCGACGACGGACGGGTAACCCAGATCGTCGGCGTTGCTCGGGACACCACCGAGCAAAAAGAACGACAGCAGAAACTCCAACGCCTCGACCGCCAGTTCGAAACCGTCCTCGAAACGATGTCTGCGGCGGTATTTTTGAAAGACACCGACGGCCAGTACCTGCTGATGAATCAGGCATGTCGGGAGCTACTTGACGTAGAAGACCGGGATATTGTTGGGCTCACAGATGAAGACCTCCTCCCGCCAGAAGTCGCCCAAAAGGCAATAACGGACGACCAGCAGGTCATCGAGAACGGTGAGATAATCGAACTCGAAGAGGAAGTCCCAACGGCCACTGGGAGCTCTGTTCGGCTCACCCGCAAATCACCGGTGTGCGACGATGATGGGGAGATTATGGGTATCTGTGGCGTCTCGACGGATATCACCGAACAGAAACAACGGGAAAAGACGGTGCGGAGGATGTACGAAATCGGTTCTAATATGGATCTCACCTTCGATGAAAAGATGACTGGGCTCATAGAAGTGGGGCGCGAGTACTTGAACCTGCCGTATGGATTTTTTACCTCGGTTGACGGGCAGACACAGAAAATCGTGCACGCTCGTGGCTCCCACGAGCTCCTACAATCCGGTAAGTCTGCGCCTCTTGAGGAGTCGTACTGTCGAAAAACGATCGAAAGCGACGGCCTCGTTGGGATGGAAAATACAGAACAGACTCTGGGAACTGATGATCCAGCTTACAATCTGTTTGGTCTGGGATGTTATATCGGAACGAAAGTCCGGGCCGGTGCAGAACTCTACGGAACGTTCTGTTTTGCTGGGCCGGAAGGGCTCGACCGTTCGTTTACTGATGACGAACGGGAAATCGTCAAGTTGCTCGGGCAATGGGCGGGATACGAACTCGAACGATCGGAGGTCGAAACCCGTCTCTGGAAGCTTCACGAGGTCGCCCAGGAGCTGCTGGTTGCAGAGGACACCAATGCGGTGGCATCCCTTGGCGTTGAGGCAGGTAGTGAAATATTCGGCCTCAGACTGGGGGCGTGTTGGGAGTACGATGGTGCGGCTGACGTACTCCGCCCACTTGCGAAAACAGCGCAGGCCCGAGAGATTATCGGTGATAATCCAACGCTCGAGCGCGATGACGCACTCGTCTGGGAGAGTTTCGACACCGGTGAAATCCAGACGTTCGCAGACGTGTCCACCGTTACAGACACAGACAACGAGGAAACTGCGTTGCAATCAAAAATACACGTACCGCTCGGAGACCGCGGCGTAATAATCTTTTCTTCGACCGAGAAACGCGCCTTCGACGGGATCGACCGCAATACGATGCGGCTTCTCGGGGCACTGGTTCGAGAGGGGTTGATCGCAGCTGACCGTAAAGAACGACTCGTCGAGAGAAGTAGCGGTTTACAGCGCCAGAACGAACGTCTGGAGGAGTTTGCGAGTTTGGTTGCTCACGACCTTCGGAATCCGCTTACCGGTGCGATCAGTTCGCTGGAGGTCGCACAGGAGACGAACGACACAGAGTGGTTCGAGCGAACAGAACAGTCCCTGTGGCGCATGAACGAACTCGTCGACGAACTACTGGCCATCGCCCGCGGCAACCGTCAGGATGTCGTCAAGACAGATGTCTCACTATCGGCACTCGTCGAGGAGGCATGGTCACACGTCGACGCGCCGGATGCCTCTCTGACGGTAACCGATGGCACAGGTGTGACTCGGGCTGACGAAAACCGCCTGCTTCAGCTGTTTGGGAATCTGTTCCGAAACAGCGTCGAACACGCGGGTGAAGACGTGAATATCGAGGTCGGTCCCCTCCCTGACGGGAACGGGTTCTATGTTGCTGACGACGGGCCCGGGTTGCCGGAGGACGTAGAGGAGGCATTTCGTGAATACGACGAAGTCGGAACGATGACAGCAGGAGGTATCGGGCTGGTGAGTGTCATCGATGTCGTTGATGCACACGGATGGGACGTGTCAGTATCGAATACTGGCGACGGGGTATGGTTCGAGATTGAAACCGGCACAGGGGAGACGTAATGCTCTACCGCTGGTGTATTCGGTCTCAGCAAGA
>CAZUVE010000020.1:0-6499 GCA_964623735.1 uncultured Halobacteriales archaeon | reverse complement strand
ACCGGCACAGGGGAGACGTAATGCTCTACCGCTGGTGTATTCGGTCTCAGCAAGACGTAATGCTCTATCGCTGGTGTATTCGGTCTCAGCAAGACGTAATGCTCTACCGCTGGTGTATTCGGTCTCAGCAAGAACATCGCACTAAGCGGGGCACACCTGTTACAACGACTGCTACTGATCAATCAAAAGCGTGTAGTTGTCATCGGTGCTAATTCAGTCGTGGATCGTCGAAAATTTCTGGCAACTGCTGGCGCCACAGGAGTTGTTGGCATAGCGGGTTGTGGGGAGCGGTCCAGCGACGAAGACACATCGTTTCGGGCTGGCGTCGACATGTTCGAAGTCGATCGTGGCGACGGATTCGAGGAATTTCTGACTCGCGGCGTGAATCTCGGAATGGCAAAGCCAGGCCGATTTCCTGGAGAAGCAGCCATTACACGCGAGGAGTACGACCGCTGGATTCAGGCCATCAGCGACCTCAACGCGAACGCTATCCGTACGTACACGATCCATCCGCCGGCATTCTACGAAGCACTCGAATCGTTCAACCGTGACGCGACCGACCCGATATATCTGTTACAGGGGACGTGGATCGGGGAGCAGCGTCTAAACGAGGCTGGCGACGTAACCAAACTAACGTCCGAGTTCTACGCGGAGCTTCGCCGGACCGTCGATGTCGTTCACGGTGAAGCGAACCTCGATCCCCGGCCCGGTCATGCAAGCGGTCGATACGAAGCTGACGTTAGCAATTATCTGATGGGGTACATCGCCGGTATCGAGTGGCCACCGTCCGCCGTTATCGAAACGAACGAGAAAGGCGATGTGGAAAAACAGGACGGGCAGTACGTACAGACTGTTGACGGCACGACCTTCGAGCGCTGGCTTGCTGGTTGCCTCGAGACAGTTATCGACCACAGCGTCACGGAGTACGACAAACAACATCCCGTCGCATTTACGAACTGGGTCACGACAGACCCCCTCGATCATCCATACGAGCCGTTTCACGACGAGGACGCAGTTTCGCTTGATCCGGACGCAATCGTCTCAACCGATCAGTTCGACGCGGGTGTATTCGCCGCCTCTCACGTGTATCCGTACTACCCGGATTTTCTGAACCATACGCCGGAATACGTCGAATACGTCGACCACCGTAGTGAACCGAACAGCTACGCCGGCTATCTCGACGACCTGGTCGACACGACCGACCATCCCTTACTCGTTGCAGAGTTCGGTGTCCCGGAATCACGAGGGATAGCCCACAAACACGTTCACGGCCGTGATCAGGGGAGACATACGGAAGAGCAACAGGGTCACATCGTCGCCAATATGTACGAGGATATCGTTCGGGCCGGTGCTGCCGGTGGTCTCGTGTTCACCTGGCAGGACGAGTGGTTCAAGCGAACCTGGAATCTCGCACCGTTGTCAGAACGGAACCGCAGGCCGTACTGGTCGAACAGACAGACTCCGGAACAGCGGTTTGGACTTCTCGGGTTCGATCCTGCTGGTCGCGTCAGTCTCGACGGATCAGCAGAAGACTGGACGGACGCAACTCGTTTCTCGCCGACCCGTCCTCCGGTGGCACTCGGAACTGCTGACGCACAGCGTACGCTCACGTCGATGGCTGTCACCCACGACGAAGCGTATCTCTCTGTTCGACTCGAATTCGAGTCACTTGCTGAACTCGACTGGTCCGAGATGAACGTGATAGTAGCACTCGGACACAGCGGCCGAGGGAATACATCCCTTCCTCTCGGAACGGATGTTTCTGTCCGGCCGACAGACTTCTTGATCCACCTTGCAGGCCCGACGAACTCCAGAGTCCGAGTCGATGCCTACTACGATCCGTTCGCCCGCCTGTATGGGTCGGAGGCTGGACTGGACCTCTCGGCAGATCGCGAGCAAGACTCCGGCCGATTCACTCCAGTCCGGATGACACTCAACCGTAGATACACTGTTCCCCCGACAGGAGAAGAAGTTCCGTTCGAAGCTGTCGAAACTGGGAGGCTGCGGTACGGGAATGGGAATCCCGAAGCGGAGGCGTACGATTCACTCGCGGATGTCCACGTCTCGACGGAGAGCGATGTGATCGAACTGCGAATTCCGTGGCTGCTGTTGAACGTCGCAGACCCGTCCAGCAGACTCGCACTCGGTGACCTCTGGAAGGAAGGTGTCGAACGGTACGAACCGTTCGATTCGATTGCAACTGCAGCAGGGACGTACGCGCCGGGTGTCGACGAGTCCGCCCGACGAACCGATAGCCAGACTAACCTCACGCACGCCATCCCCGGTGTCGCGGGAAATCAACTCAAGTTCGGAGAGTATCGCTGGGAAACTTGGACACAGCCGGAGTACGTCGAGCGAAAAAAGGACTCGTACGATATTGTTCAGGCCGCATTCGACGAACACTGACAGGAGTGTCCGTCCCATCTCGGTTCGTCTTACCGCCGGTGGGATTACTCATCTTCACTCGAAAAGCCGGTCCGTTCCATCGCTCCCCATGTGTCGACACCTCGAAGAGACTCGAACAGTCCTCGCCAGGCGATTAGAGCCTTCCACTGACGGTACCCGAAGTTCTCCAGCACACCGTACCAGAGCAACCGGAGGATCTGCCACGGACTGTCGTAGCGATTGAAACTCCACACTTCACTGAAGATGCCAAACCAGGACAGGAAGATGCCGAATCCGGCCGTTAGCAACAGAAACACCAGGAAGTACTCGATGCTCAACAGCCCGAGATACCACGCGAGGGGCAGGAGAACGTATCCAAGCCCCTCGACCAGCCGACCGAGCGTTTCGGCTGCGACAAAGAAGGGCAGGACCACCGTACCAACCCGACCGTATCTCGGGTTGAACAGCATTCGCCTGTGGACGGCAATCGTCTCGACCATCCCGCGGTACCATCGACGGCGCTGCCGGCTAAGTGCTCGACGCGTCGACGGGACTTCCGTCCACGCGACCGGTTCAGGCACAAAATCGACGGTATATTGCCGTTTTTGTTCTTTCATGTGCCGGTGCAGCCGGACAACAATATCGAAGTCTTCGGTAATCGTATCCTGTCTGTAGCCACCAATCTCCCGGACGGTATCGGTTTTGAACAGCCCGAACGCACCGGAGATAAGGATGAGACCGTTGATGCGGTTGAATCCCAGCCGTCCCGAATAGAATGCCCGCAGATACTCCATCACCTGTAGCCCAGGAAGTCCAGTTTTCGGAAGCCTGACCTCCTTGATTATCCCATCTTCGATCGTACACTCGTTAGCGACACGAATGACACCACCGGAGGCAACCGTTGTCGTTGGCTCCTTCAAGAATGGACTGACGAGCGACAGCAAAGCAGCTCTGTCGATGATTGTATCAGAATCGACTGCACAGAACAGAGACATCTCAGTCAGCCACAGGCCAGCATTGAGTGCGTCACTCTTCCCGCCGTTTTCCTTATCGACGACGAGGAGTTCTTCGTACGTCGTGGACCGATAGACATCGTGAATCTCCGCAGCTGGGATGTCGATCGGAAGCTCCGAATCGACAGGCTCTAGATCGAAGCTGTCAACGAGAGTATCCAGGGTGCTATCGGTCGAGCCGTCGTTGACGATCACAATCTCCAGTTCCGGGTAATTCAACGAGAGCATCGATCGGACGCTCTCGACGATGGTTGCCTCCTCGTTGTACGCTGGCACGATAATTCCAATTCCAGGATAGAACGGGCTAGCGAACCGGCGAAACGGTGGGTCCCAGCGGGATTCCTGGACGTCGTCGCGAAGTTCGAACAGAGCCAGTATATGTATCATCAAATATCCGACGTTGATAACTGCATACAGGCCGATTGCGAATAGAGCAAAGACGAGCACGACTGTCGCGACGAGATGTTCGAGAGAGTGCATACTAGCTCTCTACCCGTTCAGGTGATCCTTGTCGCGCGAGGCGGTCGTACGCCACGTGTTCGACATTCCACGCCCACGCAGCACCTAACACGTCGCTGGGATCAGTATCGAGGCGGTCCTGTTTTTCAACCAATGCTTTTGTACCAATCGCGAGCGCTCGCGGGTCGTCTTCATCGACAAGTGCATCGAGCAAGACCGTGAGTGCTGCATCGTCGCCCCATGACGCGAGCATCCTGTAAACGGCTGCTCGCACCTGTGGTGACGGATCCCGTACTGCTCGTTCGAGAAACGCCTGCTCTCGGATCAGGTCCAACCACCCGAAACTACCGAGCGCGTCGGCCCCAGCGGCCCGCGTGGCCTCGTTCCCGGTTTCCAGGACGGCTATGAACCACGCGGGCTCACCCTCACGAACGCTGGTTTCGAGGTGTGTACAGACCGCAAGTACCTGGGTCAACAGTGGTTCAGGCCACTCATCGTATGCCTCGCTCGCTGATCGCAAAAGAGGCCCCGGAGCCACTCGGGCAACCCGATAGAGCGTGTCCTGCCCGAACACAGTAAACTGTGCGTCGATGTCGTCGAGGAGTATCGAAATCCCGGTTGCCGCATCCGGAAGGCGATCGGTCCGCTGTAGGAGGGTGACGACGGCAGCACGCTCGCGCGGAGTCTCCGGTTCAAACGAAGATTCAAGATATGGCTCTGGCCGACGCAGGAGTGTCAACCACGTTAGTGCCTGCAGGTGTGCGTACTCGTTGCCTGTGTCGAGTCGCCGAGCAGCACGCTCCGGAATCTCCAGTGCATCGCCTAGCTCTCGGAGCGTTTCGGCTTCACTGCCTTCGAGTTCTCTGAGGTGCTCGTCCAGCAACGGTTCGACAACCTCTCGTTCGACTGCTGTGAGTCCCTCGACCCACTCGTTCCAGCGAGGGGTTTCGGCGAACAACCGATCGAGTAATTCGGTCCGTACGTCCGGGCGGACTCTGTCACGGCGTGATTTCTTCACCGACCGATAGACCGAGAGTCCGATTGTTAGATAGAACGACACCGTGAGTAGAAGACCGACGACAAGAGCAATAAAAACGAGAATGACTGTCAACGGAATGGTGTATCCGAATGCTGTTACAGCTCCGACGGGGCCATCCATCAGTCGCCACCAACGTGTCTCTGGATTCTGGCCAGCAGTTCGGAACTCCGGAACGGTTTTGTTACGTAATCATCAACACCGGCGTCGAACCCTTCGAGAACGTGTTCCTCTCGCCCGCGCGATGTGAGCATAACGATCGGAAGATCGGATCTGACTGCCAGTTCACCATTCCTGATCATCCGTACAAGTCGAGTACCGTTGAGCCGTGGCATCATCACGTCCAAGACTGCCAGGTCGGGTTCGTACTCGTCGTTGAGGAGACCTGCGGCTTCACGACCATCCTCGCAGACCTGTACTTCGTATCCGGCAGCGGTGAACCGATGGCTGACAAGTCGGCGGATCGTTTCGTCGTCATCGACGACGAGTATCGCCTCTCCCACTGTTCGAAATTATAATTTGAATAATAAAAGGCTGCCTATTATTGCAAACCAGCACGATTCGATGGCTCGTGTGATTGACTGCTGCATAGAATCTCTGATCTCTGTATCGGTCGCGCCAATTCTGATAAAAATCCGAGATTTCTCACGAGTGGTGCTGATACTGCCGGCTGTACGTCTTTTAAGAATTTCGCCACCCCAGGGTGGCGAATCTCTTTTCTCAGTTACAGCCGACAGTATGAATAGAACGCGCGTATGTAGCATCCACATCGAACGTGGCTCACCCGGTTAGAACGCCCAGTATCAGCCCCTCACGAGCAGATCAAGAGAACCACTGTCGAAAAACGGACAGTCATTCAATACCGCAAAATCCTCCAGTTGATAGGTACACACGAAGGTATAAACCAAGTAACCATCTATACGAGACATGAAATCGGGTGATGTGCCGGTGACATCCTCCCCGTTGTAAACGACTGTCTCTTACCCGTAAGTTCACCGAGCCCCAAACAACCGTTTCAGACGCTGTCGAACCCGATCTGTACTCGGAAGTTCGAGGGGAGGAGCGATTCAGGCGGTGATATCGGCGGTGGGGGGTTACTGAATGCGGGTAAACGAGATAGGCAAAATCGTTCCACAAGGTGTTTCATCTGTAGATATCGGGATTTTCAGTCGGGTTCATCGATCTCGATAGCGACTCGATTTGTGGGTAAGAGACAGTGGTAAACGACGGGGCTTCCCCTTACCGCCGAAAGGCAAAACCGTTGGGACCGTACGTTTGTAGACCGACACTACTGGGAGTGCCACGCCCCCGTTACTCCTATCCCGTGGGGGATTCGGAGGTACCTGATTTGTTTTGCGTCGGTATCCTCTCCGATCCCACAGGGGATACCTTGTGAGACTCGGGTCGGAATCCCAAGATTGTCCGATTGTCCCGACATGGGGGCGGATGTACCGCCTTGGTTGGGTCCACCGACGCCAGGATTCAGTAAAAAGGCTCCGGCGCTTACGCGATTCATGCCCAGCGTAAACGGTGGGATTCTCTCGCTGAATCAAGATAGCTATCCTAGGGAGCCCTAATACGGTTCGATGGGGGCTCATTCTCTTGG
>CAZUVE010000019.1:0-29300 GCA_964623735.1 uncultured Halobacteriales archaeon | reverse complement strand
TGGGTAAGAGACAGCCCTTCAGGCCGGGGAGGATGTCAAAAGCGTGGCCGACAGACACTGCACCCACGCCGCTCCGGAGGGGAACCACAACAGATGCACCGCACCCGGCAGGACCACCGAGCCGACCCGGTTCGGGTGCTCCACGTCGACGACAACCCCGAGTTCGCCGAGCTGACGGCCGAAGTCCTCGAACGCGAGGACGACCGCCTCGCCGTCACGACCGCGACCAGCGTCGACGACGGTCTGGACCGGCTCGCCGCCGACCGGTTCGACTGTGTCGTCTCCGACTACGAGATGCCCGGCTGCAACGGCCTCGAGTTCCTCGACACCGTCCGCGAGGAGTACCTCGACATCCCCTTCATTCTCTACACGGGGAAGGGTAGCGAGGACCTCGCGAGCGAGGCAATCTCGGCAGGCGTAACCGACTACCTCCAGAAGGGGGGCGGGACCGACCAGTACGCGGTCCTGGCCAACCGCGTCCGGAACGCGGTCGAGCGTGCCCGGGCAGAGCGCGAGCGCGAGCGCCACCTCGGGGCCATCGAGACCGCACAGGAGGGCATCAGCGTCCTCGACGAGGACGGCTACTTCGTGTACGTCAACCGGGCGTACGCCGACCTGTACGGGTACGAGCCCGGTGGCCTTCTCGGCGAACACTGGGAGGTTCTCTACCGGGCGGAGGACGTCCAGCCCATCCACGAGGACGTGTTGCCGGAGGTCGGGGAAACCGGCCGCTGGCACGGGACGACCACGGGGCCGCGAGCCGACGGCACGACGTTCGTCGAGGACCACGTCCTGGCACGGACCGCTGACGGCGACCTCGTCTGTACGGTCCGGGACGTCACCGAGATGGAGGCGATACGCGAGAAGCAGGAACTGGTAGCGAAGGCCTCGACGGACGCGTTCTGGGACTGGAATCTGCGGGCCGACGAGACCGACCGCAGCGGCGACTACCTGACCCAGTTCGGGTACGAACCCGCCGACGTCGGCTCCGGGATCGGCTGGTGGCGCGAGCGGATCCACCCCGACGACCGCAACCGCGTGCTCGACGCGCTGTGGAAGGCGGTCGACGACCCCAAGATGACTTACGACGAGACCTACCGCTTCCGGGCGGCAGACGGCTCGTACGGCTCTCTCCGGTCGCGGGGCTACGTCGTCTACGACGACCGGGACGAGGCGGTCCGCATGGTGGGCGCCCACATCGACATGACCGAACAGAAGCAGCGCGAGCGGAAACTCGAGCGCAGCGAACGGCGCTACCGGACGCTCGCAGAGCACCTGCCCGACGGCGCGATCCTCGCGTTCGACACCGACCTCCGCTACCAGGCCGCACACGGGGACATCTTCTCCGAACTCCAGTCTGTCCCCGAAGACTATACGGATTGCTGTAAGTCATTGCCGGATCCACCGCACGACAGCGTATGGTTGTACCGGTACACAGGTACAGCAATCCGTATACGTCGGCAACCACATCAGCGAGGTGTTCGACGGCGAGACACTCGCCAGGAAGCGGGCGCTGTACGAGGCGACACTGGACGGGAACCACCAGCGCGACGAGATGGCGTTTGCCGGGCGGAGTTACCAGGTCCACGCTATCCCGGTCCGGGACCGGGAGGGGGCGGTGTGCGGGGGGCTCGTGGTGACACAGGATATCACGGAACAGGAGGACCTCGAGGAAAAGAAAGAGCGCCTCGAGAAGTTCACCAGCATCGTCTCACACGACCTCCGGAACCCGCTGAGCGTGGCCCGCGGCCAGGCCGGACTGGCCCGCGAGGACTGCGACAGCGAGTATCTTGAGGCCGTCGTGCGGGCCCACGAGCGCATGGAGACGCTGATCGACGACCTGCTGGTGCTCGCGCAGAGCGGTCGACAGATCGACGAACTGGCGCCGGTCGCCCTCCGGACGCTGGCGACAGACTGCTGGGACAGCGTCGTGACGGACGAGGCGACACTCGAGATTCCAACAGACCAGCGGATCCGGGCCGACCGGAACCGCCTGCGACAGGTTCTGGAGAACCTCTTCCGGAACGCGGTCGTTCACGGCGGCTCTGCGGTTACCGTCACGATCGGCCAACTGGCCGACGGGTTCTACGTGGAAGACGACGGTCCCGGCATCCCGGCCGACGACCGCGAACAGATCTTCGACGCAGGCTACTCGACGGCACGGGACGGAACCGGATTCGGGCTGAGCATCGTCGAGGAAATCGCCGACGCACACGACTGGTCGGTCCGCGTCACGGAGGGAGCCGACGGCGGCGCGCGCTTCGAGATCACCGGTGTCGCGTCCGCGGACGCGGCCGAGTGAATCCGCTGATCTGCTGTCGCCTCGGGCCGGTGAGTCACGCGGGAGTCGCGTGCCAGCGTGTCCCGGGTGGACGGGACGGATCGACGGGAATCCACACTGGACGGTCGTGAGAGACCCCCGCGTTTCGACTGCATGCCACGCGGTCCGGGGTCGCCGCGTCGTCTCGCGCGTACAGACGGGTCCGAGATACCGCCAGCTATCCCCCGGCGAGTAACTCACGCCTCAGACTCGAACAGCCTCAGGTCGGTGCAGCCGGCGGTACAGAACGCCGGGCGAAGGTGGTACGACCGTCCGCCCCGGGTCCGTCTACGCACCGTTCGGTCCGGACTCCAGGGTTTTTTCCTGTCTGGCACCCGATATCTGCCCATGGCAGAGATTGACCCGGAGACAGTGTTTCCGAACGGCCGAACAATCGAAGCTGTTGCCGAGGGGCGGATGAGTCAGATCCACCGCGGCCAGCAGTACGCGGAGGAGGGCGACCGGTTCGAGATCGACGGCGAGACCTTCGAGGTCGTCGACGTGACCGAACGGAAACTGGGGGACATGACCGACGAGGACGCACGACGGGAGGGATCGTCCGACCTCGAGGCCTACAAGCAACGGATGGTCAGAGCACACGGCGGGGACTTCGAGTGGGACGAGGACGCCGACGTCGTCCGACACCGCGTCGAGCGGGTCTGATCGAGCGGGACCGGGCCGGCTGTCGAACTGCCGCGAGCAGCCCGCGCTCGCGGGCCGGGTTGCAGGCGCTGAAACACGGTGTGGGGACTATTTATCCACCGGGCAGAACGTCAGGACGCCGACGTCAACGTCGGCATGGTCCCCAATGACACGTCACTCCGACGACCGACCCGACGACATCGCCGACAGAGTTCGTGCACAGCGCCTCCGGCGTCGCCGCCGACGTCGCGAATCCGCCGAACAGAGCTCCTGAACCCCCTGTGTTCCCGACCCGGAGACACGTTGCCTGGATCACGAACCGGCGCTGAGATGTGCCTGTCACGACCGGCGCCCAGATCCCGGGTCGGTGCCCCCGCGTGAGAACAGACTTATAGACGTTCTGTCCGAAACGTGGGAACATGTACGCCCCCTCCGTCGGACACCTCATGTCGTCGCCGGTGCAGACCGTCACTCCGGAGACGCCAATCCACGACGCGGCAGGGACGATGCTGGACCGGGACATCGGGTCGCTGGTCGTCGTCGACGAGGACGACCGTCCCGAAGGAATCCTCACCACGACTGACTGTGTCGCGCTCGTCGCCGGGCAGGACTCGACCGACGACACCCTCGTGACCGAGTACATGACAACCGAAGTCGAGACGGTGGTCGCGGACGCGGCGGTCCAGGACGCTGCCAACAGGATGATGACCAACGGGATCCACCATCTCCCGGTCGTGAGTGACAACGACAGCGTCATCGGCATCCTGACCACGACCGATCTGACGGCCTACCTGTCGCCCGACTGGACGCCGAACCCGTCCTGATCCTGACCGCCGGGCACCCGACGGTTCGACTCCCGTGCTGTCCATCTTCAGGCTCTCTTTGCCCTGCCGATGGCCGTCATCAGGGACAGGAACAGTACCAGCGGAATGTGGCAGATGAGGACGACTCCGAGGAGAACGCCCAGGTCTGGCCCGACCTCGTAGTAGAAGGCAACCTCCGGAGCGACCCACCACGAGACTGGCGCGAGGACGAACGCGGCGTCGACAACCACCGAGAGCGTGTCCGGGGGCACCGAGAGAAACTGGCGGTACCTCCCGACGCCCTCGCCGGCGAGAAAGAGCCCGGCGATGGCGAACAGCGCCGCGGTCCCGAGGGTCGCGAGCGTCGCGACGCCCGATATCTCCGGCGACAGATCTCGGTTGAGAAGCAGGAACGGGGGCATGGAGAGCACGAGGTACAGGCTCACGAACACCGTGACGTCCCGGACCGGTTTTCCCCCGAGCATTGCGACTGTGCCACCCGACCGGAGATTCGGGCCCCGGAGGTTTATACCCTCACTCGGTTTTGCGTACCGATACGCGGTGACCGCCGGCGTCAGCCGGGGGAGGACGCGCGTCACGTCACGCCGGCTATAGGGATGTTCGAAAGCGTTTACCAGGTCGACCGCACGCCTTCTTGCGGTCGATCCTGTAATGACTTTCGAACATCCCTATACGTCGTCACGACGAGTTTGCCGACGCTGTCGCGGGACTGCCTCGCGGCGAAGGCCGCGCCGGAGGGCGTCCAGGCAGAGACCGGTGTAGGGACCGCCGAGGTGGTTCACGGCGACGACCGCCTCCCCGGGTCCGGGTTCGGGCAGCGGCCGCTCGATCAGTTCTACAGGCGGGACAGGCCGAGTGCCTCGGGGCTTGACCCCGAGGGTGAAGGCCGTCCGGTCCGGTCGGGTCGGTGAACGCTAATCACTATCAGTATCAGTCGTCGGCCGACGCCGTGCCGCCGGCGGGTTCGCCGAGGTCGGGGACGACGCCGTCCTCGGTCCAGCCCCGTATCTGGTAGTACTCGGCAATCGCCTCGTCGAGGTCGCCCTCGATGTACCCCCGGTAGGGCAGGTCGTCGTCGGCGGCGGTGAACCCGCGGCGGTTGTTGAACGCCCGTTCGAGTTCGACCACCTGTCCCCCGACACCCAGCAGGTCCTCGTGGTCGGCGTCGAACAGTGCCTCGAGACGCTCGGGCGTCATGATGCTGCGGGAGAACCGACAGACAACGCCGCAGTCCTCGAGCGCACGGGCGTTCTCCTGTCTCGCGACCGCGGGTGCCTTGTCCTCGAGCCCCGCCGGGGAGAACGCGTCCTCGCTGTCGACGAGTGGGTACTCCCAGGCGTAGAACGTCGAGTACATGTGGTCTGCGCCGCGGTTGGCAACGGCGTAGCTCAACCCCTGGCCGTGGAGGGTGCGTCCCTCGTGGGCCGCGAAGTCGAGGTTCTTGACGGTGTAGTCGGCCACCCCGAGTTCGTCGTGACAGCGGGCGATCCCCTCCGCGAGCGTGTCGCCGACGCCCTCGCGGTGGGCGATCTTCTCGACCAGGTCGTGGATCAACTCGGCGTTGCCGAACTCGTCCTCGGCCGCGAGGTAGGCCGCGATCGTGTTCCCACAGGAGATGGTGTCCAGCCCGTAGACGTCACACAGCTCGTTGGACTGCATCACGTCCACGATGTCGTCGACGCCGGCGTTCGAGCCGAAGGCGAAGGTCGTCTCGAACTCGGGACCCTCGGTCTCGACGCCGGCCTCCTCGTCCCTGGTGGGGAGCTTGCAGGCGAAGGCACACTGCGAGCAGGTGCCTTTCTTGTACTTTTTTTCCTCGACGGCCGATCCGTTGATGCTCTCGATGCCGTCGAACTCCAGTTCCGACCAGTAGTAGGAGGGCATCCCCTCGACCTCGTTGGCGAGATCCGAGACGCTGGTGGTGCCCTGCCGTTTCATGATGCTGTCGGAGGTGGCGGCGTCGCGGTGGACCGCCGTGGCGGCGTCGGGCAACTCCACTTCGGGGGCGGAGTCGCCCTCGAACGTGATCGCCTTGAGACGCTTGGCGCCCAGCACCGCGCCCAGCCCTCCGCGGCCGAACGCCCGCGACTCCGTGGTCATTACCGAGGCAAAGCGGACGCGGTTCTCCCCCGCCGGGCCGACGCAGGCGACCTGTTCGGCCTCCAGCCCGTGTTCGTCGGCCATGTGCCCGCTCACTTCTGGCACGGTCGCCCCCTCCAGGCCGGGGACGGCCTCGAACTCGACGCCCTCGTCGGAGACGTGGACCGCGAGGAGAGTGTCGCTGGCGCCGGCGATCTCGACGGCGCCGTAGCCCGCGCCGGTGAAGTGCCGGGACATGAACCCGCCGGCGTTCGAGGAGACGAGGCCGCCGGTCAGCGGCGAGACGGCCGTCGCGTTCATCCGGCCGGTGAACGACGTCGTCGAGTACTGCATCGGCCCGGTCGTGAGGTACAGCCGGTTGTCGGCCCCGAGCGGGTCGGCGTCGAAGGGAACACGGTCGAACGCGAGTTTCGTTGCGACGCCCCGGCCGCCGATGAAGGAGGCCAGTGTGTCGCCGATATCCTCTGTTTCCGCGCTCCGGTTCGAGACGTCGATCGAGAGCAGGGGTCCCTTTGCGTGACGCATACCGGCCAATCGGTGACGACGAGAATAAATGCCACGCCCCGGTCAGCGGAGTAGAGGATCGAAGGGCCGACTGCCGTCGACGCGCGGGCGACCGGATCGACGCTGTCCGGCAGGCACCCCCGGTGGAACCGGCACCGTACCGGGCATCGACCGGGTCACTCCCGTGTCCGTCGAACAGCCGACCAGCCTCGGTGGGTCCGCGCCCGGGGGGAACCGAACCGCCGGATTGCTCGCTCAATCTCTGATAATTGGGGGCAATCGCTTTATTACAGCGCTCGCAACCACGGGCATGGATTCCGACATCCGGGTGCTCCACGTCGACGGCGAACCCGAGTTCCTGGAGTCGACCGCGTCGCTTCTCGAGCGGGAGAGCGACCGGCTGGTCGTCGAGACGACCACGACGGCCGACGAGGGGCTCGAACGCGTCGCCTGCGGGGAGTTCGACTGTGTGGTCTCGGACTACGACACGCCCGGGACCGACGGGCTCGCGTTCCTCGACGCCACGCGCGAGGAGCGTCCCGACCTCCCGTTCATTCTCTATACGGGCACGGGCAGCGAGGCAGTCGTCAGCGACGCTCTCTCCGCGGGCGTGACCGACTACCTCCCGAAGGGGGATGCCGATCAGTTCGCCGTGCTCGCGAACCGGATCACCGACGCAGTCGAACAGTACCGCTCCCGGCGGGCCGCCGAGGAGAGCAGGCAGCGTCTCTCGCTGTTTTTCGAGCAGTCGTCGGCGGGAGCCATCGAGTGGGACGCCGACTTCGAGGCGGTCCGCGTCAACGACACTGCCGAGGGGATCCTCGGCTACACCGAGGAGGAACTGGCAGGGCGTTCCTGGGAGGGAATCGTTCCCGGGTCCGACCGCGAGGCAACCGGAGCCGTGGACGACCTTCTCGACGCGAAGGGCAGCCACCACAGCGTCAGCGAGTATCGGAGAAAAGACGGGACCCGGATCGTCTGCGAGTGGCGCAGCCGCGTCGTGACCGACGGCGGCGAAGTACTGGGCGCTCTCTCGCAGTTCCAGGATATCACCGACTCGAAGAACCGCGAGCCCGAATCCGGGGAGATCGGGGAACGGATGGGGCACACACTCGACGTCACCGACTCGGTCCTCTACGAGATCGACCCCGAGACGGGACTGGAGGCGCGTCACGGGCCCTTCGAACGGCTGTTCGGCGTCCCGCCCGGAGAGGTCCCGACAGCGGAGGGGTTCTCCGACCGGTGTGTCCACCCCGACGACCGGGAACGCGTCGAGCGGAGCAGGACAGAACCCCTGGAGGGCGGGACCGACACCACCGCCTACGAGTTCCGGACCCACCCGGACCGGGGCCCGGTGCGGTGGCTCTACTCCGAGGCGTCCGTCTACACCGGCCCGGACGGGGAGTCGCGGCGGTTGATCGGGCTGGACACCGACGTCACCGAGCACAGGGAGCGCAAACGCGACCTCCGCCAGCTGAACGAGGAGTACGAGACGGTCTTCGAAAACGTGCAGGACTCGCTGTTCCTGGCAGACGTGACCGGTCCCGAGAACGATCCCGGGTTCGAGATACGACAGGTCAACCCGGCAAACGCGGAACTGTTCGACCACTCGCCCGAGGAGCTACAGGGGAACGCGCCCGAGGAGATCCTCGGCGAGGAACTCGGCGGCGGGATCGCCGCCAACTACCGGCGGTGTCTCGACCGTGGCGAGCCGGTGAGCTACGAGGAGCAACTCGCTCTCGCCGAGGGGCTCCGTACGTTCGAGACGACGCTGACCCCCGTCGCGGTCGACGGGAGGGTCGCCCGGATCGTCGGCGTCGCACACGACGTCACCGAGCGCAAACAGCGCGAGCGGGACCTCCAGCGGCAAAACGAGCGTCTCGATGAGTTCGCCTCCGTCGTCAGCCACGACCTGCGGAACCCGCTGAGTGTGGCCGAGGGTCGCCTCCAACTCGCCCGCGAGGAGCACGAGAGCTCCCACCTGGAGCACGTCGAGCACGCACTCGACCGGATGGAGGCGCTGATCGACGACCTGCTCGCGCTCGCGCGGGAAGGACAGCCGGTCAGCGAGTCGGACGCGGTTGACCTCGCGGACTTCGCCGGGACGTGCTGGGAGACCGTGGCGACGGCCGGTGCCACCCTCGCCGTCGACACGGACCGCACTGTCCGGGCCGACCCGGACCGGCTCCGCCAGCTACTGGAGAACGTCTTCCGGAACGCTGTAGACCACGGGAACGGGGACGTGCGGGTCGCCGTGGGCGATCTCGAGGGAGGGTTCTACATTGCAGACAACGGGCCGGGGATCCCCGCCGACGCGCGCCAGAACGTGTTCCAGAGCGGCTACTCGACCGCCGACGAGGGGACCGGGTTCGGCCTCGCGATCGTCCGGGAGATCGTCGAGGCACACGGCTGGGAGGTCGACCTGGCCGAGAGTGCGGACGGGGGACTCCGCGTAGAGATCACGGGTGTCGACATCTGCGGGTGATACTGCCGACTATAACTGCGTGAAGATATTCCCCAGCCCGGGGTGCCGACACTGCTCGCGCGCGTGTAGCCGACAGTATGAGGATGGCCGCCACAGCGGACGGGTCCCACACCGGCCCGTCGTTCGCACACCTCTCCGGCTGTTCCTGCAGAGTCACCCCGAGCTCATTTAAAATATATTAGATTATCTTTATTATATAGTTACAAATATATGTTTGCTCGCACTCAAAATACAGGGAAAGTAGTACAGAACGGCACGAAGAACTCTACAGAACAGCCCACAAACACCGCAGACGGGGCGTGGCTGCAAAATATATACGAAAAACGTACACAATATTCAGGTAATATTAGTCCCGACCGGCACGTCCGGGTCAGGGGGCCGGCTGATGGGGTCGGTTGTCGGTCTCCCTGAAATTACATCCGTATGTTCGTAATGGTGGGTGGCAACAGGGAGAGAAGGTGTTCGGGAGGGCCGAACATAACCCGCAACAGTCAGGCGAACTTGGCGTTGATCTCGATGACGTTGGCCGACCGGAGGAGCTTGTGGGGGAGTGCCTCCCGGAACCGGTCGCCGTCCATCCGGCTGGACGGACCCGAGATGCTGATTGCGCCGACGACACCATCGTCGGTCAGCGGCGCCGCGACACACCGGATCCCCTCGATCATCTCCTCGTCGTCGACCGCGTACCCCCGCTCGCGGATCGTCTCCAGTTCCTCGAACAGCGTCTCGCGGTCGGTGATCGTGTTCGGGGTCTGTGCTGGGAGACCGTGGCGGTCGACGATTCCCTCGACCCGTTCCTCGGGCAGGTGAGCGAGCATCGCCTTCCCCAGCGAGATGCAGTGGATGTACTCGCGCTTGCCGACCGTCGAGGCGGTGTTGACTGCCTGCTCCCCGCGCGCCTTGTAGAGGTAGACCGCCCGCCCGTGCTCTTCGGTCGCGAACTGCGCCACCTCCCCGGTCTCGGCCGCCAGGTCGTCCAGTTCCTCGGTGACCACGTCGTAGATGTCCAGCCGCGATTTGACGTACTCCCCGAGGTCGAGGAACTTCAGGCTCAGCCCGTACCGGTCGCCCCTCCTGACGACGTACTCGTTTTCCAGCAGCGTCGCGAGGTGGCTGTGGACTGTCCCCTTCGAGCAGTCCAGTTCTGTCGCCAGCTCCGTCACGCCGGCCTCGCCTACCTCGCGCAGGTGCTCGACGATCTCGATTGCCGTCTGCACCGATTTCACCGTTCGGGATGTCCCGGGTCCCTGCATGGATGCAGTGTGTGAGCCCTCCACAATAACTGTTTGCAACGACCGAACGCGTCAGGGCGGGATCCTGGTCGTACGTGTGGACAGTAACTACGAATACGCCGACGCGCTGTGCCGCGCGGCACTCACCCGACCGTCGCGTGTTTCGGGTCGCCTCCAGCCCCGTCCGTTCGGCGACAACGAACGCACCTGGTCCGTGGGGTTATCGTGATTGCTGTCGGTCGTTGCCGGACCAACCGCACGACGGCGTGCAGTCGTATCGTACACAGGGACAGCAACCACTATCAGTCGTCGACCGCCGGGTCGGCACGGTTCTCGAGCGTCCGCTCGTAGATTTCGAGCGCCTCGTTGTTGGCGGCCGCGAGCGTCGCGGTGTCCTTGCCGACGATGAGGAAGTCGAACCCCTGTTCGAGCCGCACCCGGATGTCGTCCGTCTGGAGGGTCAGCGTCCCGACGGGGGTGCCGGCGTCCCGTCCCGCGTCGACGACGTCGTCGATCGCCTCGACGAACCGGTCGGAGTCCCACTCGGCGAACACGCCGAGTGACCCCGAGAGGTCGGCGGGGCCGACGAACAGCGCGTCGACGCCGTCGACGGCAGCGACGTCGCCGGCGTTCGCCAGGCCGGCCTCCGTCTCGATCTGGACGACAGTCAGTATCGACCCGTCGGCGTTCCGGACGTACTCCTCGAAGTGGAGTCCGTAGTCCGCGGCGCGGCCGGCGGCGATGCCCCGGGAGCCCTCCGGCGGGTAACGGGTGGCCGCCACGAGGTCGCGGGCCTCGGCAGCCGTCTCGACCATCGGGACCATCACGCCGTCCACGCCGATGTCGAGAACGCGCTTGATCCGGACGGGGTCGTTCCAGGGAACCCGTACCACGGCGTCTGTCTGGCCCGGGGCCGCGTCCACGGCCCGGACCATGTTCTCGACGGTCTCCAGGCTCATTGTCGTGTGCTCCGTGTCGATCAGCAGGAAGTCGAACCCGAGCGAGGCGCTCATCTCCGCCACCGACGGGTGCCCGATCGATATCCACGTCCCCACGGGGTTGGTCTTCCCCTGTAGCTGTTGTTTCATGTTGCTCACGTGTGCTCGGCTACTGCCGTCTCCCGCCGTGACCGGGTCTCCGGCTCGGGAGGTACCGGTGGACGGGCGAGCGGCGGTTGTTCATCAGTTCGGCTCACCGTTCGAACCCATCTCAAATAAACGTGGGGGCTGTGTCCCGGCGCGCCCGGGACCGCAACGCTCATCAGGCAGACCGGAGAACCGCGAAACGATGCGCTTCGGAGTCGTCGGCTGTGGCACGATTGCACAGGTCATGCACGTTCCGTACCTGGCGGAACTCCCGGCGGCCGAACTGACGGCGCTCGCGGACCCGGTCGAGGAGCGGGCGGACGCGCTCGCAGACCGGTACGGCGTCCCCGGCCGGTACCGCACGGGCGAGGCGCTCGTCGCGGGTGCCGACGTCGACGCGGTCGTCGTCTGCACGCCGTCCCACACCCACGCCAATGTCGTCGAGACAACGCTCGAAGCCGGCGTCCACACCCTCGTCGAGAAACCGCTCGCCGCGTGCCCGGCGGACGCCGACCGCATGGTGGCCGCCGCCGCGGACAGCGAGGCGGTTGCGATGGTCGGGTACATGAAGCGGTACGATCCTGCCTACGAACGCGCTCGCGAGGAACTGTACTCGCTGGACGGGATCGATCTCGTGACCGCCTACGACGTCGACCCCGACCACGCGCGGATTGTCGACGAGGTCTACGACCTGATCGAGGGCTCGCCCCCGGAGTCGCTGATCGAGGAGAGCCGGCGCGAGCGCCGCTCGGACATCGAGTCCGCGCTGGGGGTCGACGACGACCTGCTCGTGGAGGCCTACGACTTCCAGATCGAGCACGTCTGTCACGACATCAACCTCCTCCGCGGGCTCTTCGGCGCCGTCGAGTCCATCGAGACCGTCCAGGTGCTTGCCGACGGCCGGTACGCGACTGCCCACCTCACATACGAGGGCGGGATCTCCTGTGTGCTGGAGACGGGCGACTCCGAGCGCAAGTGGTTCGAGGAGTACGTCCGCGTCGACGGGCCCAACGGGATGGTCCGCCTGTCGTTCTCGAACCCGTTCGTCAGGAACACGCCCTCGGAGGTGCGGGTCAGACGCGGGATCGAGGACGTCGCGGACACGACGTACACCCCCTCCTACGACGAACCCTTCAGGCGGGAACTCGCGTGGTTCGTCGACTGTATCGAGGGCGGACGCGACCCCCGGACGACCTTCGCCGAGGCGCGCGCGGACGTGACACTGATCGCCGACCTGTTCCGGATCGCGGGGGACCTGGAGCCCCGCGGGGACTACTGAACCATGTACGAGGACTTCGCCTCGACGCTGGCCGCGACGATGTGGGCCGACTTCGACGAGACGCCGTCGCGGGACGGACCGACTGCGGAAATCGCGGCCCTCGAGACGACCGTCGTCGACGGCAACTTCCCCTGGACCATCGTCAGCGTCGAGGCTGCCGACGGGACGGTCGGCGTCGGCGAGGCCTACCCCTCGCCCGGCGTTCGCGAGGTCGTCACCGACTACCTCCGGCCCGTGCTGGTCGGGGAGAACCCGCTGGACGTCGAGCGGCTCTACCGCCTGATGCGCGGGAGCCTCTCCGGGCGCGGATCACAGGCGGGGGTCGCGACCATCGCCATCAGCGGCGTCGAGATCGCGCTGTGGGACCTCGCGGGCAAACTGCTCGGCCAGCCGGTCTACCAGCTGCTCGGTGGGAAACTCCGCGAGGAGGTGCGGGTGTACGCCGACTGCCACGCCGGCGAGGCGATGGTCGAATCCGCCGAGGAGGGCCAGGAGACAGAGACCTACGGGCCCGAGGCGTACGCCCGGGCGGCCCGGGCGGCCGTCGCGGACGGGTTCGACCTCGTGAAGTTCGACCTCGACGTTCCCTCGGGCCGGGAGATCGACACGCTCTCGGGGCACTTCGACGGCCCGGAGATCGACCACAAGCGCCGGGTCGTCGAGGCCGTGACCGACGAGATCGGCGACGACGCCGAGGTTGCCGTCGATCTCCACTGGAACTTCAGCCCCGAGACGGCAGAGCGGCTCTGCCGGGCAATCGAGCCCTACGGGCTGGCGTGGATCGAGGACCCGCTCCCGCCGGAGAACGTCGACGCCATGCGGGAACTGCGCCGCCGCGTGGACGTGCCACTGCTGACGGGGGAGAACCGCTACGGCCGTCACGGGTTCCGCGAGTTGATCGAGTCCCAGGCCGTCGACTTCCTCGCGCCGGACGTTCCCAAGGCCGGTGGGATCGCAGAGACCAAGAAGATCGCCGAGGCCGCCGAGACGTACTACGGGACGCTCGTGCCACACAACATCGGCAGCCCGGTGGCGACTGCGGCGACTGCCCACCTCGGCGCGACGGTGCCCAACTTCCTGGCCCTGGAGTACCACGCCCGCGAGGTACCGTGGTGGGAGGACCTGCTGGTCCGGGAGGAGCCGTTCATCCAGGAGGGCCGGATTACGGTCCCGGACGAACCCGGACTGGGGATCGACCTCGACTGGGACGCCGTCGCGGCCCACGAGAAGGGGTGACGACACAGAAACCATTAAGAGGCGAGTCGCCGCAGTACAACCAATTCACGGTCGAAGACTCATGAGAGCAGCACGCTTCCACGCCAGAGAGGACGTCCGCGTCGACGATGTCGAACCGTCGACGGTCGGCCCGGACGAGGTACGCGTCGACGTCGACGCCTGTGGCGTCTGTGGGTCGGACATCCACGAGTACGAGGTGGGACCACACCTCACGCCGACGGAACCGAATCCGGTAACGGGCGCCGCAGTACCCGTGCCGATGGGCCACGAGTTCGGCGGCGTCGTCGGCGAACTCGGAGACGACGTGGCCAGTCTCCGCGAGGGCGATCCGGTCACTGTCCACCCGAACATCCCCTGTTACGACTGCCTCTACTGTGAGGAGGGGTCGTACAACCTCTGTGTGAACACCGTCGCTATCGGATTCGAGACGGGGACGGGCGGGTTCGCGGAGAGCGCCGTCGTTCCCGCCCGGCAGGTCCACCGCCTCCCCGACGGCGTTCCGGTCGAGGAGGGCGCCCTCGTCGAACCGCTGGCAGTCGGTCTCCACGCCGTCCGCCGTGGTGGCCTCCGGGCAGGCGATACCGTTGGTGTGTTCGGCTGTGGCCCGATCGGACTGACGGTCGTCAGCGCGGCGGCCAACGCTGGCGCCAGGCGTGTCTTCGTCTCCGAACCGAACGACGCGCGCCGCGAGGTGGCACACGACCTCGGCGCCGACGTGGGTCTCGACCCGGTCGAGTCGGACCCGGTCGAGCGGATCAGGGAAGAGACTGCCGACGGTGTGACACACGCCTTCGAGTTCGCCGGGATCGGTCCCGCGTTCAACGCGGCAGTCAGAAGCACCAGGCGCGGCGGAACGGTGACGGTCGGCAGTATCGCAGACGAGGAGGTGACAACCGATCTGAACGACGTCGTCACGGCCGAGCGGACCATCGAGGGGACGTACACGTACGGGTACCCGCCGACCTCCGACAGGACAGAGTTCGACGCTGTCATCGGATCGCTCGCTGCCGGCGAGATCGACACTGACGCGTTCGTGACCGGCCGGATCGATCTCGAGGAGATCGAGGAGTCCGGCTTCGAAGAACTCCGGGCGTCCGATACCGAACACGTCAAGATTCTCGTCAGACCCTGACACTCGCAGGCACACGCACTCGAAATCAAAAGGATGCTACGACCGTCCATCTGCCTGGAGCTGATCTACGAGGACCTCCCGTTTCTCGACCGCGTCGACCGGGTCGCGGAGTACGGGTTCGAGACCATCGAGTTCTGGACGTGGCACGACAAGGACCTCGAAGCCATCGAGGCACGCGTCGACGAGCACGACCTCTCGATCGCGGCGATGGTCGCACACAGGGAGGACGCACAGCCCGAAGAACTGACGCGCGCGCTGACCGACCCCTCGAAGCGGGACGCGGTGATCGAGGACATCGAGGCGTCGATCGAGACGGCAGTCCGGCTCGACTGTCCGACACTCATCGTGCTCGCGGGCCCCACGCAGGACGCCTCGCGCGAGGCGACGCGCGACAGTGTCGTCGAGGGATTGCGCCGTGTCGCCCCGGTTGCCGAGTCGGCCGGCGTGACACTCGTGCTGGAACCGCTCAACACCGCTGTCGACCACGAGGGGTACTTTCTCGAAACCGCCCGGACGGGATACGAAATCGTTCGTGCGGTGGACAGTCCGGCGGTCAAACTCCTGTTCGACTTCTATCACCAGCAGATAACCGAGGGCAACGTCATCTCGAACGCGACCAGAGACGTCGAGCTGGTCGGTCACGTTCACGTCGCAGACGTCCCCGGACGCCACGAGCCGGGCACCGGGGAGTTACACTATCAGAACATCCTCGCGGCGCTCGCGGCGGCCGGATACAGCGGATACGTCGGCTTCGAACTCGCGCCGGCACAGGAGACCGAGGCGGCCCTCGACGCAATCGAGGGCGTGCTGGGATAGCGCACCGAGCCGACGAGTGTTCCCGCAAGTTTTTTTATGAAGGCAAAGCACCTACCGCGTGGGTATGAGTACCACAGTCGCGGGTCGGAGGATCGACCAGACAAAACGCATACTCGGCAGGAACCCGGAGTTGGCAGCGGTGATCACGTTCGTCGCGGTCACGGCGCTGTTTTTCTTCCTGGCGCCGGGGACGATGAGCAGGCTGAGCCTCTGGGGTGACATCTTCAGACAGACCGCCGTGATCGGCATCGTGGCCATCCTGGTGTCGATGCTGATGATCGCCGGGGACTTCGATATGACAGTCGGAGCGAACTACGCCCTCTCGGCGATGATCTTCATATGGGTGATCAACGCCGGGCTCAACCCACTGCTCGCGGCCGGCGTGTCGCTCCTGTTCGGACTGAGTATCGGTTTCGTCAACGGGTTTCTGGTCACGTACACCGGCATCCACTCGTTCATCATCACGCTCGGTGGACTGTTCGCGCTCCGCGGGACGGTGCTGTTGGTGAGTGGTGGGACCTACGTGACCCTCAACAGCGAACCCGCGTCACTGGCGATTTTCAACCTCGAACTCGGCGCCCAGTTCTCGATCGCCGTCGTGTGGCTGTTCGTGGTGCTCGGGCTCATCGGGTATCTCACCCACCGGCACCCGTTCGGAAACCACCTCTACGCGGTCGGGAACGACCGGGACACCGCCCGCGGGCGCGGGATCCGGGTGACCCGAACCCGGATCATCGGGTTCATGATGACGGCCGCAGCGGCGTCGTTTGCGGGCGTCCTCGTGGCGGCACGCTTTGGCTCGGTCCAGGCCTCGCTGGGCGAGGGCATGGAACTGGTCGCGATCGCGTCGGCGGTGCTGGGCGGGTGCGCGCTGTTCGGCGGCGAGGGGAGCCCGCTCGCGGGCTTTCTGGGTGCGCTGACCTTCGGCGTGTTCCAGGTCGGGCTGACGGCCGTCGGGGCCGAAACCGCCTGGTTTCGCTTTTTCGTCGGCGTCATCCTGATCGTGGCCGTGATCATCAACCGGCAGATCCGGGGTTTCCCCATCCAGGCAAACTGAGGTGACCACTATGAGCAACCAAGATCCACTCCTCGAAGTCAACAACCTGCACAAACACTTCGGTTCGATCCGGGCACTGGACGGTATGGACATCCGCGTCAATCGCGGCGAGATCATGGGACTGGTCGGCGACAACGGCGCCGGCAAGAGCACGCTGATCAAGTGCCTGGTCGGCTACCACCGGCCGGACGACGGCGAAATATACTGGAAAGGCGAGCGGGCCAACTTCGAGAACCCCGACGAGGCGCTGGACGCCGGTATCCGGGTCGTCTACCAGGACATCGGGCTCGCCGACACGATCAGCGTCGCCCGCAACCTCTTCATCGGCAGCGAACCCACGAAGGGCATGGGGACGCTCGACGTCGGCAAGATGCACGAAGAGGCCGCGAAGGTCCTCGACGACATCGGACTGAAGTCGCTGAACGATCCGTCGCTCCCGGTCGAGAACCTCTCGGGCGGGGAACAGCAGAGCGTCAAGATCGGGCGGGCGCTGTACTTCGACGCCGACCTGCTCATCCTCGACGAGCCGCTGCGGGCGCTGTCGGTCAAGGAAGGCGAGAAGGTCCTCCGGACGCTCAAGAAGACCAGAGATCGGGGTGTCTCGATGATCTACATCACCCACAACATCTTCCACGCCTACGAGGTTGGCGACCGCTTCCAGCTGATCGACAACGGTCAGAACGCCGGCGAGTACGACAAGGCGGACCTGGACGGACCACAGCAGCTGGTCGAGTCGCTGAAGTACGTCGCCGGCGGCGGCGAACTCGACGAGTTCGAGGAAGAGACCGACGTGGCCGAAGGTACCACGTAGGCTCGCTGGCGCCTCGCTGAACTGTCTGTCTCGTCTGTCCCGTCGGAGTCTGTCGGAACATCCACAAAACATTTAAATATTATAGATTCGAATACGGGCGATGTAGCATGAGCAGAGAGCGCACAATAGAGGGTATGGAACAGGCAGTGACGACAGTCTCCAGACGGCAGGTACTCGCGGCGTCGGGAGCAGTCGGCGTGACGGGACTGGCCGGGTGTGCCAGCGTGGGCGACGGTGGCGACGGCGGCGGCGACGGTGGTGACGGCGGCGGCGACGGTGGTGACGGCGGCGGCGACGGAGCAGCACAGAACAGTGACCTCACGCTGTCGTACGTCCCACACGCCAGCGGCGCGACGGATCCGTTCTGGGCGATCCAAGAGTCGGGATGGGGAGCAGCGATGGATCAACTCGGGGTCGAGGGACGGTTCCAGGGCCCCGACGAGTTCGATCCCCAGCAACAGGTCCAGAACATCAACTCCGCGATCTCCGCGGGTGTGGACGGCATTGCGACGTCGATCTCGGATCCCGACCTGTTCGACGACCCGCTCGAACGGGCACAGGAGGAGGGCGTCCCGGTGATTGCGGTCAACATCCCCGAGTTCGGCGAGCGGACGCTGCCGTACCAGGGGTACGTCGGCAACGACGAGACGGTGGTCGGCAACGAGGTTGCGAGCAACGCGCTCGAAGACTTCCAAGAGACGGCCGGGGGCGAACCGGCACAGGTGGTGATCCCGAACCACCAGCCCGGGAACAACGTCCTCCAGTTGCGGTCGAGTGGAATCCAGGAGGTGATGAACCAAAACGACATTCCGTTCGACGAGATCACGACCTCCGACGACCCGTCAGAGAACATCAGTGCGCTCCAGAGTTACCGGTCGTCGAACGAGAATCTCGACCTCGTGCTCGTTCTCGGCCCCTCGGCAGGAGAGCCCGCGATCCAGTGGGTCGAAGAGAACGACCTGCAAGGCGAGGTGTACCTCGCAGGGGTCGACATCACGGAGAGGGTCATGGGGGCTATCGAGAACGAAATCTACTTCGGAACGGTGATCCAGCAGCCGTACCTCCAGGGATACCTGGCAGGACACTACCTGGCACAGAAGATCATAAACGGTATTCTCGCCCCGACGGTCACGCCCACCGGACCGACCTGGATCGACGCGTCGCGACTGGACCTCGTCCGGACACAGATCGAGAACACCGGCGGCGCGTGACGACCCGCCACAGAGGGTCCTCCCCCGTCCCCGTCCGTAGATACCGGCAATCGGGTCGCCGTGGGTCACGACGGACGAACGCTGTCTGGATCGTCGGGAGCGAAAAAATAATCAGGGATTGGCCAGACGTAACGCATATGGCCATCCTAGCAGCCATCGGCGAGGAGCGGCACTCGAATCCGGTTATCGAGGTCGCACACGACCTCGCACAGGCCCACGACGAGCGTCTCGACGTTCTCCACGTCGTTCCCGACGATGACTTCGCGGCACACAGGGACGCCATCGCCGACTTGCCCGGGTACGAGGACCACTCGTTCACGCAGGAGGAGCAGAGCGCGGCGAACTTCGCAGAGGAGGTCACCCGGGAGACGCTCGGCGGCGCGACCGTGGACGTCTCGGGTGTCGGACGGGTCGGCGACCCGGTCGAACAGACCATCTCGGTCGTCGAGAGAACAGACCCGCGGTACCTGGTGATCGGCGGCCGCCGTCGGTCGCCGGCGGGCAAGGCCGTCTTCGGGAGCAGGACACAGGACATCCTCCTCCAGTCGAGCGTTCCGGTGATGACGGTCATGCAGGACGAGTGATACGGACTGCTGTAGCTGTTTCCCGGCACGTACGCAGTCGGTGCGGTCGATCCGGGAGTGACGCACAGCAACCTATCGGGAACTCTCGAGCGAGCGCCAGTAGTCCCTGTTTTCCTTGGCGTGGACCAGCGGCTTCCCGGTCCGGTTCTCGATCTCGACCGTGTAGTGGCCGTCGTAGCCCGCCTCCAGCGCGGCGCGGACTCCCTCGAAGTCGACGACGCCGTCGCCGAGGTCCGTGAACGCCCGGAAGTAGTTGATGACGTTGTCGAGGTGGGGCTGGGGCGCCGAGAGGGCGTCGCGGTTCTCGGCGAAGTCGGCGGTCGGTGCGACGTCCTTGAGATGGACGTACGCGATGTCGTCGCCGAAGCGGTCGACGGCGTCGGTCACGTCGCCCCCGGGGAAGCTCCCGCCGTAGGGGTACCAGTGGGCGGTGTCGAACAGCAACTGGAGGCCCTCGACGGCGTCGAGGAACCGCTCGACCTCGCCGGGTCGCTCGACGTGGGTCCCTCCGTGGTGGTGCAGGACCGGCGTGAGGCCGGCTTCGAGGGCAGACTCCGTCACGACCGCGAGCCGTTCCTCGACGGTTGCGTCGTCGTTGCGGTGGCGCTGTGGCGGCAGGAGCCCGAGGTAGTCGGCGCCGAGGCCCGCTACCGTCCCCGCGGCGTCGGCGATGTCGCGGGCCGCCTCGTCGGTCTCCAGCCAGCCGCCCATCACGCAGTACAGCTCCAGGCCGTAGGTGTCGAGCCAGTCCGCGACGGTTTCGGGTCCGACCGCTCGGACCTTCCCGAGACCCACCTCGATCCCGTCGTACCGGCAGGCAGCCACGTCGCCGAACCCGGTTTCCAGTGACTGTGCGTCGTACATGATCGCGGTGTAGCCGACTCCCATGGTCGGCACATCGACGACCGCCGAAAAATAGCTTCGGGACGCCGGGAGAACACTGATTAGCGAGGCGCCACGTACTCCACACACGGATGGTCAGCGTCGACTACATGGCCCACCAGGAGCAGTACAGCCCCTCCGAGCTACTCGAGTACGCCGAACTCGCGGAGGCGGCGGGCTACGAGTTCGTCTGGACCTCCGACCACTTCCACCCGTGGTTTCACACCGGGGGAGAGGCGGGCTTCGCGTGGTCGTGGCTGGGCGCCGCCAGCCAGCGGACGGACCTGCCCATCGGCACCTACGTTACGCCCGCGGCACAGCACTACCACCCCGGCCGGATCGCACAGGCGTTCGCCACGATCGGCGAGACACACGACCAGCGGGTCGTCCTCGGGCTCTCGACCGGCGAGGCGATGAACGAGAAGCCCCTGGGCCAGCCCTGGGACGACTATCCGGTGCGCCGGGACCGGCTCGAGGAGACACTCGAGATCGTGCTGGACCTCTACGAGTCCGAGGGGTTCGTCGACTACGACGGCGACTTTTTCTCGCTGGACGGCGCACACCTCTACACGGTGCCCGATCGGCGTCCGGAGGTCCACGTCGCCGCCAACGGCCCGAGTACGGCGCGGCTGGCCGCGCGGTACGCCGACGGGTTCATGACCGTCGTCACCGGCGAGGAGTTCACCGAACGGCTCTACCCCGCAGTCCGGAAGTACGCCCGCGAGGAGGGCCGCGACCCCGACGGGTTCGAGACGACGGTGCTGGTGATCGCCTCCTACGACCCCGACTACGAGCGGGCGTTCGAGGCCACCGAGCCGTGG
Organism: uncultured Halobacteriales archaeon; assembly: GCA_964623735.1. Taxonomy (GTDB): domain Archaea; phylum Halobacteriota; class Halobacteria; order Halobacteriales; family Haloarculaceae; genus SW-9-67-25. Next base: position 8,279 of record CAZUVE010000019.1, on the reverse strand, counting down.
TGGGCGACCACACAGGACGTCTTCGACCGTGCGATTGCCGACCCGCGCGAGATCGAGGCGCTCGGCGAGCAGGCGACACGCGAGGAGGTCGAGGAGAAGTTCCTGATCGCCGACGACCCCTCGACAATCGCCGCCGAGATCGAGAAGCTGGCAGCCCAGGGGTTCGACCGGGTCGCGCTGGCCAACACCAGCCCCGAGCCCGAACAGCTGTTCGAGGTGATGGGCGACGAGGTCGTCCCGTCGGTGTAGCAACCAGCGGTCGTCGGGGACCGAGCGGGGGTGAACGGCGAGTGATCGTGAACTCCCACCCGAAATTTTTAGTCGCCGCCAGTCGACGTCCACAGTGATTATGCCAGAGCTGAACGGCGGTGAGATCATCGCCAGGTACCTCGAACGGGAGGGCGTCGAGTACCTCGTCGGCATCCCGGGACACGGGAGCACGAACATCCTGGACGCGTTCAACGACGTCGGGATCGAGGTGATCCAGCCCCGCCACGAACAGGGAGCGGTCCACCTCGCGGACGGCTACGCCCGGGCCAGCGGCGACCCGATCGCGGTGTTCACCTCGATCGGCCCCGGCGCGACCAACACCGTCACGGGCGCGGCGACGGCCTTCGTCGACTCGATCCCGATGGTGATCTTCACCGGCGCGCCCCAGACCCACGAGTACGGCCAGGGCATCCTGCAGGAACTGGACCGCCACCGGCCCGGCGACTTCCCGCGGGTGATGGAACCGGTCACCAAGCGGAGTTTCACCGTCCACGACGTCGAACGGCTCCCGCGGATCCTCCGGCGGGCGTTCCAGGTCGCAACCGAGGGCCGTCCCGGCCCGGTCCACGTCGACGTCCCGATGGACGTCCAGGGCGCTGTCGCCGACGTCGACATTCCCGATCCCGCGACCGCGCGCTCGCACAGTCGGCCGGGCGGGGACCCCGAACACGTCGCGGCCGCCGCAGACCTGCTCGCGGAGGCAGACCGCCCCGTGGTCGTGGCGGGCGGGGGGACGATGCTCTCGGAGGCCTGGGACGAGGTGCAGGCGCTCGCAGAGCACCTGCAGGCGCCCGTGATCCCGACGTTCCAGGCCAAGGGGATCATCCCCGAGGACCACGACCTGTTCGTCGGGAACGCCGGCTGGATCGGGTCGACGGCCGGGAACGAACTCGCGAGCAACGCCGACGTGGTACTGGCGCTGGGCTGTCGGTTCTCGGACCTACACACGTCGTCGTTCGAGCCGGGTGTCAGCTTCGAGATTCCGCCGAGCAAACTGATCCACGTGGACATCGACCCCGAAGAGATCGGCAAGAACTACCCCGTCGAGGTCGGGATCCAGGGGGACGCGAAGGTCGTCACCGGCCAGATCCACGACGCGGTCGCCGACCGGATCGATCCCGTGGGCACCGAGGACAACGACTACTACGACGAGATCCAGCGCCTGTGGGCCGAGTGGGAGGAGCGCGTCCGGGAGCGCCACACCGACGAGGTCCCGATGCGCATCTCGCGGGTGGTCGCGGACCTGCGGGAGGTGCTGCCCCGCGAGGGGATGGTCGTCTCCAGCGCCGGCCAGCCCCAGGAGACCACCAACCCGGAGTTCCCCGTCTACGAGCCCCGGACGAACATCTCCTGTGGCGGCTACTCGACGATGGGGTTTGGCGTCTCCGCGGTTATCGGTGCCAAGCTCGCCCGTCCGGACCGCCCCGCGGTCGCCGTCGAGGGCGACGGCTCCTTTCTGATGACCATCCAGGAGGTCACCTGTGCGGTCGAACACGACGTCGACGTGGTGTATCTCGTTCTCAACAACCAGGGCTGGAAGTCCATCCGGAACCTCCAGGTCGACAAGTACGGCTGGGACCGCGTGCTCGATACGCCCTTCGGCGACGACGCCGCCCCGGACTTCGTCGGGGCTGTGGAGTCGTTCGGCGTCGGCTACGCCGAGCGCGTGGTCAAGCCGGAGAACCTCGCCGGGACACTGGAGGCGGCGTTCGACCACGACGGCCCCGCGGTCGTCGAGGCGGTCGTCGAACCCGATAACCCCGACTCCGGGGCGATCATCACCGGCGAGTGGGACCTGGCAGACCTCGAGGACAAGGGGCTCTGAGACGGTGTCGGACCGCGCCCCGGAGTCCGACGGGACGGTGTGGTGATGGTCCGAGTTGTGGTCTCCGACACGAAGGTGATCGACCTCGCCGGACAGTCCGCTCTGGAGGGGGTCGACGCCACGGTCGAACGGACGGGTGCGAAGGCACCCGACGAGGTGATCGGGACCGCCGCCGGCGCGGACGCGCTGGTGGTCGACGCCGGTACGCGCGTGACTGCGGCGGTGTTCGAGGCACTCGACTCGCTTTCGGTGGTCGGCCGTGCGGGGACGGGTGTCGACAACATCGACCTCGCCGCGGCAGAGCGCCACGGCGTACCCGTGGTCAACGTTCCCGACTACGCCACCGAGGAGGTGGCGACACACGCCCTGTCGCTGTTGCTCGCGTGCCTGCGGCAGATCCCGGCGTACGACCGGTCGGTCCGGGACCGCGAGTGGGACTGGACGGTCGGTCGTCCGATCGATCGGTTGGCCGGCGGAACCGTCGGTGTCGTCGGCTTCGGCGCGATCGGCCGGCGGTTCGTCCGGAAACTGCGCGGGTTCGACGTCGACGTCGTGGCGTACGATCCCTACGTCGACGCGGCGACAATCGGTGACTGGGGCGCCCGGAAGGTCCCCTTCGAGCGGCTGTTCGGCGAGTCGGACGCAGTATCGGTCCACGCTCCGCTCACCGAGGAGACGCGGGGCATGGTCGACGCGGCGGCCCTCGCCGCGACCCCGGACGGCGCGATCCTCGTCAACACTGCACGGGGTCCCGTTGTCGACGAGGACGCCCTCGAAGACGCGCTCCGGTCGGGGACGATCGGTGCCGCGGGACTGGATGTCCGCGACACGGAGCCGCCGGATTCAACGCTCGCCGAGCTCGAGGCGATCGTCTCGACCCCACACGCGGGGTGGTACTCCGAGCGTTCCCGGGCGGAACTGAACCGGACGGTCGCGGCCGACGTGGCCCGGGTCCTCCGCGGCGACCGGCCGCGACACCCCGTCGACGCCGAGTCGCGGTGGTCCTAGCGCTCGATCGGTACGGAGTGTCCCACGGCGCACACCCGGGCAAGGGCGGCGGCCGTCCGTTTCCGTCTCCGGAGTCCCTGTCTCGAAGCGGTCGTAGTATAGATAGTAACGATTGACGGATCGTATACGATACCCGATACCACGACACACACCTGCGGATCGTCGGTTGCAGTCGACCTTCGACTCCGCCGCTGTACAATCTCTGACGGAGTCGAGATGTGTGCGACACATCCGTCTTTTCCGTACGTAATTATAAAATATAAATACAATATTGTGATACTATACGAGGGGGCGAGATCGCGGGATCGGTCCGCCGTCGGGGCCCGGACCGGGATCGGCCCGAAAGGCAACACTGAAGCGGGGAGCCGACGAGTGCACCGACGATGAGAGCGCTCGTTCTTGACGGGACGTGGGATCCCCGCCCGGAGCACGACCTCACCGGGCGGGAGCGGGAGGAACAGCGGGCGAGGGACGCGTCGTCGGCCTGGCGGGATCCGGAACTGCGCGTCGAGGACCGGGAGCGTCCCGATCCCGCGCCGGACGAGGTGCTGGTGGCGGTCAGGTACGCCGGGGTCTGTGGAAGCGACGTGGCCTTCGTCGAGACGGACGGGGACGGGTACGTCCACTACTCGGCGTACGCGAGCCTCCCCAACGTGCTCGGCCACGAGTTCGTCGGCGAGGTCGTCGAGGCCGGGGACGACACCCGGCTGTTCGAGCGCGGCGACCTCGTGACCGCAGAGGTGACCCACTACTGCGGCCGGTGTGACATGTGTCGGAACGGTTTCACCGGGCACTGCGAGAACTTCGAACAGGTCGGGTTCACCCGCCCCGGCGCGTTCGCCGAGTACGTCGCGGTTCCGGAGAAACTCTGCTGGGACGTCTCCCCGCTCGCCCGGGTCTACGACGACGAGGACGAACTCCTGCGGGCGGCGGCGACCGTCGAGCCGAGTACCATCACCTACTACGGGCTCTTCGGCCGCGCGGAGGGGATCCGCCCCGGCGACTACTACGCGTTCCACGGTCTCGGCCCCATCGGCCTGACGGGGATGAACGTCGCCCGGGCGGCCGGCGCCGGCGCCGTCGTGGGCTTCGAGTTGAGCGACCGCCGCCGCCGGGTCGCGCGCGAACTCGGGTTCGAGCACGTCTACGACCCGACGGACGCCGACCCGGTCGAGGTGATCGCGGACGTCACCGACGGGTGGGGCCTCGACGTCCACGTCGAGACCGCGGGCGCCGTCGGCGCGACCTACCCCGTCATCGGGGAGACGCTCGCAGAGACTGCGAACGTGGTCCACGTCAGCAACGCCGGCGAACCGGCGTCGGTCGACCTCCGGAGTTACCAGGCCAACGCCGCACAACTGTACGGAACCGAGGGCCACACCGCCGACCGGATTTTCCAGAACGTGATCCGCCTGATGGCCGCCGGCCACCTCGACAACCTCCCGCTGATCACTTCGACGTACGACCTGGCGGACGCAGACGAGGCGGTCCGCCGGGCCGCGGAACGGGTCGACGGCAAAGTACTGATCGACGCGTAGCTACTGCTCTATCGAGGGGCGCTCGTGGATGTGGCCCTCGGGCTCCCTGAGGTGTTTGGGCTCGCGACCGTGCCGGACGGCCGTCACCTCGGCTGCGATTGACTGGGCGGTGTGGAACGGCGTCCCGCCGCCGAGGTCGAGGCCGGCCGGCGTGTAGATCCGCTCCAGTTCCGCGTCGGTGAACTCCCGACCCTCTGCGCGACACTCCTCGCGGATCTCCTCGACGCGCTCCCGCGGGCCGAGGGGACCGATGCAGGGGACCGGCGACTCGAGCAACTCCGCGGTCGGGCCCTCGAGGGCGTCGACCAGCCACTCCGGCCAGCCCGGCGCGTCGACCGCGAGCGCGCCGTTCTCCGTGCGAGCGTACACGCGGTCGCCCTGTCGGGTGTCGGTTCTGCCCCCGTCGAGCGGTTCGAGCAGGATGTCGATGACGCCGTTACAGCCCACGCCCAGGCCCCGGACGTCGTCGTCGCCTGACCGAGCGTGACGGTGACCCGCTCGGGTCGACCGCGACGGGTTCGCCCTCGACGAGCAACGGCCGCTCCAGGCGCAACGCGAGCAACACGGTCGTCACGATTCCGTCCTCGGCGACGTAGTCAGTCGCCTCGAAGGCCTCTCTCAGGTCGGCCTCTGTTGCGTCGGCGGAGGGGTTCTCGCTCACGTCCGGTGACGTGGGGCCGGACTGTAGTAATTCCGCGGTTTCAAGAGCACGGCCCCCGGAACGAGTCTGTGTATGTCCCGGCTCGTCGACTACGACCTCTACGAAGTGCCGCCGCGGTGGCAGTTCCTGCGCCTCGAGACGAGCGACGGGGTGGTGGGGTGGGGCGAACCGGTGCTCGAGGGGCGGGCCCGGACGGTGGCGGCTGCCGTCGAGGAGTTGCTCGAGGAGTACCTGCTCGGCGAGCCGCCCGGCCGGATCGAGGACCACTGGCAGGCGATGTACCGCGGCGGGTTCTACCGCGGCGGACCGGTTCTCATGTCGGCCATCGCCGGGATCGACCAGGCGCTGTGGGACCTCAAGGGCCGGCGCCTCGGCGCGCCGGTCTATGACTTGCTCGGCGGCCCCACCAGAGACCGCGTGCGGGTCTACCAGTGGATCGGCGGCGACCGGCCCGCGGACGTCGGTGACGCCGCCGCGGACGCGGTCGACGCCGGCTTCACCGCCCTGAAGATGAACGCGACCGGGCGACTGCGACACGTCGACACTGCTGGTGCCGTCGACAACGCGGCGCGACGACTCGCCAGCGTCCGCGAGCGGGTGGGGCCCGGGATCGACGTCGCGGTCGACTTCCACGGCCGGGCGTCGACGGCGATGGCAAAACGGCTCGCGGCGGCGCTAGACCCGCACGACCCGTTCTTCATCGAGGAGCCGGTCCGGCCGGGCCAGGAAGACGCCCTCCCGGAGGTCGCGGCACACACCTCTGCGCCCATCGCGACCGGCGAGCGGCTCTACTCCCGGTGGGACGTTGCGCCGCTGTTCGCAGAAGGGACGGTCGACGTGATCCAGCCCGACCTCAGCCACGCGGGCGGCGTCTCTGAGGTGAAACGGATCGCCGCGATGGCCGAGGCCCACGACGTCGCCCTGGCACCCCACTGCCCGCTGGGCCCGGTCGCGCTGGCCGCCTGTCTGCAGGTCGACGCCGTCGCGGCCAACACCCTCCTGCAGGAACAGTCACTGAACATCCACTACAACGAGACCGCCGACGTGCTCGAGTACGTCGCCGACCCGTCCGTGTTCGACTACGAGGACGGCTACGTCGACCTTCCGGACGGCCCCGGACTCGGCGTCGAGGTCGACGGCGAAACCGTCGCAGACCGCTCGGGTTCTGTCGACTGGCACAACCCCGACTGGCGCCACGACGACGGCTCGGTTGCCGAATGGTGACACCCCACCAGCACGTGCGACACCCGTCTGATCTGTGAGACGGGTCTGACCTCATTTTTCACTACTATAGTGCCAAATGTTTAAACCATCAGGTCACGGAAGACGACTGTACTAATGTCAGACGACAGTTACTCGCGGCGGCGGTTCGTACAGGCAACAGGGCTCGCGTCTGCGATGGCTCTTGCCGGATGTGCGGGCGGCGACGGTGACGACGGCGGCGACGGTGACGACGGCGGCGACGGCGGCGACGACGGGGACGGTGGCGGCGACGGCGGCGGGTCCATGGGAACGCTGGAAGTCCTCCACGGGTGGACCGGCGGCGACGGTGCAACCGCAGCAGAGGAACTCACCGCGGTCTTCGAGGAGCAGCACCCGGACATCGACGCGGAGTTCAACCCGATCGGCGGCGGCGGCAACGAGAACCTCGACGCGGTCGTCGCCAACCGCCTCCAGAGCGGCGACCCGCCGAGTTCGTTCGCGAACTGGCCCGGCAAGAACCTCCTGCGATACGAGGGGGCGCTGGGCAGCGTCGACGACGTCTGGGAGCGGGCCGGCTACGAGGACGCCATGGTCGACGAGGCGGTCGACCTCCACCAGCAGGGCGGCAGTTTCCGGGCCGTCCCGCTGGGCTCCCACCGGCTGAACTGCCTGTTCTACAACATCTCGGTTGTCGAGGAAGCGGGCGTCGACCCCGACTCGCTCGACAGCGTCTCGGCGTTCGCGGACGCGCTGGACGCGGTCGCCACGGAGACGGACAGGATCCCGATGACCCACGGGATGCAGGGGACCTGGACGACCACACAGCTGTTCGCCGCGATGATGCTCGGCCAGGAAGGGTTCGACGCCTACATGGACTTCATCGGCGGCGAAGGCGACGAGAGTGCCGTCCGGGCGACGTTCGAGACGACTGCGACAGTTCTGGAGAACTACATCAACGACGACGCGTCCACAATCGGGCTGACGGGCTCGAACGAGAACATCATCAACGGCGAGGCGGCGTTCATCCACCAGGGCAACTGGGCGGCCGGGGCCTACCGCAACGCCGAGGACTTCGCGTACGACGAGGACTGGGGCTTCGTCCCGTTCCCGGGAACCGAGGGCATGTACACGCTGCACTTCGACTCGTTTCTGTTCCCGTCGGACAACCCGAGCCCGGAGGCGTCCAGGACCTGGCTGGAGTTCGTCGGGACCGAGGACGCCCAGGTCGCGTTCAACCAGTTCAAGGGGTCGATCCCGACCCGGACCGACGTCAGCATGGACCAGTTCGGACCGTTCCTCCAGGAGACTGCCGAGGACTTCGCGTCGGCCGACAGCAGGCCGCCGACCCTCCAGCACGGTCTCGCCGTCGAGAGCGACAAGATGACCGCGCTCAACGAGGTCATCAGCTCGGAGTTCACCGGGCCGTACAACGTCGACGCGGCGGCGTCGGGCTTCGTAGACGCCATCTGACGGTCGGCGCACATGCCGGGAATCGTCTCACGCCTCCGACGTGCAGTCGGGAGCCGTGGTGACACGGGCGACGCGGACGCGACCGGGAGCGACGCCCGCGCGGACGGCGGGACGGTGACCGACGGGACACAGCGCGGCCGCCGCGGGCCGGTCGAGCGCGTCGGCGGGGCACTCGACGACCGCCTGGGCGGTGACTTCGTCGAGTCACTGCCCTTCTGGCTGCCGCCGTTCCTGCTGATGGGCCTGTTTGTCTACGGCGCCATCGTCTGGAACCTGCTGATCTCGCTGACCGACTACGAGGGCT
>CAZUVE010000018.1:21880-29568 GCA_964623735.1 uncultured Halobacteriales archaeon | reverse complement strand
GAGGAGACGCCCGCGGACCCGGACGTCGATCCCGACGACGAACGCATCGTGGCTGTGCTGACCCGCGTCGGGTACGACGTCCACCCCACCGATCGGGCCCCGTTCAAGACCGTCAGCGAGGACGAGCGCGAACGCGAGCACGTGCTCACGGGCCACTCCGAGTTCACGGAGACAGCGGAGAAACGCGCCCGCATCATGTCCTCTGTCGGGTACGTCACGCAGACCACGAGCGTCTACGTCGTCGAGGACGCTCCGCGCGACGCTGTTGGGAACACTGCACTCATCGAACACGACGAGATGCAGGACATCGAGGAGCGCGTCGAACTCCGCGACCTCGTCATCGAACGGGCCGAGAGCGAGCACCCCGCCTGACCGGCCGGGCGATTCCAGTCCCGGACGGAACGCTTACGACGCGGACGTGCCAACATCGTGCATGGATCCCGACGCGGTCTTCGAGCGCGCCGACGTTTCGCGCCGCCCGGGTGACCTCCTCCCCCGCGGGTCCGACGAGACGCAGTGGGTCGCAGTCGACCCCGACACCGGCTGTCAGGGCGTCGGACAGTTCGAGAAGGCGGCCCGGACCAACCTCGTCTACGCCGTCGAGGAGTACCGCGACAACCCCGGGGAATCGGTGCCGTACATGAGTTCCGGGAGCGGCCAGACCTTCGCGATGCGCTGGCAGCGCGACGACGAGTCCGGCCTGGGCGAGCGTCTGGGGTCGCTGTTCCCGTTCTGACCGCGCCGCCCCTGCCGGTCGTGTTCGACGGCCAATCCATCCGCGCCGACTCACGGCGCTCGGAAGTTCCTCCCGACAGGGAGTCTCTGTGGCCCGTCTCGCGCGAATCCGGGTGACAGCTGTCTCGTACTGTTTCGTGTAATCGTGGTTGCGGTAAGCCACTGCCGGATCGACCGCACCGTGTGGTCGGACCGGACCACGGTGACGGCAATCCGTACCGTACACTGACGGCTGTGATTGTCTGTGGGACGGACCGGACGCCCGTGTGGTCATACTGCCGGTTATAGCTACGTGAAGATGTTCGACACCCCGGGTACCGGATCGCTCCACGGAGGTACAGCCGAGGGTGTCAGCGTCGGGTGACCGCTCGCGACTGACAGTTCCAGCGAGCGCGTGTTTCCGCTCCTGAGACAGGGCGCACCCGTTTATGAGCTATCCCGACCGACGTCTGGGTGATGACGCTCGGACTCACTGACGCGACCGCGGACGGACTCAGACGCGTACTGACCCGAACCGGCGGCATTCTGTTCGCACTGTTGCTCGCGACCCAGTTGCTGGTGACTGTGTCGGTCAACACACTACTAGTGGCCGCAGCGCCGCCCGAAGCGACCACGGTGATCGGGTTGACCCTCCCGGTGGGTAGCACCGTTGCGGGGGTCTTGCTGCTCGGTTCGCTCGTGTTCACGGCACTCTACTTCGTGCTCGTCGCCCGGGCGCTCGTGCGCCCACACAGCCAGCTGTCGGCGTTCCCGTCAGAACTGTACACACACCGGATCGGTCGTGCGACACTCTCGATGTTCGCCGGCGGTGTCGTCGTGTTTTTCGCTGTCGCAATCGGCCTGGTCTTCCTGATTCTGCCGGGCCTGTTCGTTGCCGCCAGTTTTCTGTTCTTCATGTTCGCGATCGGCGTCGAGGACAGAGGGGCTCTCGCGGGTCTCGGGCGGAGCTGGGAGCTCTCGCGGGGAAACCGTCTCAGGCTCGTTTTGCTCGCGGTGTTGATCGGACTCGGCGGTGCGGTTGCCGGTGCAATCCCGACTCTCCTCCAGCAGGCGGGTGCCCCGGTCGCCGGTGACCTCCTCTCTGTCGTCCTCAACGGCACGCTCTTTACCTTCGTCTACGGTATCATGGCCGCCGCGTACCTGCAGGTGACCGACGACGGTCCCGACAGCCGGGACGGGTCGGAGCCGTCTCCCGCCGGCTCTGCGTTCGACGTCGACGAGAGCCTCGACTAGTGACACTGCCGGCGGTAGGCCCTGATCGTGATTGCTGTCCCTGTGTCCCGGTCCGACCGGCGCTGTCGTGCGGTCGATCCGGCACCGAGTTACGGGTCACAGGAGTTCCCCGCGAGCGACGGGGACAACGCGGCCGCCGACCTCGACACGAACGTCGTCGCCGCGATCGGTCGCCTGCAGGGCGACGAGCGACGGCCGTCCCATCTCGTAGCCCTGTTCGACGCGGGCGTCGACGGTGCCGCTCCCGAAGTAGGCGTGTCGCGCGAGATACGCCGCGAGACAGCCGTTCGAGGACCCCGTCGCGGGGTCCTCCGGGACGCCGTAGAAGGGTGCGAACACCCGCACCGCGAGGTCGTTGTCGGCGTCGCGCGGGTCTGGACAGAACGCCAGGACGTTCTTCGCGTCCCGGTCGCCGGTCACCTCGTCGTAGGCGTCGCGGTCGAGGTCGACCGCGGTCAGCGCCGCGCGACTCTCCAGGGGGACCACGATGGTCGGGAGTCCAGTCGAGACGACCTGGACCGGCCACCGGTCGTCGACTGCGACCGCGTCCAGCCCGAGCACGTCGGCCAGCCGGCCGGCCGGCAGCCTCTCGCCGAACGCCGGGGGCTGCTGGATCATCCACAGCGTCTCGCTGTCCCGCTCGCGGACCTCGACCGGCACCTCCCCGACCTCGAGGTCGAGCACCACCTCGTCCGGGCGGCCGTCGGCGACGTGCTCGCGGACGACGTGGGCGGTCCCGAGGGTGGGGTGGCCGGCGAAGGGAATCTCTGCCTCGGGGGTGAAGATGCGCACCCCGTAGGGCGGAGTCCGGGACTCGACGTAGGTGGTCTCCGAGAAGCCGATCTCGGCGGCGAAGGCCTGCATCTCCCCGTCGCTCACGTTGCCGTGGCTCTCGACGACCGCGAGCTGGTTGCCCGTGTAGCGTTCCTGTGCGAACACGTCGACGACGTGGAGGTCGGGTCGTGGCATCGTGGTTCGGCAAGGGCTGCCCGGCCTTGAGTGGCTATCGATATTACCGCACGACTGCGCCCGGTCGTACCGTCCGTTCACCGCTTGCGCGGCGAGTCGAGTTCGATGTCCAGTTCGTCCAGGCGGTCGGCCCACTCGGCGCGTTTCTCCTGGTGGTCCTCGAGGAACTCCTCCATCAGGCGGGCGGCCTGTTCCTTGCAGTCGCCACAGAGGCGCTCGCCGCCGACACACTCGTCGTAGACCTCCTTGGCGAACTCGTCGTCGTCGCCGGCGAGCAGGTAGGCGTACAGTTCGTAGACGGGACACTCGTCGGCCTCCCCGCCGAGTTCGCGCTGTTTCTCGGCGGTCTCCCGGCCGCCGGTCGTGGCTGTCTTCACCTTCTCGTAGCCCTCCTCGGGGTCGTCGAGCAGGCTGATGTGGCTCGCGGGCACCGAGGAGGACATCTTCCCGCCGGTGAGGCCGGTCATGAAGCGGTGGTAGACCGAGGAGGGGGGCAGAAAGCCGTAGCCGCCGTGGCCGAGTTCCACCTCGCGGGCCACCCGTTCGGCCTCCTCGCGGGCGAGGTCGAATGCGTCGACGTGGTTCTCGTAGACGCGCTTCTCGCCGTCGACAGCCTCGACGAGCGCGTCGAAGGCCTCGCCGGTGGCCCGGCGGTCGAAGATCCGCACCCGCGGCCGGAGCGGTTCCTTGCCGGCCTCTTGGAGCATCGCGACGGCACTGTCGACGGTCCGGGCGTCCGTGTCGGTCCCCCCGTGGCCGGGCTCGCTGCCGAGATACTCGGCGGCCTCGACACACCGCGGCCGGTCGAGGTCGTCGGCGTACTCCTCTCGGGCCCGGTAGGCGTCGGCGAGCACCGCCCGTTCGGCGGGATCGGCCTCGAAACTGGCGTACGCCTCCCGGACGCCGAAGTAGCGCATCCGCTGGGCGAGGTCCCGCGTGAGACGCATGTGCGGGTCCTGATCGGGACCGACCGGGATGACCGTCGGCACGGGCTCGTCGAGTTGCGGGTAGAGGATGTCCGCGGTCTGCGTGACCACCGACTGCATGTGCGAGACGTCGGTCTCGCCGTCGAAGTCGTAGATGGCCTGCAGTTCCGAGAAGTTCGCCTCGACGCCGAGTTCGAAGGCCAGGTCCTGCACCTCGCGGTTCGTGGACTGGCGGTAGAGTTCCCCCTCCTCGGGGTCGAACCCCAGCGCCAGAAGCGAGAGGACGTAGTTGCGGGTGTGTTCGTCGATCTCGGCCCAGGAGAGCCCGCGCGCGCTGTGGGCCTCGAGGTCGGCGATCAGGCCGTAGGCGTCCCCGCCGTGGTGCTGGTGCCAGATGATCTCGTCGAAGACGAGCTTGTGGCCGATGTGGGGATCGCCCGTCGGCATGAACCCCGACAGCGCCGCGAACGGTTCGCCGTCGCGCATCGCCCGCGCGACCTCGCGGTACTCGCGGTGGCCGAAGATGACGCCGCGCCGCATCAGGTAGTGCGGGTCGGGCACCTCCTCGAGAATCTCCTCGAAGCGCTCGATGCCGAACTGGTCGAACAGTTTGCGGTAGTCCGACACCGTCGAGGAGCCCCACGGGTCCAGCGCCACGTCGTCGGCGCCCCGCGCTCCGGTGCCGCCGTCGGGACGGGGCTCGCTGGCGTCGGGGGTGTCGTCTGTCACGTCAGTAGTCGTTGCGTCTGATTCGAGAGGCGTTCGTACGTCGTCGTTCGATGGCATGTGTCGTACTGTGTGTGTCCTCGGGGGCGATACGCGACAGAAGCGAGGGAGCGTCCCGACCCCGCCGGGCGGGTGAGGCCCGCACGGCGTGGCCGCGACACTGTCCGCTCTCCGGGCTACCGCCAGCGCCACCGCGTCGGGAGAGCGGGCGTCACACACAGTGTTACTGCCGATTGTAACTTAAGTATTTCCGTGGCCTGCCGTCGCACTCCCCGCACGGCGTCCGGGGAGTCGCACTGTCGGCTGCAACGCGGTAGCCGACAGCACCAGCGACGGCGACCTGTCGCGGTAGCCGACAGCACCAGCGACGGCGACCTGTCACGGTGGCCGAGAGTCCCGAGTGCTCTGCGGGCTCGGCCAGATCCATCAATCTTTATACAGCCGGCGCGCTTGGCTGAAACCGATGCCAGAAACCGACGGGGAGGCCATTGGAGACCTGCCACCCAGCGCGAAACTCGTCTACAAGGTTCTCGAGTACAACGGCCCGCTCACGCAGAAAGGGATCGTCGAAGAGTCGATGCTCTCGGCCCGAACCGTCCGGTACGCCCTCGAGCGGCTCGACGAGGTCGGCGTAATAAAGGAGGACGTCTACTTCGCCGACGCCCGCCAGAACCTCTACGAGATTGTCGACGACGCCGCCGAGGCCGAGGCTCCCACTTCCGACGACTGACCACCTTTTGCTGACTGGGCGCGCTCGCGCCACTCCCGTGTTGTCTCTCGAGATGTGTCGGGCCCCCGTCGTCCGGGACGGTCGAGAGTGGACTGGTCTCCTCGGCGACAGCACCATCAGTCGCGGTCCGATCCGTAGCGAGCGACCCCGGCAGGACGAGAGCAGGGAGGCCGGTCACACCCCGGAACGGCGAACCTCGACCTCCCGGGGCGTGACGTCGGAGACCTGTCCCTCGATCGGTGTGTGATGAGCGACGCTGAACCTGCTTTTGTCCCGGTGCGGTTCGGCGACAGGTTGGCCCTCGGAGACGCGGTCGCCGAACTCGACGGTGGGTTTCGACGCGGTAACGAGGTCGTCGTACGTCTCGTTCGTGACAATCGGGATGTGGACACGGTCCGGGTCGACTGCGGTGGGGACAGTGTCGGGGTCGTCGAGCGACCACGTGAGCGGCTCGATGACGTTGATCCGGCCGTTCCCGTACGTGTTCTGGGCGACGGCCGCCTCGTCGAGCAGCATCAGACAGTTGGTGTGCTTGGCAACTCCGTACCGATCGGCCGGGCGCTGGATCTTGAAACACCATCCCGGGCCGCCCTCGACCAGCGTCCGGTCGCTCGCCAGCGTGTCGGGATCGACGCCGGCAGCGTCGAACAGCGCCGCCGCGGAGGTCCCGATCGGTGCCTCGAACATCCGATGGGGGATCCGGCTCCCGTCTGCACGGTAGCCGTCAACGTGGACGAATCTGTGGAGGACCGGGGTGTCGAGCGCGAACGCGCGCCAGATGTCGTAGACGGTCTCCGTGTTCTGGACGATCCACCCGTAGTCGATCGGGAGGTCCTTGCCGATCACCAGCCCACCGATCTTCTGGAGCAGGACGTTCTCCATGCCGAGTTCGTAGGCGCTGTCAGTGTACGCGATGACGACGTCCGACACGGCTCCCGGGTCGATCGGCAGGTCGTCCGGCAGGTACACCGTGGCACCGGTGGCGTCCTCGAGCGGCCGAACCCACGGATCACGATCGGCCAGTTTGGCGCCGATCACGACGCTGTCGAGGTGGGCGGCCAGCAACGCGTCGAACGTGTCCGCGAGTTCCGCGGCGTGTTCACGACCGATCCACTTGTCGACGTAACAGTTCGGTTCACTCTCCTGGTGGTTCACGAGGAGGTGGTCGATGTCGTCGAGCGACTGCCACTTCGCGTACGTCGGGAATCCGCCGCCGCCGGCGCCCGAGAGCCCGGCTCGGCGGAGCGCGTCTGCGATCTCTGCTGGCGAGCGCTGTGCCACGTCGAGGTCTGTTGACATCAGAGTTCGGTTCGGTAGTAGGACTCGGGAATATAAAATGTGTGCACGGCCAGAGAGGGGGCTCACTGTCGCGGACGAGGTGTCGTTTGTCGCGTCGCCCCGCTCACCGTGTGCTGTGTCGCGTCCGTCACTGGTCGTCCCCGGCGTCGGGGGACGCGTGACGGCCGGCCGTCACCTCGGGAATCGCCACTGCGCTCGGTCCGGTTCGCTCGCGCGGGTGGTGGGCGGATCCGACTGCGCGCCCCTCGGACTGGGTCGCCACTCCGTCTCACGACGGCACCACGGTGATCGCCCGTCCCCGGTCGATGGCCGACTCGAGTTCTTCGGCGATTGCGCTCCCCCGCGAAACCTGCACCTCTCCGCCCCGCGAGACGGTCGCGGTGAAGAGGTACTCCCCGTCGGCCCGCACCTCGACGGTTTCGCCGGCGCGCTCCTCCAGGGGGATGACGACGTGCCTGTTGGTGACTTCGGGCACGACCGTCTGTCCGCGCGCACTGTCTGCCCCGCCACGAGTGTTCGAACCCGGCCCCTCCCCCGCGGGCCGCTCGGCGAACGTCCTGACGTCGATGTCGATGCCCAGGCGGTCCTCGATATCGTTGATGCGTCCGCCGCCCTTGCCGATCACGCCGGAGATGTCGGACTCCTCGACCCACACGACCGCCGTGTCGGGACCCCGGAGTTCCACCTCGACGTGGCCGTGCGCGACCGAGCGGATCTCCCGCTCGATCTCCTGTCTGGCAATGCGGTCGACGCCGGACTCCGACCCCGGGCCGTCCTCGTCCTGCCCGAGCGGGACCGTGACGACCTGCCGGTTGAACGTGTAGATCTCGTACTCCGGGCGACCGGTCTCGAAGTCCCGGACCTCGATCACCGGCCGGGCGAGGTCCTCCTCCATCAGCCCCTCTGGGACCTTGACCTCGGTGGTGACGTCGTAGACCGTCTCGACGCGGCCGGCCTCGATGAACACGACCGTGTCGACGACCTGCGGGATCAGGCCCAGTTCCACGCGGCCGATGAGCCGCTGGAGGGCGTCGATACCCCGGGTGGCGTGGACGACGCCGATCATCCCG
>CAZUVE010000018.1:0-21870 GCA_964623735.1 uncultured Halobacteriales archaeon | reverse complement strand
TAGATGGTGTAGTCGGGCCGGACCATCAGCAGCGAGTCGGCGGTCTTCTCCATCTGCCCGGCGAGTTCGGTGTACTGGGTGATCTGTGGCCCGACCTGGAGGTCGCGGGGTTTCTCCATCGTCTTGACGGCGTAGTTGGAGTCGACGAGGAACTCCGCGACCGCCTGTGCGAAGGTGGTCTTGCCGGCGCCCGGCGAGCCCGAGATCAACACCCCGCGCTGTCGTTCGAGCAGGCGCGAGCGGAGTTCGTCGTCGTACTCGTAGTCGTCGAGGTCGGTCTTGACGATCGGCCGGACCGCCGTGATCTCGAGGGCGTCCGAGAAGGGCGGTCGGGCCATCGCGATCCGGTACTGGCGGAACTGGACGATCGTCATCCCGGGCTCGTCCAGTTCCACGAACCCGTCGGGGCTGGCCCGCGCCCCCGACTCCACGTCGACCGCGAACTCGGTGAGGTCGCCCTCGGTCAGTTCCGTGTCGTCGATTGTCTCGTAGCGCATCTCGCCGATGGATCCGCGCTTTGCCATCGGTTCCATCCCCGTCTTGAGGTGAACGCTCATCGTCTCGGCGTCGAAGTAGTCCTCGATCGCGAGGTGGCCCACCTCGCGGGTCCGGGGTTCGACTTCGACGACGTCCAGCCCCTTTGCGCGGGCGACCGACGCCTGGACACCGTCGCTGGTGATCAGCGTCGCGTCCCGCTCGCCGGCGACGTCCCGGATGATGGCGTCGATCTCGCCACCGCCCTCGCCGGCCTCGTGTCTCTCGACCGCCGCCGGCCGCTGGCCGACGTACTCGACGGTCACTTCCCCGTCGGCGTCGAGATTGACGAGCCGCTGGAGTTCCTCCAGCCCCTTCCAGCCGGTCTCGCGGCCGTCGTTGGCCTGCGCTTCGAGTTCGCCGACGACCGCCTCCGGAACGACGACGGTCGCGCCGGCGAAGTCCCCGCCCGCGACGCGCTCGCTCACGCGTCCGTCGACGACGACACTCGTGTCCGGCACCAGTTCCATACTGCTTCTTCGGCTCGTTCGTTTATAAGGGACCGGATACAGCCCCGCAAACGGTAGCGCGCTCGCGCGGTGCCAGGAGCGCGTCTCGACACGCGGGCGGGGAGCGAGACGACCCGCGAGCGCGACCCCGGGACGGACGGGCCCGCCGGGTGGGACCGAAACACAGCCACACTATCAGGCCCGCATCCGGGCGGCCTGGAGCGCGAGTTCGACGTCCTGGCAGGGATCGGTCGTGACGCTCGGGCCGTGGCCGGCGTGAATCACCTCGAGGTCTCCGTCGACCGCCTCGAGGACGCGCCGGATGCTCTCGACCAGCAGGTCACGGTCACCCTCTTCGAGGTCGGTA
The DNA here is from genome assembly GCA_964623735.1 of uncultured Halobacteriales archaeon. Lineage (GTDB taxonomy): Archaea > Halobacteriota > Halobacteria > Halobacteriales > Haloarculaceae > SW-9-67-25. The sequence goes on along the minus strand of CAZUVE010000018.1, from coordinate 20,520 downwards.
CGGCCGAACCCACCATTCGAAAACACGAGGTCGCCGGCAAACAGCACCCCCGAGGCGAGCGAGTAGAGACAGAGGTGGTCGTTCTTGTGGCCCGGCGTGTGCAACGCCTCGTAGCCGTGATCGCCGAGCTGGACTGTCTCCCCGTCGGCGATGGCGTGGTCGACGCCCCCGATCGAGTCGTCGAACCCCCAGACGTCGACGCCGAACGCGGAGACGACCGCGTCGAGTTCGCCCACGTGGTCGGGGTGGGTGTGTGTGAGGACCACGGCGTCGAGGTTGTCGACGTGGTCCCGGACGCGGCCGACCACGTCGAACCCGTTGCCGACGTCGACGAGCACCGTCCTGTCGCCCGCGAGGAGAAAGACGTTGCTGGTAAAGCCCTGCTGGCCCGCCGCGAGGTTCCGGATCATGACTGTGGGTACGGCAGCCCGGCGTTTGTGGATGTCGGTTCCGGTCACCCCGGGGTCGGTACCGGTCGACCGTTCCGGCGTTACGAGCGCCGATGCGACCCACAGGGCTATGTACGACCGCACACTACGCGCCATGGAGAGCACATGTCAGATTCGGACGCGGTCGTACTCATCGTCGAAGACGAACCGGACGTCGCCGAGACGTACCGGCTCTGGCTCGAGGGGCACTACGAGGTGGAGGTCGCCGGGGACGGGGACGAGGGGCTCGACATGCTCGACGGATCCGTCGACGTGGTGTTGCTCGACCGCATGATGCCCGGGCTGTCGGGCGACAAGGTGCTCGAGCGCATCCGCGAGGAAGCCCTCGACTGCCGGGTCGCGATGGTGACCGCCGTCGAGCCCGACTTCGACATCCTGGAGCTGGGGTTCGACGCCTACCTCCCGAAGCCGATCCGGCGCGAGCAGCTGCACGAGACGGTCGAGAACCTGCTCGACCGGTCCGAGTACGACAGCCTCCTCCAGGAGTACTACTCACTCGTCGAGAAGCGGGCGACCCTCGAGGCGTCGAAGAGCCTGACCGAACTGGCCGACAGCGACGAGTACGAACGGCTCAAGGCAGAGATCGAGGCCCATCAGAGGGACCTCTCGGAGACGCTCGGCGGCGTCGCGGACGACGAGGACTTCATCGCGACGATCCGCGAACTGGGGAACGTCGACGACTAACTATGTACAACTTCGCTGACGTCATCGAGGTCGGGGCCGCAACGCAGGTCACGCCGGGATCGAGCGTTCTCGTCTCCGGTCCCGCGATGACCGGCAAGGACGCCCTGCTCTTCGACCTCCTCGCAGACGGGGTACGCGACGGCGAGGGGGCTGTCGGGGTAACGACGGGCGACCGGGCGGCCGACTGGATCGGAGGGCTCGAGTCCCGCGCCCCCGGTGTAGCGGACCACCAGCTCGGAGTCATCGACTGCCGTGCCGAGCGGAACCACGACGACCCCGACTCGGGGGTGTACGTCCACCACGTCGGGTCGCCCTCGGACCTGACCGGGATGGGGATCGGCATCACCGAGTCCTTCGAGCGGCTCCACGACGCCGGGATCGACCAGGGCCGGCTCGGGCTCTCCTCGCTGTCGACGATGCTGACCTACTCCGACAAGGAGACCGTCTTCAAGTTCTGCCACGTTCTCTCCTCGCGGCTCGACGCCGCAGGGTTTCTCGGCTTTTTTACCATCGACTCGAGCGCCCACGACGACCAGACGCTGCAGGTCATCAAGCAGGCCTTCGACGGACTCGTCGAGATCCGCGAGATCGAGCGTGGGCGCGAGGCCCGCGTCAGGGGGCTCCAGTCCGGCCCCTCCGAGTGGGTCGAACTGTAGGGACAGACTTTATTTCGTCCTTGGCTGAAATTCGGGTAGATGGCCCGCCGGGGTGCAGCAGGCGTCGCGGTCGCTCTCGTCCTCGTCTTCGTCGCCGTAGCCGTCGCAGCCGTCGCCCTCCCCTCCGGCCCGGCCGCGCCGGCACAGGCAGACGCTCCGCAGCCGCCCCAGACCACGCCCGAGGGGTTTGCCAACGCCGAGTTCGAGATCCGCGTCTACGCGAACGGGTCCGCCCGGTGGACGGTCCGGGCCAGCCGGCCCCTGGAAAACCAGTCCGAGATCGACCGGTTCCGCGCGTTCGCAGCGGAGTTCGAGACGACGGAGACGGCCGCGTTCCGTAATTTCAGGGCCCGCGCCAGCCGCCTCGCCGCCTTCGGGACGAACGCGACCGGGCGGGAGATGAACGCGACCGCCTTCGAGCGGAACGCGCGCGTGGTCGAACTGGGCCGGACACGCGGGGTCGTCGAACTCTCCTTCCGGTGGACGAACCTCGCCCGCACCGACGGCCAGCGCGTCGTCGTCGACGACGTCTTCGAGGGCGGTATGTTCGTCGACAGCGGCCAGCAGCTCGTGGTCGCACGCGGGGAGGGACTGGCGTTCGAGTCGGTCGACCCGCCGCCGGACTCACAGTCGGTCGAGGGGAACCTCACGGCCAGCGAGACAGTCACCTGGTTCGGCGAGCGCGACTTCGCCGACAGGCGGCCGCGCGCGGCGTTCGTCCCGCCCGAACTGGCCGACGGCGGGACGCCCACACCGGCGGAAGCCGACGGAGCTGCCGGCGCCACGGCCACGCCGGCCTCCGGCGAGAGCGGGGGCACCCCCTCCGTGGTGGCCCCGCTCGTCGCAGTCGTGGTCGTCCTGCTCGGTCTCGGGGGTGCGTTCGCGCTCTACTCCGGTGTGGCCGGGGACCTCCTCCGGTCGGGCGGCGGGGACGGGACCGGGTCGGCCAGCGCCGAGTCGCCGGCCGCGAGCGCGGACGCAGACGCTGAGGCGGACGCAGGGACCGGGGCGGGATCGGCAGCGGCGATTCCGGAGGAGGAACTCCTCAGCGACGAGGATCGCGTGTTGGGGCTGCTCGATGAGAGCGGCGGCCGGATGAAGCAGGTCGAGATCGTCGAGGAGACCGACTGGTCGAAGTCGAAAGTCAGCATGCTCCTCTCGGACATGGAGGAGGACGGCGAGATAAGCAAACTCCGCGTCGGCCGGGAGAACATCATCAGCAAGGCCGGCCACGAGCCCGACGCCGCCGGTTCGCCCTTCGAGGACGAGTGATAGGGTCGGTTGTAAGCAATTTCCGGATCGACCGCACGCTGTCGTGCGGTCGGGCCGGCAGTGGCTTACAGCAGTCACTATCAGACACCCCGGGTGTCGAACATCCCCACGACACTGTGACAGTACGAGCCCCACGCTGACGGGTTCAGGGTGGCCGGAATGCGAACGTCTTTTACCCGACCGAACGAGGGTAGGAATGCGATGGAGCCTGGCGAGTACGTCATCGACACAGAGGACGACGAGCCCAACCTCGCGGTCGTCCTCCACCGCTCCGAGAGGCAGATCGGGGAGTGGGCGATCGACCCGCCCGGGGGCGAGCGCCGGACGGTCGCGGCGGACAACCCCGAGTACGACGAGGACGAACCGGTGGTCGTCGTCGCGTTCGTCGAGTCGGGGCTGGACAGACACTGGCCGGAGTGGACCGACGCCGACCCGGCCGACCTCTACGGAGGGGCACAGGACAGCGACATGCGGCTCTACCACTTCCCCGAATCCCGCCTCCGGATTCTCGACGACGAGGAGGTGGCGGCGTTTGCCGGCGACGGGACGGTCGCAATGGACGACCTGCGCGCGCGCCTCGCGGACGCCGACTGGCGAACCGACCTCGAGGGCGGGGTGTTGACCGTCGAGAAGATGGGCGAACAGTACCGCATCCACCCGACCGGCGACGTCGAGGGGCAGGGGCAGGTGCGCGGCCCACTGGAGAACATCGTCGCCGAGTACATGTAACCGGCTGTCACTGCCCGAGCCGTTCCCTGACCGCCGCGACCACCAGCGGCAGCGTGATGGTCGCGTCGGCGTAGACAGAGGCGTTGCGCGCGGTCGGCTCCAGTTTCCCCCACGACCTGGCCTCGTCAAGCGTCGCGCCCGAGAGTCCGCCGGTCTCGGGCGGGTCCATCGTCAACTGTACCGCGTAGTCGTAGGCGTCCGGGACGACCAGCATCGTCTGCAACACGAAGTTCTTCGGGACGCCGCCGCCGACGACCAGCGCCCCCCTGCGCTCGGCGTCGAAGGCCCGGTCGGTCAGATCGTCCATGTCCGCGAGCGCGTCCAGCGAGAACTCCGATGTCTGTGCGTACATCCACGCCTGCAACCCGAGCACCGAATCCTGGACCGCCGGACAGTAGATCGGTACGCCGTGTTCGTGGGCGGCCGCGGCGATCCCGGCGCCCGCGTCGATGTCCTCGCGGTCGTTGACCGCCCCGTTGGCCCGCCCGAGTTCCGCGGTCAGGCGCCGGATGCTCACGCGTCCCTCGGTTTCGAGGGCCGGAAAGACCTCCTCGCGGAGGTGTGACTCGAAGGCCGTGAAGTGTTCCTGGGGGAGATAGACGTTGTAGATACGGTCCACGCCTTCCTCGCGGAGCTGTTCGTCGTGGTCGCGGGCGGACTTCCCGGGGTGTGCCTCGCGGCCGTGGTGGTGTTTGCCGCCGATGGCTTCGATGGCGTCGTGTGTGAGGGTCGCGCCGGTGGTCACGAGCGCGTCGACGTAGCCGTCCCGGAGCAGGTCGGCGACGAGCGAGCGCATCCCCGCGGGCACCATCGCGCCCGCCAGTCCCATGAAGACGGCCGTTCCGTCGTTGCCGAACATCTCGGCGGTCACGTCCACGGCGTCGTGGACCGCCTGTGCGCCGATTCCGGCGTCGCCGTAGGCCCGAGCGAGGTCGTCGACCGTCATCCCCGCCCGGACCTCGGCGCCCGCGACCGGATCGTGGCCGAACTCCTCGCGCTTGCGCTCGTCAGTCATGTCACCCGGTGGGGGGCCCGGCGGTTTCAACGTCGCGGTCACTCCTCCTGCCACTCGCCGATTTCGCGCGACCGGAGTTCGGGGTGGCCCTTCCACTCGCGGGGGCGAACGGAGACTGCGACCGCGAGGGCGAACCCCGCGAGGACAGCCCCTACGACGACCGCACCCGGGACGGCGCCGACGGCCGCGCTCGCGGGCCACGGCGTCCCGGAGATCACGGTCGTCCGGATGAGCCACGCGACGAGGACGATACCGAGCATCGGCAGGTAGATCCGCCGGAGACGGTGGGCCAGGGCCTCCTCGTAGCTGATCTTCAGCGTCGGCTCGCGGTAGTCGTCGGCGAGTTGCTCGCGCCAGTCCGCGTGCACGAGTCGCTCCGAGGGGTCTAGCCCGTGTGCCCAGACGTTCTCCTGGAGCAGCCGCACCCTGGTCCGCCAGACGATGTAGCCGCGAAACCGGTGGGCCTCGATTCCCAGGAAGAGCGCGACTGCAATCCCGCCGAGCAGTATGAGAAAGTGAGGGTTCCCGGGATCCGAGAAGGCCCAGGTCAGGATGGCCGCCATCACTGTCACCGACCAGTTGGTCGTCCTGTCGAGGCGCTCGCGCCACCGCGTCGTCCGGTGGAGTTCCCCCCGGTAGAGGTGGGCCATCGCCGAACTCGGTCCCATCTCCTGCTCGAACAGTCCCTCCCCAACGGTCCGGTGTTCCTCTGCGTAGGGGTCGAACTCGTCGCGCCGGTTCTCGGCCATACCTGGTCCGTGGGACGGGGCCGGTTTCAAGCCGCCGCGGTCGTGACAACCGGTTACCAGGCCCCTCTCTCCGACGTGAGCCTTTTGCGCGCCGTGCCCCTACAGCCACACATGACCGACGTCGACGTCACCAATCGTGTGCGCGCGGCCCTCGAAGACGCGGAGGAACCGCTCTCGACCGGCGCGATCCAGCGCCGCGTCGCCCGCGAGGGACTGGACGTCGCAACCAGCGCGATCCGGGCGGCCTGCGAGGAACTCCTCGAGGCGGGCGAGATAGCGGCCGTCGGCGAGGAGCCACGGGAGACGTACCGCGCCGTGGACTGATACTGATTGCTGTACCTGTGTCCCGGTCCGACCGCACGTGTGCGGTCGATCCAGCAGTGACTTACAGCGATCCGTATGAGTTCACGATAGGCGGGTCGACCTGCCGTCCCGCCACTACGCGCTGGCCTCCAGCGATAGAACCGTCTTCGTGACCGGTCACAGCCCCGTCGGGTGATCGATGTAGGTCGTCTCTAGTCCCCACCCGGCGATCAGGTCTGCGAGCGACCGGACGCCGAACGTCTCGGTGGCGTAGTGGCCGGCGAGGACGACGTGGACGCCGGCCTCGCGGGCCTCGTGGTAGAGTTTCTGTTTTCCCTCGCCGGTCACGAACGCGTCGGCGCCGACCTCGAGTGCCTCGTCGAGCCAGTCGGCCCCGCTGCCGGTGACGACGGCCACGTCGCGGACCCTCTGCGGGCCGAACTCGAGCGTTCGGACCTCCCCCTGGCCGGTGTCGAGCGTCGACGCGAGGGTTTCGCTGAGTTCCTCGACCGTCCATGGGTCGGCTGTTCGGCCGTGCTGGCCGACGCACTCGCCGCCGAGTTCGCCGAAGGGGACTCGCTCTCGGAGACCGAGGACGTCGGCCACGCCGGCGGCGTTTCCGAGTTCCTGGTGACCGTCCAGCGGGAGGTGGGAGACGTACAGCGCCAGGTCGGCCTCGACCAGCGGCGCGATCCGCCGGTAGTGGGTGCCGGTCACGCGGTCGATGCCGCCCCAGGAGAGGCCGTGGTGTGTCACGAGCAGGTCGGCTCCCGCCCCGACAGCGCGTTCGATTGTTTCGACGGCCGCGTCGACGGCGAAGGCGACGCGCTCCACCGCCGCGTCGGCCGGCCCGACCTGCAGGCCGTTCGCGCTCGCGTCGGCGTCCGAGTACGCCGCCGTGTCGAGTTGTTCGTCCAGCCGGGCACAGAGTTCCGAACAGCGCATACGTCTCGTTCGCCTGCGCTCCCTGTATGCGTTCTGCCCGCTACTCCGGCCGCACGAGCTGGCCGTCCTGTTCCGCGATCAGCCCCCGGTCGACCGCGAGGTCGATGACCTCCGCACACTCGTGTTCGGCCAGCCCGTAGGCGTTCGCGGCGACCGCCTGGATCTCCGCCCTGTCGACCGGGAACTCCCGGTTCTGGAGCAGGCGCATCACCTTGTTGTACTCCAGCGCCGAGACGGTCGTTCGCGCCGGCTCCGACTCGTCGTCGTCCTCCTCGCCACTGTCGCCCGCTTTCTCGCCGTCGTCCGTGCTGTCCGTCGTTTCTCCCACATCTTCCCCTTCGTCCGGGTCCGCTCCGCCGCCCGTTCCGTCGTCCTCTCGAGTGTGTGTGATCCGTACCGTCTCCCCGTCCTCCCCACCCGCCGACCCGCCGGCCAGCGGCCCGCCGACGTCCACCAGGTCCGGGTCCGTGCCGCCGGAGTGCTCGTCGTCTTCCCGCTCCCAGTCCCCGGTCTCGCTCCCGCTGTGACCCTCGCTTCTGTCGCTGCCGCCACCGTCGTCGCCCGCCCGGCCGGCGTCCTCGTCGGAGTCGGCGGTCTCGGACCGGGCGTTGTCCGCAGGTTGCCGGCGCGGTTCGTGCGCGTCGAGCGTGGCTCCGTCGCCGCCTGCGGCCCCGACGACCGGGGCGAGCAGGCGCTCGAGTTTGTCGTGACAGGTCGGGCACAGCGTCGCGGTCGTCACGTCGTCGCCGCCGCGCAACTCGACCGGGACGACCCGGTACTCCCGGACGGTGTCGTCCATCGCGGTCCCGCAGAAGTAACACGAGGAGAGGCGGTCCATGCCCGGAGAGTACACCCCTCCGGACAAAAAGTCCACGGCCGGCTATCCGTCGGCGTGGGCGTAGACGAAGGCCCGGAGTAACTTCGCCGCCAGCGTCGCCGCCTGGCCGTCGTCGCGGTCGTTGACCTCGACGACGTCGAACCCGACGGCCCGGGGTGCCACGTCGCGCACGACCCCGTGCATCGTCGCCGGCGCCAGGCCGAACGGCTCGAGGGTTCCGGTGCCGGGCGCGAACCCGGGGTCCGCGGCGTCGATGTCGACGCTCAGGTACGCCCGGCCGGGGCGGTCGAGCGTCCAGTCCGGGACCTCACCGGGGGGGACGACGGTGACGTCCTCGCCGCCGGCACGGTCGAACTCGCGCTCGCTGCCGGCCCTCGCCCCGAGGACGACCACCTCCGCACCCGCCTCGAGGGCGTGGTGCATGACCGTCGCGTGGCTCAGCGGGTTGCCCGCGTACGACTCCCGCAGGTCGAGATGGGCGTCCAGACAGACCACGACACCGGGCTCGAGCGCCCGGACGGCCGCAACCGTGACAGTGTGTTCCCCGCCGGCCACCAGCGGCACCGTCCCTTCCTCCCGGTAGTCGGAGAGTGTCCCCTCGAGGAAGGTCAGGTACTCCTCGGCGTCGTCTCTGGGCTGGATGTCGCCGCCGTCGTGGACAGCGAGCGTAGAGAAGGTGGCCCCGGTGTGGCGGTCGTAGTCCTCGAAGGTGGCGGCGGCCTGGCGGATTTCGCGGGGACCGTACCGCGTTCCGGGGCGGCCAGTCGTCGAGACGTCGAGGGGGGCGCCGACGAGTGCGTAGTCGGCCGCCGGTCGGTCGGCAGCCGCGCCGGGGAACATCGGGCTCAGACGATCTTGCGCTGGTCCTCGTACTCGAGGAACTCGATCTCGTCGTCCGTCTCCAGCGTCTCGTCGTCGGCGCGCATCACGAAGTTGTCGTAGGTCTCGAGGTCCATCACCTGCACCTCGCCGCTGCGGACGTCGATGACCTGGCCCTGCTTGCGCTCGATAATCGGGACCCACACCTTCGCGTCGACGGGCTGTGAGAGGGATCGCTTCTTGCCGTCGAAGACGCCCGAGGCCTCGATCCGGGCCTTCGCGCTGCCGTGTTTGCCCGGCTTCGCGGTGCTGTAGGACGCGATCCGGCACGGCGTGTCGTCGACCATCACGTACTTCCCCTCGTCGAGCTCGCGGACCTCCGTCTGCTGTCTGGCCATGTCCCGGGATTGTCTACCTGTCAGTATAAACCGTTTGGAATGATACGGTGTGGTCGCCCATCACTCCGACTGGTCGTCGTCGACGGTGCCGATCTCGCCCTCGCCGACGGCGGTGTCGCCGAATCCGAGCGCACCCTCGCTCCCGTCCCCGCGACGTTCCCGGAGGTTCTGCCGGGTGAACTGCGGCTGAGCGCGGATCCCGCGGCGCTCGCGGAACGACCGGTAGAGCAGCGCTACGACGGCGGCCGTCGCAACTCCCGCGACGGCAGTGGCCTCGACGGTCGAGAACGCGTAGAGGACCGCCGTCGAGACCGCTCCGGCCGCGAGTCCTACCCCGAGGACGATCCGCGCGGCCAGCTGATCGAAGAGGTTGTCCGAGTCCTCGATGTCGGCCCGGACGTGGAGGTCCTCGCGCTCGATCCGGTCGAGAGCACTCTCTAACTTCGGCGGGACGCGGACGACCGACTCCGCGGCGTCGCGCACTTCGGTGACCCGATCCTCGACGAAGTCCCGGATCCCCTCCTCGATGTAGCCCTGCTCGCGGAGGTAGCCGGTTGCAACGTCGATGAAGTCGAAGTCGGGATCCAGCGTCACGCAGACCCCCTCGACGACGGTCGCGACGCGCAAGACGAGGGCGAGGTTCGACGGCAGGCGGAGCGGGAACTCGTAGATGGTGTCCTCGATCTGCTGGACGATCTGCTGGACGCGGTACTGCTCGATGGCCTCGCCGCGGGCGTCCGCAATCGCCAGCTCCATCACGTCGCCCATCACCTGCCTGTCCGCCTCTGGACTGAGGGTACCCATCTCGATGAGCGTGTCGAGGATGGCGTCGATGTTCTGGCTGGCGACGGCGGCGTAGAAGTCGACGATCTTGTCCTGGACGAACGGGTCGACGTAGCCGCTCATCCCGAAGTCGTAGAAGACGAGCGTCCCGTCGTCCTGCACAGCGAGGTTGCCCGGGTGGGGGTCGGCGTGGAAGACACCGTCTTCGATGATCATCTGCAGGTAGGCCCGCTGGAGGCGCTCGGCGAGTCCCGACCGGTCGAGGTTCCGCGAGTCGAGTTCCTCGACGTCGCTGATCTTCGTCCCCTCGACGTACTCCATCGTGAGCACCCGCCCGGTCGAGTGGGTCCCGATAACCCGCGGCATGCGGACGCTCTCGTCCCCCGAGAAGTTCCCGCGAATCTCCTCGAGCATCCGGGCTTCCCGCTCGTAGTCCATCTCCTGGCGGATGGTCTTGGCGAACTCGTCGGCGAGGGTCTCCAGCGAGAACGAGCGGGCCTCGCCCACGAAGTACATGAGCACGGGCAGCGACCACCGGATCACCCGGAGGTCGGCCTCGACGAGTTCCTCGACGCCGGGCCGGCGGATCTTCACTGCCACCGGCTGGCCGTCGACGCGTGCGGAGTAGACCTGTCCCAGGCTCGCGCCGCTGATCGCCTCGGTGTCGAAGTCCGCGAACCGCTCCTCGACGGCCCCGAGTTCCTCCTCGACGACGGTCCTCGCGTCCGCCCAGTCGGCCGGCGGGACGCTGTCCTGGAGCTTGCTGAACTCGTCGATGTACTCCGGCGGGAGGATGTCCGGCCGGGTCGAGAGGAGCTGGCCGAGCTTGATGAACGTCGGTCCCAGTGTCAGCAGCGAGTCCAGAAGCGACGCCGCGCGTCGGCGGCGCTGGTCGGGGGTCACCTGCCGCGAGCGGCCGAACAGGAGGAACCGCCGTCTGTCGCGGGCGTAGGCGAGAATGAGGGGCAGGAACTGCCAGGTGACGAGGACGAACCGCCAGTACGCACGGAGATTCACCGTTACTCCTGGTCGATGGGAATAGACGACCCCGGCGTGGCCGACTGTTTCGGGAGGCGGAGCTCGAGGACGCCGCGCTCGATGGAGCCTTCGGCGTCCGCGCCGGTCGCGTCCGGCGGGAGAGGCAGTTCGGCGTCCAGGAAGAGAGAGCGCTCTTCCTCGACGTACCGGAACTCCGGCGGGACGTCCTTCTCGCGGCGCGCCTCGACGACGAGTCGTCTGCCTTCCACGCGCGCGTCGACCGTCTCGGCGGTCGTTCCCGGCAGGTCGACAATCAACAGGTACGCGTTCTCGCCCTCCAAGAGGTCAGCGTAGACGGCGTCGGGCAGGTCTCGCAACGCGTCACGGAGCGCGGACATGTCCGCAGGTTGGAACTGAGCCGCGAAAAAGGCCCCGATAGCGGCTCGTCGGGGCGTCCGGACCGGGCAGACGTCCCGACGCGAGCGCCCGTCAGTGGTACTGACTGCGAGCGTAGCCGATGAGCTGTGACAGCGCGGGGCCGCCACCGGCCTCGTTGTCGCCCGAGGTGTCCATGCTGGGGGTTCTCGCTTCGGCGCTCTGCACGCCGACGACCCGCGGCCAGGGCTCGTCGTCCCACCAGCCCCAGACCGGGCCGCCGGAGTGGCCGCCCGTGATGTCCATGAAGTGACCCATGACGAGGCCACTCTGTCCGCTCGTCGAGCGCGACTGTGTGGTGTCTATCTCGCCGTCACCGTAGAACACCGGTCGCTGTGTGCCGGTCAGATCGCCCGGATAGCCGACGTGTTGCCAGTACTCGCTGTCGTTCCACGACGAGGCGTACGTCCGGTAGCCGGTGTAGCCGGTGTGGTTCCCGATCTCACGGTCGAGCTTGACGACGGCGTAGTCGAAGGCCGTCTCGGTGTTCGTGAGACCGCCCTCGGCGCGGTTCCAGTACAGGATACGCTCCCCCCAGGCCTGCCCGAACGGCTTGTTCCCGCCGTAGTACGCCGGCGTGAACTTCAGCCAGCCCGCGCCGCTGTCCTGCCAGTTGACGCAGTGAGAGGCTGTCAACAGGAGGTTCTTCCCGACCATCGTTCCCGTACAGGCGCCGCTGGCGGTCTCCACCCGCCCTGTCGTACTCCACGGGAACGAGGTGTCACGGAAGACGTACCGCGTGTCCGGCGGAAAGACGCTCACGGGGCGGTCCTCCTCGGGCCCGAGGTCACGGTCCGGGACTTCGACGAACTCCGGCTGGAACGACAGCGGGAGGTGTGGTTCGATCGACCCCGGGCTCAGCGCCTCGATGTCGAGGTTTCGCTCCCGGATCTCCTCGGGATCGGCGCGCTCCTCCGCCATCGACGGCGGGTCGATCTGTTCGACGCCGGCCGGAATCTCGAGCGCGAGCGAGGACCGACCGTCACTGACGGTCAGCGAGGGCTCGAACTCGACGTCACCCTCGAACCAGTACCGCGCAACCTCCAGCTCCGTCTCCGGGTCGAACTCGGTCTCGGCCTCGCGGCCCTGCCGCTCTGCCAGCTCTTCGACGTGTAGCGGCGGGTCCGCGGGCGCTGCGAGTTCCCTCGCACGGTCTGCGAGCCGGCGGGCGAGTTCCGGTTCGACGTCTGACGGGTCTGTCCCCTCGAGCGCAGCGAGTGTCTCGTCTATGCGCCCGTTGACTGACTCGGCTCTGTCTCGGTCTCTGCTTGACATGAGTACCCCTCTACGTGTCGACAGTACATACTTTTCAATCATAAATCCATATGGTTCTAGTTGTAGACACAACACTACGCGCGGCGTCCGCGTCACTCCTGGGGGCGGGAGCCGCGGCTGTGGAGGGTGGTCAGCGCGGAGACGCGGCGGCCGCCGACCACCCGGTCGCCCTCCCAGTTGCGGTTCGGGCGGGAGACGTGGATCCCGTCGAGGCCGGCGTTGCGTGCCGCCCGGACGTCTGCCGGCAGATCGCCGGCCATAGCGCCCGCGTGGCCGTTGTTCCCCACGCCCATCTCGCGCATCGCCACCCGGAGGGGCGCCGGGTCGGGCTTCCAGCCCGTCTCCTCGTCACAGCAGACGACGGTCTCGAACCGGTCGTGGACGCCGAGGTGATCGAGGATCGGCAGGGTCAGGTACTCCTGGCAGTGGGTCACGAGGCCGATTGGCGCCTCGACCCCGGAGAGGAACGCCTCGGCGTCGTCGTAGACGTAGGTTGCCTCGCCCCGGGATTCGGGCTCCTCGACTGCGTGGAACGTCTCCCAGAAGCGGTCGGGACTGACGCCGGCCTCGGCCAGCACTGTCTCGCGGGCGGTGCCGGTTCCGTACCAGAGCAACTCCGCCTCGTGGTCGGAGAAGTCACCCCCCAGTCGGTTGCCGACCTCGCCGATCGTCTCGTGGATGTACGACCGTTCGATGTCGACCACTGTCCCGTCGAGATCGAGCAACCAGAAGTCGTACCCACGTGCTGTCATCGGATTTCGTAGGTAGTCGGGTGCCGAATAAGTACTTTCCGGGGCACGGAGCGCCCCGGCCGGCCCCCGCGAGTGCGCCCCAGCGATCTGCACGCTACCGGTCGGAGCAACGCAGGTCCCGGTGGGAACGGCCAGACCTAACAGTCCCGGCTGCCTGCCACCGGGTATGCGGATCACATTCCTGGGCACGGGCAGCGCAATGCCGACCGGCGAGCGGTTCCAGACCGGGCTGCTCCTCCAGTCGGGCGACGACCGGCTCCTCGTCGACTGCGGGAGCGGCGCACTCCACGGACTCGCGCAGACGAACGTCGGCTACGAACACGTCGACACGCTCCTCCTCACGCACCACCACCTCGACCACGTCTCCGACCTCGCGCCGCTCCTGAAGGCCCGGTGGCTCGACGGGCGGGAGACGATGACGGTCGCCGGCCCCGAGGGAACGCCCGAACTCGTGCGGGACGTGCTCGACACCCACGAGTACATGCAGGACCGGCTGGACCTGACCCTCCGGACGGTCGAACCCACCGGCGACCCCGTCGGGGTTGCGGGGTTCGAGGTGGCCGCGACGGAGACGCGCCACTCGATGTACTGCCTCGCCTACCGGTTCGAGAACGGGGGCGGGCCGGCGTTCGTCTTCAGCGGCGACTCTGAAGCGTTCACCGGCCTCGTCGAGTTTGCCGACGGCGCCGCCGTGCTCGCACACGACTGCTCGTTCCCCGACGAGGTGGCGGTCTCGAACCACCCGACGCCCGCGACGCTCGGCGAGGCGCTTGCCGCTGCCGACGCCGAGGTCGGGCGGGTCTACCTGACCCACCTCTACCCGCACACGCGGGGTCACGAGGAGGAGATGCTCGAGTCCATCGGCGAGCACTACGACGGCGACGTGCGGTTCGCGCGCGACGGCCTCTCTGTCGACGTCGAGCGCGGCTCCCCCTAGCTCAGCCGGTAGCGCAGGAGTGCGGCGATCCCGCCGAGATTCGCCAGCTGCCGTCCGGGATCGAACTCTCCGGAGAAGACCGTCACCTCGCCGCCCTTCTGCTCGACGGTCTCGATGACCCTGTCGACGTCGACGCCCCACTCTCCCTCGCCGCCGCGCTCCGCGCGCAGCCGCTCGTCCAGCACGAGCAGGCGCTCGACGGCCCCGTAGTCGGCAGCGGTCGCAACACTCTCGGGGCCGTAGGCAACTTTCGCGCCCTCGGCGATGCGCGCCGTGAGTTCGTCGACGAGCTCGGACTCCTCGGCGATGCGGGTCTCGCGCTGGATTTCGTCGACGGCGCCCCGCTTGAGCACCTCGTGGACGCCCCGGTCGCCGACGCTGGCCGTGTCGACGGTCGTGATCCGCTCTGCGAGGCCGGACGCCTCCCTCTCGACGTACGAGAGGGCGTCCCGTTTCGTGAACCCCGGCCCCGCGAGGACGACCGCGTCGGCGTCGATCCGCCGGAGGACGTCGGTCAGTTCCGCGAACAGCTCCGACCGCGGGCGGGCGTACTCGCCCTTGCCCGTCGGGCCCGTGATCGTGGCCCGCTCCTCGGTGCCGTACTGTGCAACTGTGTGGACGTGTGCCTCGCCCTCCTCGACGGTCGCGACGGCCACCTCGGGGTTGTCCGCGGCCTCGACGGCCTCCTCGACGCGATCGCGCTGGTCGGGCTTCCAGAGCTTCTCGACGTCGATCTCCTCGCGCTGTTCGACGTTGATCGTGTGGTGGTGGCCGAGCTGGTCCTCGCGGGAGCACTCGGCGATCACGCCACCGACCCGCAGGCGGTTGGCGAACTTGGCGAACTCGACGTCCTCGACAGCGAGTTCCACCCACATGTGTTCGCGTTCGCCGCCGGTGTCGCGCAGGCGGTCGTCGTCGCGCTGGATGCGCCGGGTCGTGTCGCCGGCCACCCTGTCGCCGGGTTCGACGACGTGCGAGAGGTGCCAGAGGTCGTCGAGGCTCTCCGGCACCAGTGTCAGCCGCTCGCGCCCACCCTCGCGCTGCTCGCGGTCGACGACGCGCATACCGGCTCTCGGGGGGTCCCGCACAAGTGGTTGCTGGTCGCGGATCGGGACGTGGTCGGGGACGCCCGGAAGCACCGGCTCCCGGTCGTGCCGGCGTCTCGCCCATGTCGGCTATACCTCCGTGCGGATATCCGACAGCCGGGGTGCCGAGACTGCTCACTCGCCTCCAGCCGACAGCGTCAGCGACCGTCCACGTCCCGGAAGAAGCGCCCGTGGAAGCCGAAGGGCTCGGGATGTGGTAGAAAGACGCGGGCGCGCTCCTCGAGGGTCGCCGCGTCGAATACCAGCAGGTACGACTGCTCGCGGTCGACGTCGAGTGCCGTCGCCAGAACCACACCGTCGTCCTCTGTGTCGGCGTCTGGGCGGCGGACGGGGACGGGTTCCTCGACGAACACCGACCGCTCCCACCACTCGCGGGCGCGGCCGTGTTCGCAGTCGACCTTGGCGAGACCGTTTGCGCCCGTCCGGTCGGTCGTCTGGCCGTAGGCGTACCGGTGGCGGCGGCCCCGGCGGGCGCGGACCACCCGGGGGAGTTCCATCCCGCCCTCGTAGCGGCGCTCGCGCGTGACCGCGCCGCTGTCGAGGTCGATCCGGTAGCGCGCCAGGCGGCCGTCTGGCACGTCGGGGAACCCCGACCCGTCGAGTTCGTCGAGTGCCATCGACCCGACGATGTCCGCGTCCGCGAAGTCCACGACGTCGAGGACGACCGTTCCCCCGTCGTCGTAGGCGTTGATGTGGTGGAAGACGAACACGGGCTCGATTGTGGCGTCCAGGCGGACCGCGCCGCTCTCGCGGTCGAGCACCACGACGCGGGTCCCGCGGTCGGGGTTCCACTCGAGCAGGTCGAACACGCCCTCGGTCCCGGGGGCGAGCGCACGCCGGAACGCGATGTCCAGGGGCGGTTCGACGAGGACGACGTGGTCGGCGGTGACGCTGACGTCGTGGATGTAGCCCGGCCCACCGGCGTCGAGCGACGCGATGAGCCGGCGCCGGCGCTCGCCGTCGGGGAGGCGGTAGACGTGGATCTTCGTGTCGAGGCCGAACTGCGTCGCGAACCCGATAGTCTCGCCGCGGTGGGGGTCGTGGCGGACGTGCGCCGCCGCGAGGTGCTCGGTGATGTCGTCGTCGAACGTGAACTCCCCCCGGGTCTCGAGCGTGATGGGGTCGAACGCGACACGGCGGGGCGCTTCGGTGAGCGCGACGTACTCGTCGTCCAGCCTGGCGACGTGGACGTTCGCGTTGTCCGTGGGCTGGGGACCGAGCGTGCGCAGCCACGAGAGGACGCGTCGCCAGCCCCGCGTGTCGGTGGCGAACTGGCCGCCCGCCTTCCCGGAGGCGGCGTCGGCGTGGGCCTCGCTCCGGAGAAAGCGGTTGGTGTAGCGCACCTCGCCGCCGTCGAACGCGTAGCGGCGGAGCATGGCCAGCCCGTCGAACCAGTGGTTGACGCGCTCGCCGCCGACCTCGAACCGGCCCGGCCCGTTCCGGACCAGTGCGCCCGAGAGCCACGAGGGAACAGTCCCCTCGACGCGGGGCTCGTGGTCCCTGTACTCGGTTTCGACGGTCCGGAAGCCGGGCCCGAATGCGTCGGTCACGACCCGGGCTTGCGGCCGCGCCGGCATGAATCCGGCGGGGACCTGTCCGGAAGACACCCGCCCGGGTTCCCCGTCGACAGCCGCGGACTCCGGGGGTTTCCCGCCCGTGTGACCCGAGTACACGTCCGCAGTCTTGTATGGTCGACCGGTTGACGACAGTCGCCGCGTCACGACCCGGCGACTATCTATTGGGGACTCCGTCGACCAGTATATACACCCGGACGTGACTCTGTCAGGTGCCACGACACCAGATCAGTGAGTTCAGCCTGCGATACTCCGAGTTTGTGACGGGCAGAGTTGAGCGAATCACGTCCGGGTGTATATACCCGGGCAGGCACAAGAGCGTCTATGAGCGAAGACATCGAGACGATCACAGTCTACTCGGACTACGTCTGCCCGTTCTGTTACCTCGGGCGCGAGTCGCTCGCACAGTATCGGGAGGGACGCGGGGAGCCGCTGCGGATCGACTGGCACCCGTTCGACCTCCGGTCGGGCAAGCGGGACCCCGACGGGGAGATCGACCACGACGCCGACGACGGCAAGGACGAGACGTACTACGACCGCGCCCGCGAGAACGTCCGGCGGTTGCAGGAGGAGTACGGCGCCGACATGGCACAGGAGATCGCCACCGACGTCGACTCGCTGGACGCACAGGTTGCGGCGGTCGCCGTCCGCGAGGAACACGGCTACGACGCGTGGCTGGCTTTCGACGAGGCGGTCTTCGACGCGCTCTGGCAGGACGACCGCGACATCGGCGACCCGGACGTGCTTGCCGACCTCGCCCGGGACGTGGGGCTGGATCCGGACTGGATCCGGGGGGCCGTCGCCGACGAGGACCACCGGCAGGCCGTCCGGGAGCAGTTCGAGACGGCCACCCGGCAGGGTGTCACCGGCGTCCCGACGTTCGTCTACGGCGAACACGCCGCCCGCGGCGCGGTGCCGCCGGCACATCTGGAACGGCTCGTCGACGGCGACTGATAGCGTTTGGTGTGATAGTGTTTCGTGTGAGTCAGTACCGGTTTCTCACCACCCCGTGGCGGTGAGGCACCGGCAAACGATCACACGAAACACTGTGAGTCAGTGCCGGATCGACCGCAAGAAGGCGTGCGGTCGACCTGATAAACGCCTTCGAACATCCCTATATCAGCCGTTCTGTCGACCAGTAGACTCCCCGCGGCCGCCGACCTCGATACTCCCGTTGGCGTCGACGGACACCCGCAGGCCCTCGACCCTGAAGACGAGCGACCCCTCCTGCTGTCGGAGGACACCGCGCAGTTTCTCCGGATCGACGTACGCTCCGATGTCGTCGAGGTCGTCGGCCTCGAGGTCGGTTTCGGTCGCCACGGCGTCCGCGATTGCGGCGCCGGCAGGCCTCGGACTGAACCACTCTTCGCTCTCGCCGGCGTCGGTGATGATGTAGACTTCGCCTGCGTCCGGTGCCATGGCCGGTCGTACGCCCGGAGAGGGATTAAGTGTCGCGCGCAGTTTCAGCGTCGGAAAACCCGGAGTCGGCGAACTCCGGTTCGCGTCCCGCGAGGAACGCCTCGACGCCCTCGCGCGCGTCCGGGCCGGCGAAGAGGTGGCCGAGCCCGGTCCGCATCCCGACCCGCTCGGCACTCGACCGGAACGGCGCGTTGAGCCAGGCCTTGGTCGTCGCTACCGCCTCCGGCGCGGACTCCTCCAGCCCGGCCAGGAGGTCCGCGACGGCCCCGTCCAGGCGGTCCCGGGGGACCGCGCGGGCGAACAGCCCCCAGTCGACGGCCTCCGCCCCGGTCAACTCCCGCCCGGCGAGCGCGAGGTCCGCCGCGCGCTGGCGGCCGACCAACTGTGACAGCCGCCTTGCGGCGTACAGCGGAATGACGCCGATTCGCGTCTCGGGCAACCCGAAGGTCGCGTCCTCGGGCACGACTGCGAGGTCTGCGGCCAGCAACAGCTCGAATCCGCCCCCGTACGCAGGGCCGTCGGCCCGGCCGACGACGGGCACCGGGACAGTCTCGATTGCGTCGAAGCAGTCGGTGAGCGTCTCGACGAGCCGACGGACGTCTCTGTCACTCTCGATCCCTGCCAGCGCCCCGATGTCGTCGCCCGCACAGAACACGTCGCCGGTTCCCCGGAGCACGACCGCGCGGGCGTCCTCCCGGGTCGCCCGTTCGACCGCCTCTGTCACGGCCCCCCACATCCCGGGGGTCATCGCGTTGTGCTTGTCCGGCCGGTCGAGCGTCACCGTCAGGACGCCGTCCTCGACGGTGGTGGTGACTGTGTCTGTCCCGGTCATACCCCGGGCCAGGCAGCCGACGGACAAAACGCTGGTCACCCGCCGGCCCGCAGCTTCTCGACGCGGGTCGCGAGCGCGAAGAACACCGCTGTCACCGTGAGCACGACGGCACAGGCCGCGGCGAGGTCGTGAGCGGCCAGAGAGTGGTCGATCGCCCCGTCGACAACCTCCGCCCGGAGAACCGTGTGGTGGGGGCCGTCCAGCACCGGCCAGAAGTAGTCCACCACGTCGTTGAGTCCGTACCAGGCCGTCGCAACGGCGACCGCCGGAACCGGGAACGAGGCGTAGCGGTGGATCAGGAACGCCTCGAGGACCATCGCGAGGTGGCTGAGGATCAGAAACCAGTACAGCCACGCCGCGATCCCCCCGGGACCGTTGAGAACCAGCTGGACGTAGGGCGTCCAGAACCCGAGCTTGATACACCCGAAGAAGGCCAGCGCGTGGAGCCACTCGGCCTCTCGACCGAGCCGCCAGGCGGCCAGCGAGAGCCCGATGAACAGCGTCGCGGCGGGGGAGTCGGGAATGAGCGGCCACGCCGACAGCGGCGCGGCGCCGAGTTGCCCCTCGACCAGCGGGGGTCCGGCCTCGAGCGGCCGGCCGCCGTAGTACCAGAACCCGAAGACGGTCCCGAGGAGATTGACCGCCACGATCGGCCAGGCGAGCCTGAGGCCGACGTTCTCCAGCCACCGCGGGAGGGGAGCCACGTACCTGGGCAACCCCCCGGGGTCGGGAACCGGGCCGTCGAAGTAGCGGGCGACGGCCGACTCGACGCGCGAGCCCACGCCGGTCGTTGCCATGCCCGGATCGAGGGACAGCAGAGGCAAAACGGTAGCGATGCGCCGCTGTCGCTCCCTTCCGGGTCCGGGCCCGGCGGCGACGCTGTCACGGGAAAGGCACGGGTTAAGTGACTCCAACACTAACGAGTATTCATGTCAGACGCGACAGATCTGGAGGACCTCCAACGCGGGACCGAACTGGTCAAGCGCGGCTTCGCAAAGATGCAGAAAGGTGGGGTCATCATGGACGTGATCGACTCCCAGCAGGCCAGGATCGCCGAGGAGGCCGGCGCGGTCGCCGTGATGGCCCTCGAGGCAGTGCCCGCCGACATCCGCAAGCGCGGGGGCGTCGCCCGCATGGCCGATCCCGCGGACATTCAGGAGGTCATCGATTCGGTCTCTATCCCCGCGATGGGCAAGTCCCGCATCGGTCACGCGAAGGAGGCACAGATGCTCGAGGCACTCGGCGTCGACATGATCGACGAGTCCGAGGTGCTCACGCCGGCCGACGACCGCTTCCACATCGACAAGCGTGATTTCACCGCGCCGTTCGTCTGTGGCGCCCGGAACCTGGGCGAGGCGCTCCGGCGCGTCGACGAGGGCGCGGCGATGATCCGCACCAAAGGTGAGGCCGGCACCGGCGACGTCAACCAGGCCGTCCACCACCAGCGCAACATCAAGAGTGCCATCCGGAAAATCGAGGGGATGAGCCACGAGGAACGGAAAGAGTGGGCCCGCGAGCACGACGCGCCGGCGGAACTGGTCCACGAGACCGCAGAGCGGGGCCGCCTGCCGG
>CAZUVE010000017.1:0-29996 GCA_964623735.1 uncultured Halobacteriales archaeon | reverse complement strand
CGGGTAGTCCCGCTCGCCTCCTCCACCCCGCGACCCTGCGAGCGAGGGCTGTCCGAGGATGCGCTGCTCGCTTCCGCGCCTGACGCGGTATCCCCGGTCAACCACGCCGACACACCCCTGCAGGTGCGCCCGCGTGGACCGCCGTCCCCGCAGGACGAGGCTTCCACGTTAGCTTGCGGGGCCCGCGTCCGTCTGACCGGACGTCCCTGGCGTTCGGTCCCCCCTGAAGACCGTACTGGGGGCGGGTGGAGCGGGGCCTAACCGCCCGACCTAGTCCATCACAAACCTACTACAGGTCCACATAAGGCCCTTTCGGAACTGGCGACCGATCCTCACTCGCGGCCGCGGTTCTACAGGAGGTTCAGCGACCGCGCGAACCACACCCCTCCCGTGGGGATGAGCACTCCGACGCCGGCGGTGACCCAGCGGTGCCACTGTGAGATTGCAACGGCGTCGAGGCGCGCTGTCGTCCCCCAGGCCAGCAGGACGAGCACGATGGCGAGTCCGAAGACGAGCCCTGCGCCCGCTGCAAAGCCCGGATCGGTCCGGCCCTGGCGACCGGCCGCGAAGACGATGATCGCGACGACTGCGAGCAAGCCAGCCACGAGCGGGTTGACCGGACCCGACCCGTAGTAGGCACCCACTCCGGCCCCGCCCGTCGCGTAGGGATACGCGAGCCCGCCGAGTACCCCCAGACAGCCGACGATGCCGACCATCGGCGCCAGCCGCACCTGCTCCATGCCCGGGACTCCGCATGGCCCGGGCTTAAAATGCGCGACCTCGGTGTCCCGATGGCCCACCGGCGGCCGACACGCGGGCTGGAGAGCCGAAACACCCACGTGTTGGCCGGAGTAACAGGGGGACATGGGACTCGGTGGAACCGCAAAGAAGCTCCAGAAGGTGATGGACGCGGCCGAGCAGTTGTACTCGAAGATGAACGAGGTCATAACCGAACTCAGGGAGGTGCAGTCGGAGGTCGAGACCACCAGCGAGCAGGTCGACCGCATCAAGCGCGACCTCGCTGAACAGCGCGCGCTGCTGGAGGCGGTCGCCGAGCAACAGGGGATCGACGTCGAGACGGTCATCGACGAGGCTGAACCCTTCGAAGACGGCGACGACACGGAGGCGGGGACGGAGGATAACGAAACCACGACCGTCTACACCTCAGACGACGAGTGACGGAGATGTCGCGAACCCGGTTACACGAGTCGCTGGTGTTCGATCTTGAGACACCGGTCCTGGACGACGCGCTTACCAGCTGCTTCTGCTCGCTCGACGGCTGCGTCGTCGCGAATCCCCAGCTGTGTCCAGATGACGCCCGCGTCTTCGCGGGCGAGCGCCTCGTCGACGATCCCGCTCACCTCCTCGCTCGGGCGGAACACGTCCACGATGTCGACGCCTGTGGGAACCTCTGAGAGGGAATCGTATGCCGGGCGGCCGAACACCTCGTCGGCGTTCGGGTTGACCGGGACAACCCTGTACCCGTGATCGAGCATGTACCGCGGGATGTTGTGTGCAGCCTTCCCGGGTGTGGTCGAACAGCCGACGACGGCAATCCTCCCGAGTGCGAGAATCTCTTGGAGTTTCTCGTCGCTCTCGACTGGCATACATCGGTTACGCTGGTCCACACAAAAAGGGTGCCGACACCGCCGAAAGGTGTCGACGCTCCCGTCCTGTACTGTCGGCTCCAAGCGCGTGAGTAGTGTCGGCATCCCGGGGTACCGAATATCTTCACGTATGTATAGCCGACAGTATTAATTCGCTCTCGAGAGTCTCGCCGGCTTCGACAACCGGTTCCTGCTGGGTCCGCGGGCAACGCGTGGGAGCCGGGGCAGAACGCGCGGTCAGCACGGGAACCAGGGAGTTTTTATCACGGCGAAAACAACCTACGCTTGGGGGCGCTTAGCTCAGCTTGGACAGAGCGAGTGGCTTCGGACCACTAGGTCGCGGGTTCAAATCCTGCAGCGCCCACTTGGATATTTGGTTAAATTCTTCCCGAGAAGATGGCGATATTCGAAGACAGGTTGAATATATTACGTACTTCCACATAAATATACCGACGATCTTCGAAACTATCCCTGACCACTACCTTCTATCAGCACGTAGACACCACTGAGGGACATTTGCGACGGCCAGCCACGCCGGTATATCGAAGCTGCCAGCATGTACGGGTCTGACGTGTCGATAACGGGCGATCCCAGCGACCCCCCCGACGACGTCGATGGCGTCCTTGCCGACCTGCTGGTCAACCACAGCGTCGACCGCTACCCCTGACGGTGCGGTGATCGGCTAGTTCCCCCGCGACGGACTGGCCGATGCACACGTCCGGGGCCCCTGCTGACGTTGAAATCGACTCCCATCCTTTCAACTCCGGCCAACGGTGTCCACAGCGGGGTGACGGATCGCGGCCCGGGTGTCACAGGTGTCACAGGGTTTGTGCGGGTCTTTATCAGGTGCGTCCACGCACACGCCCGTACCTGGAAAAAAACGCTGAAAACCTGTGACACCTGTGACGGTTCTTCAGGCCACAGAATCGGCTGAACGAAAGTCGCGATTGATGATCATCATGTCCGCCTATGGTTATTTACTCAGTCTATTTTTTCATACCGATGTCGCGTGTATGCAGTAGGATGCGTTGATGATTTCGGGCAGTATTTTCTCAACTACCTATTCCCGAAGCCTACCTATTCAGCCGTATAGTTTGAAACAACCTCACCTCAAATAGTGCGGCTTCAGTTGTGATCTACTAGATTCCTGCTACAGACCGTCTATCGCTCGTATCTAGTATTTCAACGCTGAAGGCACAATTAGCACTACTGATCAGTTCGGTACTAACTTCACGCCGCTGGGCGCAGTTTTAAAATGGTAGGGATTCAATTGAGTATATCTGTTAACCGGTCATGCTGAATAGAAATCTAAAAGAACCCTGCGATGAGTTTATTCGTGAATTCTTTACCGATGAGCAAGAGTATCAAGATTATGTAGAAGAATTTCATAAGAGAAATATTCTGGAAATCCGAGAAAATCATAGAAATATCTATATTAACCTAACAGATAGGGATGATATGATAACAATTACTCCCGAATTAGGCCGCGATATATATACACTCATCCGGAAAGTCCGTCCATCAATAATGATTGAGACCGGTGTGTGTCATGGTTTTTCTACACTGAGTATACTTTCAGCCCTATATGTAAACGAATCTGGAACCTTGATTTCTATCGACTATCCATACAGGATAGACGAGTCTATTGAAGATTTTAAAGAAGAAACGTATCAGGATTTCGGGGGGGCGGCGCTTCCGAATAATAAACAACCAGGATGGATAATCCCAAAAAAATTCAAAGATCAATGGAAACTTGTAATAGGTAAAAGCCAGAGAAAACTCCCAGAGGTAATGACATCAATTAATAAGCTTGATTGTTTCTTACATGATTCAGAGCATTCTCACCCCTGTATGATGTTTGAATATGAGCTTGCGCATGAGTGGCTTAAAAACGACGGCATCCTAATCTCGGATGATATTAATTGGAATCAAGCATTTTCGACTTTCATAGAGGTCAGAGAACTTAGAAGTGGAAACATTTTCCCAGATGTTGGATATGCAGTGAAGTGATTAACCAGGTTCAGTTTTGCAGAATATATCTAATTTAGTATTTAATCTTGTACTACTGACACTTCGATAATCTTTTCTTGCTTGTAAGGCACATGAGGGGGATCAATTACCGAGATGATCCGGCTATCCATTTCTCTGTCCGGCGTCCTGACCCAGACTGGTAGAGCAACTGCGTGAGTTTCTCCAGCAGTGAAATATTCAACTTCACCGCGGATGCTGTAAGGTCTGATAACATCAAACTCAGATCTAGAGTCATCAGTACCATACGCTAAATTATCGTAGCTCGCTTTTTTTTCTGTATTGATGACGGTGATATTCGTTTCATGAAGTGATGTATTGCTGGGTTTGGGAATATCTTCTTCCTGGGAATCAATATCACGTAAGACTCTAAAATCGGCTGGAAAGATGAACCAGTATCGAAGCGGAGAGAATACTACCGGAGAAAAAAGAAATTCTTGTAACCTTCCAGACGATTTACCCTTTATGTATCCAATAACAAAATAAAATAACTCATACCTGTTCTCGGAATGAAGTTGGATCTTCTCAATTTCATCTATGTCCTCCAAATCAATCCGGTAATCAGGTTCATCCTTTCTCTCAACCAACAGCTTGGAATCAGGACGTTCCCTGAAAAAATTCCTTATTCTCTGCGTTGACTTATCTGTTGACATCCTGTCGTGGCCTATATTCTCTACAAGTCGCACGTCGATATCTGGATTTATTAACTTGGACTTGACAATGTCAGAAACTTGGATCCAAGTGAAATAGAGAGCAAGAAGTGTGAGTATTATTGGCGAAAGATCTCGAATAATTCGCCATGCGTCAATAGTGAATTCTCGAATAATTCGCCATGCGTCAATAGTGAATACCTGAGGCAGCGCCATATGAAATCCCACTTCTGTCTCAATACATTTCTGAGGACATTAAACTTTTATACCATACTGGGCATTTTGAACCATGAATAAGCGGGGACTCCTATTTGTATGTACCGGGGAGAAATACGTGTCAGAAGCAATTCATGCCGCTGAAAAATTAAGAGATATGTCATCCAAACCTATCGCAGTTGTTACTGATATTCCAGATAGAGTCCCAGATTCATTTGATTATATCATAAAAAATAAATCCGACTCCGCTGGTCCGGGAGTCAAAATTCGAAATTTGAAAGAAACACCTTTTCAGCGAACAGTATATTTAGATACTGATACTTATGTGGAAGGCTGTCTGGATCCATTGTTTTCATTATTGGATAGATTTGAACTTGCGGCGGCAGTGAAACCTGATAATTATGAGCGTTTGGAAGGGAATCAAGTGAGCGATATACCAGCAACTTTTGCCGAACCGAATACCGGAGTGATATCATATCGATCTTCTGTAATAAAAAAGGATTTTTTCACTAATTGGGACGAGAATTATAAAGATAGTCCTTCAATTCATGACCAGCCCTCTTTCAGGAAGACAGTATATGACAATATGATCCAGTATCATACTCTTCGTCCAGAATGGAATTGCCGTTTTACCGTTCCCGGACAGTTATGTCGTGAAGCCATTATTTTCCACGGCCGCCCTTGGAAGCAGAGTCCACTAGGAGAAAAAAGACATATACCACGAGGAACTGACCAATATGATAATAAAATGAAAAAAGTGGTAAACAAATTAAATAGTAGTGATCTGCCGAGGGTTCACTGGCCCACCTGGAAAGGAACAATCAAGATGAGAACATATGAAGATCCATTTCAAGTACTGCGATCCAAGAAATCCAAAGCAAGCACCAATGAAATAATGTCAAAATCAATTGAAAATAGAGGCTTTTTTAGAACTTTAAAAAATATGCTATCCGGAAAGTCTTCAAATATAAATATAATAGGTTCGGTTAATGGAGAAATTGAATTCTTAGAAGTAGATCTTTTACCGGGGAAATCGATGGGTGAATTGTATGTAAGAAGATATCCTAATAATATCCAGGGCACTGATTTAAAATTGCCTGAAGGGCGATCAGTCCTGCAAGCTTACTATCTTAAGCAAGAATTAGTTGCGTCAGGCAAAGTCAGATTACGCGTGAAATATTCTGACAGCCAAATAGGAAAAGCAGATGAACAAACGCTTCAGATTCGCTACCGGGACACCTCAGAAAACCGATGGATAGTAGCTGATGATATCGTTATAGATACCAAACACAATGTCGTGAACGGTACACTCCCTCTGGAAAATTTATCTGGGACAATGGTAGTTGTAGATAAGGCTCTGCCAGCAGAAAATAACAATATATCTGTTTGATACTATTGTTTCTATAGGTTCTCGTTCTTTACAACGTAACAGGTTAGATATGAGGATTATAGCATCCAGGATCGGACTCCAACGAACACAATCTCAAACGTCTTCAGCGGCGCAGACGAGGAGACTCTGCTGTCCATGTTGTATAGTGGCCGACCGATGTCGCGGGTCAAGCGGTGGGCTAACCATTGTGACCGTCCTCCAAGCGTGATTCTCTTGCTGGTTTGTCTCCGGTTATCCTCGCTGCGACAATGTAGTCGCTCAGGTCGCGCTCGTCGTCCCACTCGCGGATGAATGCGTCACTGTCGCTATTGGGCTCGATGGATACATTCGTGAATCCGGCTTCAGTCAGCATCGATTCGAGTGCTGGAATCGGTACTGCACCACTGATACACGCGGTTATCGACGCCGGGTCGGCCTGTCGGTCCGGTGGTAACTCGGCGGTCTGAACGATATCGGAGATGGCGAACCGGCCACCCGGTCGAAGGACGCGGTAGGCCTCGTCGAAGACTCGAGGCTTGTCTGGCGAGAGATTGATGACGCAATTCGAAAGAATCACATCCACAGATTCGTCGGCGACGGGCAGGTGTTCAATTTCACCGAGTCGAAACTCGACGTTCGGTGTGTCGTTGTGCTCGATATTCTCGCGAGCCGTCTCGATCATTTCGGGCGTCATATCGACACCGATAACGTGGCCGGTGGGCCCGACTTCCCGAGCTGCGAGAAAACAGTCGAACCCGCCGCCGGCGCCGAGGTCGAGAACGGTCTCACCCGCACTGAGGCTTGCCAGTGCAGTCGGATTGCCACAACCCAGATTCAGATCCGCCGCCGCCTCGACGGCGTCACGGTCTGCTTGCGTATACCCGGGTTCCGTAGAACTCACCGTCTGTGAATCGCTGCACGAACTCGAGTCGCCACAACACGTCCCTGACTCGGTGGCTATCTGAGCGTATCGTTCACGCACGGCGGTGCGCTGTGCTGTGGCGTCCGACCGGTCGTCGTCGCTGGGCGTGGTATTAGTCATGTGCCTGTGTTCTCGTGTCGTCCAAGACGCTGAGGAGTCGTTCTGCACGCGCCGTTGCAGCATAGTATCGCCATCGGCCGTCTTTTCGGCGTTCGACTAATCCGGCGCTGAAAAGCCGTGAGAGTGCCTGACTGACTGCACCCTGACTCACCCCGAGTGCAGGTTCGATCTCACAGACACAGACCTCCCCGTCGGCTGCTGCGATGAGTCGCAACGCTTCGTACCTGGTATCGTTCCCGAGGGTCGCAAGCGTCTCAACGTCAGTCGCCACCTCCGTGTCCGTCAGTGAGTGCGAATAGTCGCTCGAACAACAATCGGCTCCCTGTCGGCCCCGGGTAGAGGAGGGCAGACGATCTGTTTGTTCACCAGTCATCTTAGTATTTGCTAATATTAGGATATACTAATATAAAGCTTCGGTTTACAATCGATTGTGATGAATCCCGGAGTCCCGAGTAAGTGAGACGCTGCTCTCAGGGATGGGGCAGCGTTTGCTTCCGGTTCGACACGGGTAACCTGGTTTAGTATAAACTGCCTGAAACATTTTTATCCCGATTCTGTATCTCGACGTGCAACGATGTCACTGACCGACTCCCGGCACACGAGTGTCGGATCGATTAAGACGAACCGCACGCAACCGACCCGCAGTTTCGATGGAGGTGTCAGCTGATGGCACTGCCCGAGGCAGGAGCCGACGCGGCGTTCCTGCTCGGCCGGGCGCTGTTCGCGGTCGTCGTCGGTTACCTCGCGCTGGGCAACTTACTGGACCTCGAATCGTCGGTTGGCTACGCCCGGAGTAAGGGTGTTCCGCTGGCGTCGATTGCAGTTCCGCTGGGAAGTCTCGGGCTTATCGCCGGGTCACTTGCGGTGCTCCTCGGCGCCTATCCCGCTGTCGGTGTGCTGGTGATCGTCGGTGTGCTCGGCCCGATCACGGTCGTCATGCACGACTTCTGGACGATGGAGGGACAGGCCCGCCAGAACGAGCAGATTCACTTCCTCAAGAACGTCGGCCTGATCGGTGCCGCACTTGTGTTCCTTGCATTTTCCACGCGTGCCTGGCCCGTTGCCGTCGGGGTCGGGCTCTGATCGCCGATGACGGCGACCGACACCGCGCACCGCACGGAAGCCGCAGTCGGCGTCCCGTGGCGGTCGCCGGCGCTGGTGGCCATCCTCGCGGCCACGCTGGTGACGCCGATGGACGTGCCGCTGGTCAGTCCGCTCCTTCCCGAGATTCAGGCCGTCTTCGGCGTCTCGGAGTCACGCGCGGGCCTGCTCATCACGCTGTACGCGGTGCCTGGCATCCTGCTCGCGCCGGTCATCGGCGCGCTCGCTGACCGGGTCGGTCGCCGATACGTCCTCTCGGGGTGTCTCGTGGTGTTCGGCCTCGCGGGCACCGCTATCGCCTTCACAACCGAGTTCAGGGTGGCGCTGGGACTGCGCCTCCTCCAGGGGTTCGCTGCCGGGAGCATCCTCTCGGCACTCACGATGACCCTCGTCGGCGATCGGTATCACGGGCGGCAACACGACAGCATCATGGGACTCACGACGGCGATGCTCTCGCTGGGGACGGCGGTCTATCCGCTCGTCGGCGGCTACCTCGCCTCGTACAGCTGGAACACGCCGTTTCTCATGTACGCGTTTGCGCTCCCCGTGGCAGGGCTGGTCTTTCTCGGTGTAGACGAGACTGACCCGGGCCGGCGGTCCCACAGCGGGGGCTATCTCCGCGAGGCACTCCGGCTGATCCCGACGCGGCGTGCGGGTGCGCTGTACGGGATCATGTTCGTCTCCTTCGCACTCCTGTTCGGCGGGTTCTACACCGCGTTGCCGTTCTACCTGGCCGGCACGTTCGGCTTCTCCCCGACGGTCGTGGGACTGATCACGAGTGTGGTCCTGCTCGCGAGTGCCATCGTCGCCACGCAGAACGGACTCGCCGCCGCGTACGCGTCCAGGCGGACGCTGCTCGGTGTGGGATTCGTGCTGTACGCCAGCGGCTTTCTCGGCGCTGCGCTCGCGGAGACCGAACCGCTGCTGGTCGCCGCCTTGCTCGTGTTCGGGGTCGGCAGCGGCCTCGTCACGCCGACGCTGTTCGCCGCGCTCAGTACGCTGGCCCCCGACCAGGTCCGGGCCGGCGTGATGAGCCTCCAGACCACCACCATCGGCGTCAGCCAGGTCGTCGGTCCGGCAGTCTTCACGCTCGTCGGCGGGACCGTTGGCTACCAGACCACGCTGCTTGGTGCCAGTGCCGGTGCCGTCCTCTTCACGGCAGTGCTCGCGGTGGTGCCACTGGAGTCCTGACTCCTAGCTTGCGTCGCTCCCCGCTGTCCTGCCGCCTTCGCTGGCGCGCGCTGCACCGGAATCCGGGTACACCCTGATTGCCCGGGACAATCCGCGCTCCTGAAATCAGTTTCATCTCCTCTCTCGAATCTGTCATACAATCCCTGGTTGATTCCCGATATTCAGCGATTCGTCGCCCCGTTGGGCTCAAATCACCACACTCGCGGTAAATTTCATTTCACAGAGTAATTATGGGGGTCCAAGACGTCCACTACAAGTGACCAGAGATGGCACGCACCGACACAACGCATATTGTGGCTGTCTGTGGCAGTCTGGCTGCCGAGAGCGTGACCCGCGTCGCGCTCCGGGAGGCCCTGTCCGCAGCACGCCGTATGGGCGCAGAAACGACGCTCGTCGATCTCAGGGAGTACGACCTCCCCACCTTCGACGCCGACGACCAGGACGCAGGCGACGCACCACAACTCCGGGCACACCTCCGGCAGGCCGACGCGATTCTGCTGGGGTCGCCGATGTACCACGGTTCGTTCAGTTCGCCGCTCAAAGCCGCGCTGGACTACAGCGGCTTCGACGAGTTCGAAGACACGACCGTTGGCCTTGTCGTCGTCTCTGGCGGCTCGTTCCCGCGGCCGGCACTCGAACAGCTCCGGTCGGTGACCCGTGCTCTCGACGCGTGGACGCTGCCCACCGACGTCGGGATTCCCAACTCCCACGAACAGGTCGTGGACGGCTCGCTCGCCGACGAGTCCCTCCAGGAGCGCCTGCACCAACTCGGCACGGACCTGATGCGGTACGCCGGCCTCGCACAGTACCCGGCCGTCGCAGAGACAACCACGAGTCACCCCCACGCTGATTGATCCATGTCACAGGCATCCACGCCCCTGCAGGAGGACAACCCGCAAACTATCGAGGCCTGTCCGGTCGTCCAGACACTCGACGCGGTCGGCACGCCGTGGCGGCTCCAGATCATGTACGCACTCCGCGACGAGGAGTTGCGGTTCAACGAACTCAAACGCACCACCGGCGGCCGGTCGAAGACGGTCTCGGACGCACTCGACGTTCTCGACGACCACGATCTTGTCACCCGCCGGACTGAAGAGGCCGCTCCCATCGCCGTCTACTACGGCCTCACACAGAAGGGAGAGACGCTGCTCGCCCAGTTCGACGACGTCAGCGAGTGGGCCGTCGAGTGGATGGACGGTGTCGAGGACCCAGACGAGTTTACCCGCCGGTTACGCTGACACCCGTCGTGGTGCGACGGTGTGGAGCGCGACTCTGGGGCCGGAAGTTATGATGCCTGCCGATGAAGCGTGTCGGGATGACAGCGCCACTGGACGAGGTCCCCGCCGATATCGACCCCCAGGACGCGTTCCAGGTGTTCAGCCACGAGTTGCGCCTCGAAATCCTGTTCGCACTCTGGGAGGCACCGGAGTACGCGCTCCCGTTCTCGGACATCCAGTCGGCCGTCGATGAGCGGGATTCGGGCAAGTTCACCTACCATCTCGAACAACTCACGGATCACTTCGTCACCGAAATCGACGGGAAATACGTCCTCCAGTACGCCGGGCACCGTATCATCGACGCGATCCAGAGCGGTGTCTTCCACACCTCGCCGACGATCGGCCCGCTCGAGGCACCGGGTACCTGTCCCGACTGTGGGACCACCCCGACCTTCGCGTACGACACACACCTCGGGACCGTCTGCTGTCCCGGCTGCGAGACCAAACTCGTCGAGTACCCGTTCGATCCCGGGGGATTCCAGGATCGGTCCATCGAGGAAGCGATCGAGACGTTCGACCGCCGCACGAAATTCAAGTGGCGACTGGCCTCGAGTGGCGTCTGTTTCGTCTGTGCCGGGCGCGTCTCTGTCTCGTATACCGACACCGCTGCGCGGATGGACCACCACCCACGCTACAAGGAGTTCTTTGCCGCCGACCATCCGGCACTCTTCGATTTGTCGTGTCAGAACTGTAGTTTCTACAGCTACGTGCCGGCCAGTATCCGTCTGCTCGATAATGCCACCGTCGTGGGTGAACTGAGCACTCGCGGACTCGACGTGATGGAGGAATTTCTCTGGGAACTTCCGTTTATCACCGATGGGAACCGTGTCACCGTTCGCAATCGTGATCCGTGGGAGGTTCGAGTCGAAGCACCGACAGCCAGCGGGACGCTCGCAGTGACACTCGACGCCGACGCGACTGTCGAATCACTCACCATCGAGCCCTGAGGCGCTCGGTCCTGGTATCGCGGACGACACCTGATTTCCTATAGTCTGCCTGAGATATTAGAGTGGACAGACTCCATCTCTACCTGTAATGTCCGATCGAGCAGCCCAGTTGCGTTTGGAATACGGTATTGATAGCACGACTGCCGCGATTTTGAGAGGGCAGTAGCGATGGGAAAACTCGTCGATGGCAAGTGGGTCGAAGCACCCGAACGCGGCCACGACAACCAGGGATTCGATGCCTGGGTTGGGGCACAAAGGACGGAGGATGACGCCGACTATCCCGTCGAGTCGAACCGGTACCACCTGTATATCTCGCGGGCGTGTCCGTGGGCCCACCGGACCGCGCTCGTGCGCCGTCTCAACGGACTCGAAGACGTGGTGTCGCTGGATATCGTCGATCCAGTCCGACACGACGACGGGTGGGAGTTCACCCCGTCGAAGCGGACCTGCACGCCGGACTCGGTCAATAGCGCCGAGTACCTCCGCGAGGTGTACACGCGAGCAGACCCCGACTACACCGGACGCGTCACCGTCCCCGTCCTCTACGATACGAAGACTGACACCATCGTCAACAACGAGTCAGCCGACATCGCCCGGATGCTGGATCGGAATTTCGACGCGCTCGCAACGCGTGACGTCCAGTTGTATCCCGAACACAAGCGCGACGAGATCGACACCATCATCGACGCTATTCACACCGACATCAACACCGGCGTCTACAAAGCCGGCTTTGCCGACAGCCAGGAGAGCTACGAGACGGCAGTTCGAGACCTGTTTGACGCCCTCGAATTATGGGACGGGGTACTCGCCGACCGACGATATCTCGCGGGCGAGGAGGTAACCCTCGCCGACGTGTTTCTGTTTCCGACCCTGTACCGCTTTGATGCCGTCTACCACACGCACTTCAAGTGTAATCTGAAGCGCCTCGTCGACTTCGAGAATCTCTGGCCCTACGCCCGCGACCTCTACCAGCTCTCGGGCGTTGCCGCCACCTGCAATATGGCGCACGTCAAAGCCCACTACTACCGCAGCCACGACGAGATCAACCCGACTGGATTCGTCCCCGTGGGTCCCGATCTCGACTGGACCGCACCACACGGGCGGGAAGCGATGTCAGGTGCCGAGAGTGACAGACGTGGAGTGAACCGATGAGTACGACGGTGACTCCTGGACTCGAAGACGTCACAGTGGCAGAGACCAGCCTCAGCCAAATCGACGGTGAGACGGGGGAACTCGTTGTTCGAGGAATCCCGATTGGAGACCTTGCTCGGAACGCCACCTACGAGGAGACAGTCTATCTGTTGTTGCATGGTCAGCTTCCGACAGCCGAGGAACGTGCGGCGTTGCGCGCTGACCTTGCAACGCGGCGCGAAATCAGCGACGAGGTTCGGGCGGTTCTCCGGCGTGCGGCCCGTGAGGAGAGACCAGCAATCGACGCCCTCCGGATGGGCGTCGCAGCAGCGAGCCTCGGTCGTGACCCACACGATTCGATGGCAGAGGCACGACGCCTGATTGCTGTGTTCCCGACCATCGTGGCAGCGTACTGGCGGTACCGACAGGGCAACGAGCCGGTCGCGCCCCGCGATGATCTTCGGCACGCCACGAATTTCCTGTATATGCTCACCGGCAAGGACCCATCTCCGGCCCAGGTTGCCGGGCTGGAAACCTATCTGAATACCGTCGCCGAACACGGGCTGAACGCTTCGACGTTTACCGCGCGCGTCGTCGTCTCGACGGAGTCAGACCTCGTCTCCGCGGCGACGGCCGCGGTCGGGACTCTCAAAGGCCCGCTCCACGGCGGGGCACCCGGGCCCGTACTGGAGATGCTTCGAGAGGTCTCCGAAACAGGCGATGCAGGAGGGTACGTCCAAGAGACGCTGGCCAACGGCGAGCGGTTGATGGGCTTCGGTCACCGTGTCTACCGCGTCCGTGATCCACGAGCCGCTGTCCTGGAAGCCGCCGCCGACCGCGTCTATGGAGACGCCGACGATGCCGATTTCCTCGAAACTGTCAAGGAGTTCGAGGATGTTGCTCGTGACCAGCTTGCCGAGCACGTTCCCGACCGTCGGCTGGAGACGAATGTCGAGTTCTACACTGCACTCGTTCTCGCTGGGATTGATATTCCACGGGAACTGTTCACAGCGCTGTTCGCAAGTTCTCGGGTTGCCGGGTGGATGGCTCACGCTCTCGAACAGTTAGAGGACAACAGACTCGTTCGACCGACCGCTCGGTACGTCGGGGACGACCAGCAGTCCTGGACGCCGATAGAACACAGGTAACTCACGATGCGTCCTCGCTTGTCCAGACCGCCCTCCTGTTCGTAGCGTACGGTCTCCTCGGTGCTGCTCCATTCGTGGGTGCTGTCGCAGGACTCCCGTTCTTTCCGCCAGTGCTGTTCGCTGCCTTCCGGATCGATATTGGTGCCGCTTTGCTTCTCTTGATCGTTGTGACGCGGGGCGGGTACTGGTATCCGAAGACTGGCACTGACATCGCTGGCGTTCTGGTGACTGGCATTCTCACCCTGGGCGGAAACATCGGATTGGTGTTTCTCGGCCAACAGTACATTACGAGTGCGACAGGATCAGTCGTCTACAGTCTCGCGCCGTTGCTCACCGCGGGAGTTGCGTTTTTCTTATTGCCAGGGGAACGGCTCGATATCTGGGGTGGTGTCGGAATCGTGCTTGGATTCGTCGGTGCCGGAATCGCTGCGAATCCCGATCCTACGAATGTGGTGACTGCGACGAACCGCGGAGTTGTACTGGTGTTCCTGAGCACGACATCCTTCGCTGTCGGGACTGTCGTGACAACGTATCTCGATCCGCAGTTGCCGACGCTGACACTGACAGCGTGGGGACTCGTCGTCGCAGCGGTATTCATCCATGGGTTGAGTGTGTTGCGGGGGGAAACTGTCGGGCAGATCGAGTGGACGATCCAGGCGATACTCGCTGTGATCGGCGTCGGAGTGTCGGCTACTGCCGTGTTGTACAGAGTGCACTTCGAGTTGGTGGCTGCGATTGGGGCGACAAAGACGAATCTCGCGTACTACGCACATCCGGTGTCAACTGCCGTCGCTGGAAGCCTGCTCTTGGACGAGCAAATCACGGCCGCTACCGTTTCTGGGTTGGTGGTAATATTTGTCGGCTTCGTGTGCATCGAATGGCAACACGCACGTGGGTATTTCAGACAGATTGTGAGAAAGTGTGTGAGTGTCTAGAGGGGGAATAGGGAGCTGACGGACACATGGCAAGGGTTCGAGTTCGGTGATGATGCAATCAGTTGTGGTCCGTATCATTTGTTTGCCTCGCTCTTGCGTAGAAGCGACTATCCGAGACTCAGACCTGTGAATTCGTGTCTCGTCGTTCCTCACTGTCGGTCGGAGTCGTTCGGTTATACTGTCTCGTAAGCCTGCGGGCACGTTCCCGCTCGGCAACGAGTTCTGGATCGTCGGCGTCATAAAACTCTCCGTTTAGCATCTTCTCTTTTTCACTTCCCATGAGTTCGGGTGACCGGCCAACTCAGATACGTACTCCGGATTGTGCCGGGCAATAAGCACTCGCAGGTTGCTCACTCCATTCGAGTCATTGGTCTCCCAGACGTCACTTCTAAGCCCAACATATTGGGCAAACACTCACTCCGATACCCGCACAACCTGGAAGTGTGATGACGATGCGATACAGTTCCGCGCGGTCGAACGGACTGCGAACGAACGCTCTGCGGGCGTCGGTCCCGCTGACCTGGCCCGGGAGCGTCCCGACTCGGTGCCACACGTCCAGCCAGGGGAGTCGGTCATGAGCACCAGTCAATCTCGTACCGAGCGGGTCACCCGGTGGCTCCCGGTGGTCCTGCGTGCAGTCGCGGTGACGATTGCGGCGTACCCGGCGGTCCAGAAGTTCATCGAGTACTCGTCGCAGGTCGGCCAGTTCGCGGCCTGGGGCGTTCCCTGGCCCGCGGTCGCGGTGCCGCTGTCGGGTGTCGCCGAACTGTTCGCTGTCGTGTCGCTGGCGTTTGGCATCGCCGGCCGCCTCGGCGGCGCGACCCTCGCGGTCACGATGGTCGTCGCCATCGCGGCGGCGGGACCGAACCCCTTCAACGTGGTGGTGTTGCTCGCATCGGTGGGCATCTGCGTTCTCGGCACCGGCCCGTACTCGTACTGGAACCTCTCGGTCAGCGACCTGCCCGAAGTGACGCGTCGCCGCGGTGACTACGCCAGGAGCTGAGAGACGCATGGACAAGGATTCACAGTCGTCGCAGTGGCAGTGGCCAGAGTCACTCGACGCAGTCGAAGCCGCACCGGACTCCCATCACATCCTGCTGGAGAATGACCACGTTCGCGTGGTCGAAGTCGAGATTCTACCCGGCGAGAAAGAACCGACGCACACCCATCGGTGGCCAAGCGTGATGCTGGTCGATCGGGCTGCCCGCATCCGCTACTACGACGAGACCGAAGCGGTTGCCTTCGAGTCAGACCACCGAGACCCGACTGAAACCGCCAGGCGATCACCGCCGGACATCGAGTGGCTGGAACCGGAAGGGCCACACGCAGTCGAGAATATCGACACCGTGCCGTATCACGCGATACGGATCGAATTGAGAAGTCCCTAACCGTTCGATAGTGTCTCGAATCGGTTGCACACTCAGTCTCTCGGCTGGTATGTGAACTCCGCAACCAGGATTTCAGCACCGACACGCCGCGACAGTGGACGGTGACTGTCCCGACAAGAGAATACGCTCCAGAGACGTCTTACTCGGAGACGGCGGTGGAGTCATTGGCGACGACCTCGTCACGGGCGCGATCGATCCAGAGAGCGACCGGCCAGTCCTCGATCCGGTACGGGGAAGCCCCTTCGAGCATTTCCAGTCGGGCAACCGGGTCCGAGGGCATCGCAACGAGTCCCTCGTGGGTGGCGTCGCCGACAGTCTCGATTTTGTGGCGTGCACCCCCGGGCAGGTAGACGAACTCCCGCGGGCCGGTCTCCAAGACCTGGTGACTGCCGTCCTCTCGTTCGAGCGTGTACGCTGCCCGCCCGGAGAGACACAGACACACTTCGTCGAAGCTTGGCGTGTGCGTGTGCCAGTCGATTTTCCCCTCTGACGCAATCTCGAAATACAGGAGCTTGAAGTCGTTCGTGATGGCCAGCGGATAGGTCGTCACGCCAGTCTGCCCCTGCTCGAAGTGGCTCGCCTTGGCGAGGTCGATTTTGTACATCGTCTGGTCGGGCAGATGCGTGTGGTCGATCTCTGGTGGGGTCAGGTCTGGACGGGTATCGCTATCATCGGTCGGATTGTGAGTGTCTGTCATACCACTCCAGACCGAGGAGGGGATTTGCCGTATTTTTTGCTAACTCTGTGTAGCCCAGGAGCAGCGGTGCTGAACCTGGTGTGGTCGATCTAAAACGTGAGGAATTTGGTCGGTTCCGCACTGGACTCCTGCTAACTCCAGTCGTTCTGATTCTCGTATTGGAGTTCCAAGTGACCCCAACATGTTGGGCAAATACTGACTGCGAGTGGCGACAACCGCTACGTATGGACGTCACTGAGTTCCGTCCGGTCGAATTGCCGACGACAGACACCACGCTGACGCGAGCGTTTTCCCTGTTCGTGGCTGTGCCGACTCTGCTGGGAGCAGCCCACCACATCGACCATCTCGTCCGTGGCAATCACGTCGGCTGGCCAGTCACACCCGAGGTCAACGCCTTCACGTACAGCCTGGCAATCTATCCGCTCCTTGCGGTCAGCCTCTACCTGTCGCTGACTCGGCGCGTTCAAGCCAGGTACTGGGCTGGATTTTTCGCGGTCAGTGCCGGGATGCTCGCGTACTTTCACATCAGCCCCTGGGCTGTCGAACCACCACAGGACGTGATCGTCCCGTACGCGAATCCAGTGGTTGGCTATCTGGCATTCGTCATCTTGCTCGCACTCATTACCTCCGCCGTTCTCGGTGTCGTCTACGGCATCCTCCTGTGGGTCCGGCACGAACCGAGATCGGCGTCAGGAGGATAATCGGACCCGAATAGAACTCACACCATGACACGGCCCCCGACCCGATTTTTTTGATCGAACGGAATCAACTCTCACCATGATCAGATTGCATACGCATCTTGCCATTCGGGAGCGAGTCGCGTGATTCGTGCACGGTTCCGCCTGGTCCTGTCCTCAGATCTCTGGGTCACGGACGTGTCAACGACCTTCCCGGACGCGACGCTCCGACTGCTCACCGGCGTCCCGATGGGCGATCGGGCACTCGAACTGGGCGAAGTCCGGGCCCCGAATCCGACGGAGGTCACTGACGCGATTCGAGAGCATCCGGACATCTCCGCATACGACCAGCTATACGAAGACGATCGCCGGGCCATCGGGCAGTACGAGGCTGCCGAGACGGGCCTCTACGAGTTCCTCTACGGATCGAGCCTGCCACCGGAGTTTCCGGTCGTCGCCGAGAACGGTCAGATGGAATTCGCTGTGACGGCGACACAGGAGCAGTTTGACGCCTTCGGGGCGGCCCTCGACGAGATGGATCGCCAGTACGAACTCCTGACGCTCGTTCATACCGACGACGAGGAGCAGCTCCTGACCGACCGCCAGCGGAAATACGTGACTGTCGCGTACCGCCGCGGCTATTTCGACGTGCCGCGCGAGAGTACCCTTGCAGACGTGGCAGACGCGCTCGACGTCGACAAGTCGAGTGCAAGTGAGACGATTCGCCGTGGCACCAGCCGCATCATCGGCCAGTTCATCCTCGGTCACGAGTGATGATCCCGATTCCACTGGGCCCGGCCGTCACGAGATTCGGTCTTGGTCCAGATGTGTGCCATCAGCAAGCACTCCATGGTGACCTCTCCCTCACGTGCTGACCTCCAGTAGGTACCGCCCCTCACGCTTACAAGGTATCCGCAGGTACGTAGGGGAGGTGACTACAGGATGGGTTCGTTCGATACAGTGTCGTGGGACGCTGTTGAGGCCACGATCGGCCCCCCCGGCACCGGAGGTCACGTCCTACGTTGATCGACTGCAAGGCGACGTTCACGACAAGGCTCCATATGAGGCG
This sequence comes from uncultured Halobacteriales archaeon, assembly GCA_964623735.1. Taxonomy (GTDB): domain Archaea; phylum Halobacteriota; class Halobacteria; order Halobacteriales; family Haloarculaceae; genus SW-9-67-25. The sequence continues at coordinate 11,523 of CAZUVE010000017.1, read as the reverse complement.
CTCAGCTTTGCACGTTGAAGTAGGAGTGTGACGTAGACGGCGGTAACGGCTGATGATGCCGATCACGGATTTCCGATGAGTTTTGACACAACCGACTGGGCTGACGTGGCAGCACGACTGACAGATGACGGAGAACTGCGAGTCGGGACCAGCGCCTGTTGACTCTCGGAGCAGAGTTGGTTCTACACCGTCGAGAGAGGTGCCCCCGCCAGTTATCCCCACGCAGTCACGCGGATCTCTGCGCGATAGAGTGTCCCGTTATACACGACGAGATAGTGGCCGCCTGCTTCACCACTCGTGACTTCCCACCCGTTTCGAACGGCGGCCAACGTCTCTTCGAATCCGTCATTGTAGGACGCCGTCTCGGTGTACTCGTCGGTGATCGCCTGCTGGAGTATATCCTGGGCCTGCTGGGAGAGGTCTTCCCGGACGATCCGTGTCGTCGCCTCGTGCTGACGGAGGAACGCGAGGAATGCCGTCGTCGAGGTACCAACCGACCTCGACGTGGACACGGCGAGCTTGCTGTTCGACTTGTCTGTGCTCGACCGTCAGCCGATAGGTGTTGTTCTCCCACGTGACGTACTTGTGGCGTGGTTCCGGGACCAGTGCGTCGAAACCCGGCGTATCCGGGTGGAGCACTCGTGAGGACGCCTCGCCCTCCGCAGGGGCAACGAGTTCCATGACGTGACCGCCGTACTCCTCCAGTGGGACGGATTCGGATCGATTCGCAACCGGCGTCACCACGAGGACGGGTTGTTCGACCTCCTCAATACCCGCCTCGGTCGTCCGAACCTGGTAGTATGTCCCGTTCAGACGCACGTATTCTAAGTTCCGGAATGGTTCGTATCCGTAGACGGTCGTGTTCCCGTTCGAGACGGCGTCCGTGATGACGTCGATCTGGTCGTCCCGGAGGTCGCTTTCGGGCACGGCAATCCCTGCCTGCTCGTCAACCTCACGCAACTGGAGTCTGGTTCGTTCCCCAGCCCCGGAGCCACACCCGGCGAGCAGTGCACTCCCAGCGAGACACGTTGCCGACAGAACGGCCCGGCGTGTCCAAGCCGCTCAGACCCCGGAGTGGGTCGTTTCCCTATATGAGAACATGCGTGTCTGCTCCGTCATCTCTGACAGAGGTGGTGGGGGTACTCGTCTCACTCAGTCTGCGTCTCCCGCGACGACAGCCTGTTTATTCTCTGTGAATCCGGTCCACCAGTGCAACAGCGCGTAGGCCGTTAGGAGTGTGAGATCCACGGCAATCAGTGAATTCTTGACTTCCATAGTATCTCGTCGGGCCAGACAGTACACAAATCGAGACACGCTGTTTCAGCCACAGCAATCGTCCTAGAGGTCACAGCTGGAGAGCTTCCTGGAGTTGTTGACACGCCGCTGGAACGCCCTTCGCTCGCAGTGTGACAGACAGATACTCGCGGACGGGATCAGAGAGCTGAGCCGGATTGATGTCTCCTTGATATCGAGCGAGTCGCTCGTCAACCCACACCAGCGTCGCCGCTAGATCTCCCAGGATGTGCCGAGCGATCGCCGGTTGCGGGCTCTCTGCGAGTGCCGTGGTAAGTGCGGTGCGTGCAGCCTGGCGCGCGTCGTGAATCTCCGACGCTTCGGTCACCTCAATTCGTTCCCCGTCAGCAATGCGAGTCTTGAGACGGTCGTAGGCTCCGAACTCCGTGAGTCCGTTCGTCGCTCGCAGAATCGCGCTAGCTGGTCGGCCCGGCTCAGCGACATGGTCAACACTTCGTTCTGCGTCACTCCGAAGTCGGTGGAGCAACTGCCCAATCTGTCCCTGATCGTAGTCGTCCGCTTCCGGTTCGAGGCGGTCCCTGCGCTGCTCGAGTTCTTCCACGAGTGTCTCTCGTGCATTGGTTAGCTGTCCCTCGATGGTCCCACTGTCGTCCGGAATTGATGCCTGGAATCGGTCGTATATATACTCGCTCTCCGCGAGGAACGACTGTGCTTGTTCTGTATGGGCACCCCACTCTGCGACAGCCAGCACCGACTCATCGATTCCGTACGTAGACGGTCCATCGCCGTCGAGTACAGCAGAGAGAGCGTGTTCGATTCTGGCGTGAACCAGCAGTGCTCCAATCGGATCAGCTCCCAGATATGCACGGCGCTGCTCCAGTGACTGGGCAGCACCGATTGTCTGTCGATGGGCTGTTCGTAACTCGGTCTGTGTTATCTGCCCATCGATAGCGCCCCAGCCAGCAGCAGCGTACCGAGCCTGGACCCGGGCGTCGTGGAGATCCAAGAGTGCCTGGAATCGGTTGTGGGCACCCCGAGCCGAATCGACAGCAGTTGTTGCCTCATTCGCCGCGTCGAGCAACTCCTGTCTAATGTATCCGTTCGGGATGTCCGACCTGGTGAGTGGCATGGGGAGTGAGGAGAGTAATGCCAGCACACGGTCCTCACTCTCTCGCAGGTATGCCTGCTCGATGTCGATCGGAAGCTCGTCGACGACGAGCGGTTCAGCAGTGTTGATAGCATCGGGCAATCGCGCACTGGAAATCGTCCCCGACGAGGAAGACCCGTCGGGCTTCAATCCGCTACACCCAGCCACGACCGCTGTCCCAGCCGCAACCAGTAACCCACGGCGGGTGATCGAATGGTCTGTCACTGTGGCTCACCCGTGCTGGAGTCAGGAGTGCCCGATGGCTGCTCGCTGTTCTTCTCGGAACCCTCGCCTCGGGTACAGTGACCACTCCCGCTGACACTGCTCTGAAACGAGCGCACAGCGTCGGCGTCTAATGCTGTCGGGAGTCGTACGAGTCGGGATTCGTAGACGGTGGTATCGGCAGCACAGGCCTCATCATACGGACGCAGTACTCGAGTGTAGTCAGTCCGTATCTGGGAGGGCTGCCAGGCGATTCGGCACAGCTGCAATCGATAACACTCCTCGACGGGAACACTCTCGAGAAAGACGGACTCAGTATCGAAGTTCGTTGCCGTGATGAATGCTGAGACAGACTCACGATCGACGCCATCGGCGAGAGACAGCCGCTGGCTCTGTGTCGCCGAGTCGATCACACCGTGACTGTTGCGGCGTGCCTGTCGGTCTCCCGGAGGCGTATCGGTCGAGTCATTCCGCGAGGGGAACTGAATCGCTGGGCGATCCGACTCGGACCGGAGGACCAGCATCGGCGGGTCAGTGAGGACTGTTCCAGCGGGATCAGTTGCGCCGTGTGTCTGTGTCGCTGACGATGACGACTGTCCAGAACCAGAGGTGAACTGGCTACAGCCAGCCAGCCCAGCAACGGTTGCTGCCGCTACGTGGAGGAGGTGTCGCCGCGTTTGGGGGACCATTAGTCGTAGTATCTCCTCAGCATACCCAGTGGAACGGATTGTGTCTTCCGACTGTGCGACGTGAATTCAGTTGTCTTGGGGGGAATTTCTGGTCCAAACCATGTCACACGGACTGGCCCGACTCTGGTTCCTCGTCGGCATCCATCTGTTTGGGTCCCAGCAGGGACGACGCAATCGAAGCGTTCGCCCTGGCAAAGGCGTTCAACAGGTGCAATCCGAGGAGAGCGAGGACAGCCCCACCGGGAACGGCAACTGCCCGCTGAGGGGTCGTCGTGACGCTTTTTGCAACCTCCCAGTTGGCAACCCGAACGTTGAGTGCCCCGCCGGGAAACAGTGGCAACAATAGCAGTTCGACTGCTGTCCCGAGGAACGTGACGAGAAGGACAAACGAGAGAATGCCGAGCCAGAACTTCAATACCACAAATCCGAGTCCGCGCCACGTCGAGGAGGCTTTGAGATACGCCTTTGCAGTCCCGACGACTCCCTTACCGGCCGTTTCGACATCGTCCAGTGTGGCGATTGCCGTGCCGAGTAATGCGTTCGCGAGCCGACGTTCGACCGAGGCAATATACCGCAGCCCAATCACTGTTCCCAGCAAAATCCCCAGCCCGACGACGAGAACAGACAGCCCGACGCCGAGCGCGAAGCCCACCATCAAGACCACGTAGTAGACCATGCCGAGTGGGAGGGCAAGACCGAGATACAGGAGATTCTTGTAGGTCTGTGGCTCTGTGACGACGCCGATGATGTTTGCGATGGAGTATCCAGTGGGTGTGCCGGCAGTTGTAGACGAACTCATCGTACGTACCCGTATTACTGGCACAAATAAAAGGACGCTCGCAGTGCTTCACGGTGAGAAACACGAAGTGGTAATCCATCACAGGTGAGTGCGATACTACCCAGAGCGGAGGGCAAGCAGGTCGTTGATTCCGACGACAAGTACGTGCCCGTTTGCGATTACTGGCGATGCGAACGCAGTTGCATGGACTGACGAAGTCTGCCACCGCATTCGGTCCGGGCTCAGGAATCCACTGCCCTCCCGACGGAATGCTCGGACCCCACTGGTCCTGCGAGTACGTCGGCATCGGTCACGACGGGTGCGGCTGTCCCTTCACTTGGAAGGTGCGCGTGCCAGGTCGTCTCGTCTGATGCCGCGTCGAGCTCGTGGAGGTCGTTTGCGGCGACATAGACCGTCCCATCCGTCACTGCGGCAGCAGCTCGACTGTGAAGATCTCGACGCCAGCGGACATCACCTGAGTGGTCAACCGCGATGGTCTCCTGCCAGCCGGTCTGGATGACGCCGCCCTCATCCACGACCGAGACCGCATATGGCGTATCGACGGTGACACGCCAGCGTTCCACACCGGTCTCGGGATCAAGCTTCAGGAGTGCATTCCGTGTCGGAACGTAGACACCGTCCTCGGTGACGGCTGGTGCGATCTGTGTCGCCGTCGAATCGCCAAGATTGAATTCGTCGTAGACGAGCGGGGTCAGAGACTGTCGCCAGCGTTTGGTACCATCAGGCCCGAGCCGAATGCATGCAGACGCGCTCCGGACGTAGATGTCGCCGCCGCTGACGGTCACACCATACGGTTTGCCATTCCCGACCGCGAGTTGCCCCGGTCTGCACCATCAGTAAGCGAGAGGACTGCGACAGATGTTGGTGCCGGGTCCGGGCCGTCCGTCGTGGGAACGACCCGCGTTGGGACGTACAGACGGTCACGCTCCGGATCAAGTGCCGGTGCGCCAGACAACTCGGCGTCGAGGCTGTGCGACCACTGCTGGTCGCTACCTTCGTTCGAGATGGCGACGACACGGCGTTCGGACGCGAAGTACACCACCCCATCGTGGACGACGGGCGGGGCGTACGGCCAGTCAGCCGAAGCTAGGGAGTCGTGAGCATCGGGCTTTGGGAGACCACCACTGATATGGTTGGAATTCGTCGGCCCATTTCCGTAGGAGTGCCAGTCACCGGTGTGAAAGGCCGCAGACTCGGTATTGTTGCGCAGGACGCTACAGCCCGCGAGAGCGGTGAGGGTTGCAGTCCCCGAAGTCGCAAGAAATCTCCGACGGGACCAACAGAGCGGAGACGAATCGGGGGAAGTCAAGCCAGACTGTGACAGATTGGACTGCATGAAGGGGCGGTCAGCAGGGGACATCCGCCAGCGATTCACCGGGGCAACGAAGTATCTTGTACCTCTCTGGCGTCCACAGGGGTTCGTATGGAACTGTCATGGATTCAAACGAAGGGGATTACGGAAGCGCTGTGACAGTGGGGAACCGCAATCACAGCGTCGGTTTCGGGCGGGGTTTCGGGATGGACGGCATATGCCGCCATGTACACCTCTACTGGGGACTGGCAAAAGCCCCTCGGGGTGTTACAGAGCCAGCAACAGAGACTGTGATGTTATGTGAACAGCTGATTGTTGTCAGGGTATGGTATCTACGGAGTTCGGGATCGTCGCCGCGTTTGGGGGCGTTGTTCTCTTCGCGTGGGCTCCGCTCTTGGGTGTCGAACGACTCCGGGCACTGTTCAGGTGGCCGACTCGCCGGCTTGGTGTGAATTATTTCCTCGTCGGGGCCAGTCTGATTGGCGTGCAATGTCTGTCGTATCTCGGCCTCATCCTTCTCACGGCCGGGACTGGCAGCGTTACTGGCGGCGACGCGGCTGCTATCATCGGTCGCATTATCGCTGCAAATCTCATGATTCCGGGCGTCGGTGCGTTCGCTGCCCTCCACCTTCTGCCCGACCGCGGCTACTGGGCACCTGAGACTGGCGGGATTGATGGCCGACTCGCGCTCGGGATTGGTGTCATTTGGTATGCAATCGTCACGTCGGTGTGTTTTGTCCTCATCGGTCTAGTAATCATGTTCGCAAATCTCCCGACCTGAGTGATCTCTTGACGATTATGAACCGGAATGCGACAAAAGAGATTTAAGATTGCTGAGAGAACTGCGGTCCGATGCCCTCCACCGACCGAGTCTCTCGACGTCATGCTCTCGCACTCCTCGGGAGTGGATTGTTGACCGGTTGCTTGAAGGAGACAGACTTGGAGACTGCCGACACACCGACAGTTCAGAGCCCGGACGAGACAACCCCACTCTCGACCGACACCGCATCTTCGTCTCCAACAGAAACCACAACTCCGACAGATCAGTCACCTCCCGACCCAACATTCGAATCCGGAAACGCAGCTTGGACCTCATCCACTGCACCAGCGAACGAGGCGTGGCCACTGCCCCGATACGATGCCGGCGGCACACGGGCACCACCCCGGAGTAATGGTCCGTCCTCGTTTCCACTGGACCGGGACTGGGAACAGACCTTCAGCAGGTCGAACATCGGCGTGCCGATTGCAGACACTGATGGTCTCTTCGTCATCATCACGGAGGCCGATGGGCCCGGCACAACCATCGCCCGACTCAGGCCCGGAAGTGGCGAGGTAGTCTGGAACACCGAGACCAAACAGAGTGTGGAGTCTGGACCAGCACTCGACGGCACTGACCTGTACGTCGCGCTGGGCTCAAGCACGGTCGCTGCGTACGCGACACGTGACGGGACGAGGCGGACGGTGACCGTGCCGACCGCACGATACGACAGGGAGATGATCGTCTCGGGAACCGTCGTTTACGTGACCGACGAGCAGGATGACCTGTCTGCCTTCGACGCTGCGTCCGGCGAGCGCAGTTTCCGATTCGATAGCGGTGCCATCGACGTAGACGCGCCGGTTGCCGGGGACGTGCAGACATGGACAGCCGAGAGCATCGCCGTGGACGACGACCACGTGTATCTCGCGACAGCGGCCGACTACAACGACGAGTTGCCACCCGATCTCGGAACTATCTTTGCGCTCGATCCGGCGGCCGAGCAAATTGCTTGGTCGAAACGGCTCGCACCGAACACTCCAACCGAACCAACACCTGCAAAGGAGGTAGCTGTCAGAGACGGGACCGTCTACGTTGCAAGTGAGCAGTCGGTCTATGCGCTTGAGGCCAGCGATGGCAGCCACAAGTGGGCAAGCGAGGACCTCGCAGACTATCTCTGGGCCAGGCTTGCCGTGACATCGAGTACGGTCTACGCGGTCACTCCGGCGGGTGTCGTGGCACTCACCGCTGGGACCGGTGAGAAACAGTGGGAGATCGACGCACCGAGCCCGGTCGGGATGGCCGCAGCTGGCGAGACACTGTTTCTGGCCTCGACTCCGCCTGATGAACAGACAACGATGCTGGTGGTGGGTGAAGACGGGACAGCACTATGGCGTCACGAATTCGATGGGCAGATCCGATCACTCACGCCCGCTCACGGTCGGTTGTATGTGGGAACGAACGACGGGCGCGTGCTCGCATTTGCATGAACGGACGGAATGTGCGCCTGTACTGTACATGTGCTTCGGCGACCGCATCTCTGCGCCCTCAGATTTAGACTGCGAAAACAGTGGTGAGTGGTGGGAGACCGCTGACCCGCAATACCGAACGCATTTACCAAGATTACTGATAGAGTGAGCATGGACCGCCGCCACGCGCTTGCCCTCCTCCTGGTAGCCGGCGTCGTCGTCGCAGGCGTACTCGCCCTCGGCACTGTTGGATCGCCCGGAGCTGACGGACTGGATTCCGACCAACAGTATCCCGATGGGGCGGGATCGGATCACATCGACTTCGCCACGCTCGACTCGGACGACCGGAACGTCTCACACACCCCGCGTGCATACTGGGACTCCTACACGATCAATTACACTGCACCGCCCGACCGGCCAGTCGTGGAAGGAGAATACTTCATCAACGCTCGCACGGGGGAGGTCATCTCCGATCTCTGGCACGGCGCGAGAGACTATCGCAACGGCACAACGTACGCATACGTCCAGCCTGCCGATGGTCTCTCGGAGCACCAGCGAGAGCAATTCGAGTCAGACACCGCCTACGTCTACGACAACACTACCGACGCGTACTATCGGTACGACCAGCAGTACGGACAGCTTGCCCCCACGAATATCGGTCGTCACACCGATATCCTGACGTTCTACGGGTGGGAGGCGACCAACACGACGACACACCACGGTGTTCCCGTTATCACCTACAGGGTGACTGGCAGGGACACGAACAACTCCCGGGTGCCACCAGCCAGTGGGACACTGCAACTCGGCGTCGAAGATGGCATCGTGTACGCGTACGACATCACACTGACTGCGGACGAGGGCTCTCAACCCTATCAGTACACGTACGAAGTCCGCCCAGCACCGTTCCCGGACCACGACTGGGTCGAGACAGCCCGAGACCTGAGTGTCACGAACACTACCGCCACTAGTCGGTCCATCGGTCGATACCGTCCCAGTCGGTAAGCCACAATACTGATGAGACTCCTTGCAGTTGGTTGAATCGCCCCTTCAAATGGACCTCGACATCGATAGCGGGAAATTACTGTACGCGCTGGGTATCTTGTTCGCTGCCGGGGCCTTCATCTACTTCATTCGGGATGTCGTGTTCGGACTTTCGATCACGGTGAAAGCCCTCGTGTTGTTCGGTGCATTCGTCGGATTCTTCGTTGCCGGCATCGCAGCCCACCGGGATGTTCTCGATGTCGTTGCCCTGGTCCTGTCGGCACTCGCGTACGTTGTGTTCGTCGGATACGTGCTCTCCCGGTACGAACTCGGTGACACGGCGACGTTTCTGGTGTTCGCCGGGTCGGCACTCCTGTTTGTCGGACTCGGCTACCACCACCGCCAGGGAAATCTGTCGGTACCACGACGGACAGCCGGCTACGTCATTCTGGGAGTGGTGGCCGTCAGCCTGGTCCTCGTCGGGGCTGACATTCTCGGCGGTGGCGTGACTTACACCGTCGAGATGAACGAGACAGTAACCGTGGTAGGACCAGAAACCGGTCCCGGTGAACGAGATGTCGTCCCGGCAGAGGCACACCTCGGGACTGTGACCGCGACAAACGGGTTCGTGTTCACACGCCCGCTGGATTTGCCGACACTTCGTGGCTGCGTCGTCGGGACAGATCGCATCCCTGACGATCGAGTCAGTATCCGGTACGAACAGCGACACTTCGAACAGACCAATCTGATTCCCGGGAATACCGACCGGACGTTCGACATCACGGCCCGGATACCCATCGAAGCGAATGGATCAGAGTCTTACACGTTCAGCGTCGAACGAGCGGCCAGTTGCGATATACCCCGGTCCGAACCAACAGTTGTCGTCGTGAGTTCGACAGGGGAATTCGGGTAACAATTCGCGTGTAGATACGATGGTCTCGGTACGGACGGTCACAGATGCGTGGCATGCACTTGTCTTCTTGCTTTTGTACGGGTTCGTGGTCACGGCCATCGCCCCCCGTTTCGGCCCCTATCCCAGAGTCGTCGCCGCACTCGTCGTCAACATCGTCGTGTTCGCAGCCCTGGATATCCTGCCGGCACTGGCGCGGGGAAAGCGACCACTCGTTGACAGGGACAGCCGACTCTACTCCGTCCGTGGGCTGATTGTGCTCATCCTGATCGTCTTGGTGACGGCTGTGACAGCTGACTGGCTCCGCGCAACGACCAGCTTCTCGGAAATCGTTGTCACGGGGATCGGAGTTGTGACTGGGAGTGCTGCCGTTCTTGGGCCAGTCGTCGTCTACTACTGGCGTCGGTCGGCACCAGACCACCAATCGACCTAACGCCGTCGTCGATAGGCCACCAGTTGCGAAACTGAACGTTTGGTTCGGACATATCTCAAGAAATATTACAGCCCCCGGTGAATCGCTATACTGATGCGCCCTCCACTCGCCGCCCTGGTACTCGTAACTGTGCTTGTCACGAGCGGATGTCTCGGTGGACCATCCCGGCCACCCAGCGATCAGCGCGCGATGGACGCCCTCAACCGAAGTCAGGACGCGATGGCCGACGTTACGTCCTATCGGACGACAATCGACGGTCGCGTGGAAGCGACGGGAAACGACGAGCAAGTGACCCTCTTCGTGGACGGGGCCGTGACAGTCAACGCGTCCACCCAGGAGATGAATGCGACGGGACGAGTCAGTGAGCAACGGGGGACAGGGACTCGAGGTGAGACACAGATGACGTACGTGACCGGCTACACCGCCTTCTCGGAGTGTAGCCGGATGGGCTGGGAGCGGCAAAACCTCTCTCAAACGCGGGCCTGGCTCACGTACACGCCCGTCGGGCAACAACTGGGTGTGCTCAACGAAACGAACGTCTACTGGAACGGCACAGAGATGATCGATGGCACCGAGTCTGCCGTTATCGTTGCGTACCCGACCAGGGAGGAACTCCAGGCGATCCCGAACGTCCGGAATCGCGGTGCGACGGATGTTGGAGGTGCGAACCTCGACAATGCGACGCTTCGGGTGTGGATCGACACCGATACTGGCCGTCCGCTCAAAGCACAGCGAAATATCCACGTCTCCGAAAGTGGCAACACGGCGACTGCCACCATCACGCTCCGATTTACCGACTACAACGAACCAACGAGCGTGAAACGTCCCGAATTCGACGAGGAATCGCTCTGGCAACTCGGGTGTCCTGGTTCGAATTGAGGGTACACTCGGTTTTTTAGCTTACAGGGCTCCTTTATATTGCAACGTCGTACAATAAAGAGATGAATCGCCGTTCACTGTTGGTCATTCTGGGGACGAGTCTGGTCGCCGGATGTGCAACAGCGCCACCAGAGGAGACAGAGTCAGCACAGACAGATCCACCGCCATCGGACACGCCCGCAACCGACAACCAGCAGGGTTGCGATGTCGACGGCACGTGGGCGCCGACCGTCCAGACGGATGAGGTAGTACTTGCCCCTGGTGAGCAGACGACATTCGCTATCCAGGCCGGACCGATTTCGAGTTTCAAGTTCGACCCGAACCTGTACCGGTGTGGTCAGCGTGATGCACCGGTCCAATTCGGCGACGTGCGTATTGATCCAGCGCCTGACAGACAGGCAGATTCCTGTCCACCATCCTGGATCTGGGACGAGTGTTCCTCAATTACGCTGCACGTCCCCGTGGAAGCCGCTCCAGCCGCAGACCCGGATACGTACGAATATGGGTTTTCGGTCTCCGACAGGGGAGAGAGCCCCCCTCGGGAGTACACGTCCACCATTACGGTCTCAGAGAGCTAACTCTCGTCCCTGAGACGGAGAGAACAGAGAGAGGAACTTGTCCCGACAATAGCCGGTTTAAATCCCGCTCATTTCTGCGGAGAGAAACAGAGGGGC